>NZ_JBJNOF010000015.1:0-197776 GCF_052166775.1 Serratia sp. CY74737
GAACCCTATTTCAAAATTAAGCGGGAATTTGAGCGCGCAGGGGGCATCGCGTTCAGCAGCAACTATGAGCTATACGCCGACATGTCTCAGCGTGTGATGGCTGTTTTAGAAGAGATGGCACCTCGCGTGGAAGTGTATTCAATTGACGAAAGTTTCCTTGACCTGACTGGCGTTCGTAACTGCATTGATCTGGATACTTTCGGTCGTCAGGTGAGGGCCAAGGTACTGCGCAACACTGGGTTAACTGTGGGCGTTGGTATGGCCCAAACCAAGACGTTGGCCAAGCTGGCAAACTTCGCGGCGAAGAAGTGGGAAAAGACTGGCGGGGTGGTGGATCTATCCAACGAAGGGCGCCAGCGTAAATTGATGGGGCTGGTGCCTGTAGAGGAGGTTTGGGGTATCGGACGCCGAATCTCGAAAAAGCTCAACATGATGGGGATTGAAACCGCACTGCAGCTGGCCGATGCAAGCACTGCGATGATCCGCAAGCATTTCAGCGTTGTCATTGAGCGAACGGTGCGTGAGCTACGTGGTCAGCCTTGTCTCGAGCTGGAGGAGTTTGCGCCGACAAAACAGCAAATCATCTGCAGCCGCAGCTTCGGTGACCGGATCACCGAGTATGACCAGATGCATCAGGCTATTTGCATGTACGCGACGCGTGCAGCGGAGAAGCTGAGGGAGGAGCATCAGTATTGCCGGCATGTCAGCGCGTGGCTCAAAACCAGCCCATTTGCCATCAATGAGGAATACTACGGCAACACCGCAAGCATAAAACTGAGCGTACCCACACAGGATACTCGCGACATTATCGCCGCGGCTATGCGTTGCCTTGATGCGATTTGGCAACCCGGTCATCGGTATCAAAAAGGCGGGGTGATGCTGCAGGATTTTTACAGTCAAGGCGTGGCTCAGTTAGGGCTATTCGATGAGTGCAAACCACGGCATAACAGTGAGCAACTGATGGGAGTGCTTGATCGGATCAACAATTCGGGTAGGGCGAAACTGTGGTTCGCTGGTCAAGGAGCGCATCAGGCTTGGTCAATGAAACGTGAGCTACTGTCACCGGCATACACTACACGGCTTAGTGATCTGCCGCGCGCTCGGGTTTATTAAATCGGTAGGGTGTGACTCTATTTTCACATAATGTATTATCGAGAGGGAAGTGCCTTACAAGCAGCCTTGCCAAATTTCTCTATTTAGGCCGGATTAGATGCCTCACTTTCCGGCCTGACTATTACTATTAAGTTATAACCTAAGTTTCTATTATAAAAACCAGTAAATCTTCATGTGAGGATAATTTTTGATTTATCCATTCCTATCGAATTCTTCTTTATCAAAAGAGTTGATTATTAACATTGGCGGGTGAGAAGGTGGCATCATAACGGCAATGTCATCACCGATTGCTGGAGGTGACATGCTATTGCTACTATCCATGGAATTAAGCACTATTTTAGTATAATAGAACGACGGCTTGTTTTCTATGGGGTGATTAGTGAGGTTATGAATTTTATTCCTCTCATGTCTTAAGACTAACTCAGCGGTGTTATATAAGAAAGAAGATGATATTGATCTAAACCTATTTCCTTTTATTATGTTTTGCCTTAAAAGTTTGTACGTATAAACCCCACCGACTGCTAATCCCATCATTCCTTGTATAAAATTAGACCAATGGTCGTTTGCAACATTTTCACTTGTATCAAAATGTCTACCGTTAGTCCCTAATATTATTTTTTCGAGTGTTGCTGAGAAACTTTCCTCGCAGGTTAACCCCTGACTGGGTTGGTTCTTTGAACTCTCACATGCTGAGCTATTCCAGGGGGAGTTGTCAATAAATTTCGCATTCATAAATTGTTGGCTCAACTGACCTGATTGACTGGTGGATATTTCGCCGTCGTATATTACAATGTATTTTGAATGCTCTAGGGCTGTATCTTTTTTTAAATTGAAATCCCATTTGTAACCTGAGCCATTAAAATGAAATTTTCGGTTTTTGAAGGTGAATTTAGGCCATTTCTTATATAGATGGAATTGTGTTTTCTCATTTTCTGCCGCAAGAGAACCTGTCTTAGGTGAAGAGTGTCGTTTGGCCTGAAACAACATTGCATTGCCTACCGTATTCGGCTGGGATGCAGAATGATGAGTATTAATTATTAATAGATCTGCAATTTCTACAGACATTTTACTTTTGGCAGGTGTTACTTTTGGCGTTTGATGGGTATAAACCGCGTCGATTATATAGTATTTTTGAGAGTGATTTTTGTTTAAAAGTTCTTCCAGTGTCTTGTGGTTTTCAACAAATGAGCTTATAAAGCTTGGTTCATCAATGGTTTTTCCAATGGATTTGGATTTCTCATATGCCATGCTGTGTATGAGTTTAATATATTCGTCAAAAACATCACGGAGTGTCATTATTATACACCTAAAGGTTTAATGTGATCTGAGCTAGTTTGATAACTCTAGCTTCCTGTTTCGAGTGGCTGATTAATTATAGAAACATTAGTTTGGATTGTGCAATCTGATAAATTACCACATTCGATCTCGAACCAAACAGATTGGTGATGTTGATCATAGCACTAATTCTCCCTTTACTAATGCAATTTTGCATTAACAAGGACAGATGAATTCAGCAAGACCCGTTAGTTTAAGTACTATGTCGTAGTTGTGTCAGGACATGCTTACGCTAATACACTTAACCAGATCGACGCTATCATTGTTTATATTGCCGACTGATTTTCCTACAGGATGCCAGGCGAAATCATCGGGAGGAGTTGACGCTTCGTTTGCGAGCTCTTCCGCTCTCGAGGATGTAGTGTCCGGACTTATCCACTCCCGTGCAGCTGCTGGCGGCAGAACGACAGGCCGGCGGTCATGAATATCGAGCAGGCCCGAATCGCTGGCGCTGGTCACGATGACAAAACCGTCATCATCAGGAGGCTCTTTAGCATCGGGATGATGGCGGCTTATCGCGGCGAAAAATATAGGTGCTTTTGATTCGTGATAGATGAAATAGGGTTGCTTTACTTTGGCGTCGTGCTTGTCTTTCTTCCACTCGTACCAGCCATCTGCCATCACCAGCGCGCGACCGTGATTCCATAACGGCTTGAACATTCTGCTGGTGGCGGCTGTTTCAACGCGAGCATTGATAACCGGCTGACGCTTCATTTCACGCCACCAATCAGGGCCATACCCCCAGTAAACAGGATCAAGGTGTAGCTTGTCGTTACGCTGATTCAATATCAGTACGCGAGTGCCTGGCGCCACGTTGTAACGTGCAATCGGCACGTTATCCAATGCGCCGGCAAATTCTAGATCGGATGCCAGAACATCTAGATAATCTGCACGAGTTTGAATTTGAGCAAAACGGCCACACATACTGATATCCCTTTAGAGAAGGATAGTGGAAGTATAGACGAGGGGAGGGTTTGTAAATCCTCTTGTAGATGATGGCCTTTCTCTAGTGATAGACTACTCATCCCGTTATGGCGTAACAACATAGTACATTTCAAATTGTGTACATATGAGTGTACATATCTGGCAGGGTAAAGCTGGATAGCGTCGATAACATCATGTAGTTAAACAATATTGTATTTCTTCATGTGATCTGTCGTGTGGGTCACCACTGTAGATAAGGAATTATTAATGCCTGTTATTACCCTTCCTGACGGAAGTCAGCGTCATTTCGACCACCCCGTTTCCCCGATGGATGTCGCGCGCGATATCGGCCCTGGCCTGGCGAAAGCCTGTATCGCCGGCCGCGTCAACGGCGAGCTGGTCGACGCCGGCGATCTGATCGAATCAGATGCGCAGCTGGCCATCATCACCATCAAAGACGAAGACGGTCTGGAAATCATGCGCCACTCCTGCGCGCACCTGCTGGGTCATGCGATCAAGCAGCTGTGGCCGGATACCAAAATGGCGATCGGTCCGGTGATCGACAACGGTTTCTATTATGACGTGGATATCGACCGCACCCTGACGCAGGAAGACCTGGATCTGCTGGAAAAGCGGATGCACGAGTTGGCCGATAAGGATTACGACGTCATCAAGAAGAAGGTCAGCTGGCAAGAAGCCCGCGACACCTTCGCTGAGCGCGGCGAAATCTATAAAGTGGCGATCCTGGATGAGAACATCAGCCATGACGATCGTCCGGGCCTGTATCACCACGAAGAATACATCGACATGTGCCGCGGTCCGCACGTGCCGAACATGCGTTTCTGCCACCATTTCAAACTGCAGAAAACGTCCGGCGCTTACTGGCGCGGCGACAGCAAAAACAAAATGCTGCAGCGTATCTACGGTACCGCCTGGGCAGACAAGAAGCAGCTGAACGCCTACCTGCAACGCCTGGAAGAAGCGGCCAAGCGCGATCACCGCAAGATCGGCAAACAGCTCGACCTGTATCATATGCAGGAAGAAGCGCCGGGCATGGTGTTCTGGCACAACGACGGTTGGACTATCTTCCGCGAGCTGGAAGCCTTCGTGCGCATGAAGCTCAAAGAGTACCAGTACCAGGAAGTGAAAGGTCCGTTCATGATGGACCGCGTGCTGTGGGAAAAAACCGGCCACTGGGAAAACTACAAAGACGCCATGTTCACCACCGCGTCGGAAAACCGCGAATACTGCATCAAGCCGATGAACTGCCCGGGTCACGTGCAGATCTTCAACCAGGGCCTGAAGTCGTACCGCGATTTGCCGCTGCGCATGGGCGAATTCGGCAGCTGCCACCGCAACGAGCCTTCGGGTTCCCTGCACGGCCTGATGCGCGTGCGCGGCTTCACGCAGGATGACGCCCACATCTTCTGTACCGAAGAGCAGGTGCGCGCCGAAGTGAACGAATGCATTCGCATGGTCTATGACGTGTACGGCACTTTCGGCTTCGACAAGATCGCCGTCAAGCTGTCCACGCGTCCGGAAAAACGTATCGGCACCGACGACATGTGGACCCGTGCAGAAGAAGACCTGGCCGCCGCGCTGACCGAGAACGGCATTCCGTTCGAGTACCAGCCGGGCGAGGGCGCCTTCTACGGACCGAAAATTGAATTTACCCTGCATGATTGTTTGGATCGCGCATGGCAATGTGGTACCGTGCAGCTCGATTTCTTCTTGCCGGGCCGTTTGGGCGCATCGTACGTTGGCGAAAACAACGATCGCGTCGTGCCGGTAATGATTCACCGCGCCATTTTGGGCTCCATGGAACGCTTCATCGGTATCCTTACCGAAGAATATGCCGGGTTCTACCCGACCTGGATCGCTCCGGTGCAGGTGGTGGTGATGAATATCACCGACAGCCAGTCTGATTACGTCCAGCAATTGACCAAAAAACTGCAGGATGCAGGTATTCGCGTGAAAGCGGACTTGAGAAATGAGAAGATTGGCTTTAAAATTCGCGAACATACTTTACGTCGAGTCCCTTACATGTTGGTGTGCGGTGACAAAGAGGTCGAAGCAGGCAAAGTTGCCGTTCGTACCCGCCGTGGCAAAGACTTGGGAAGCCTGGACGTAAACGAAGTCGTAGACAAGCTGCTGAAAGAGATTCGCAGCCGTAGTCTTCATCAACTGGAGGAATAAAGTATTAAAGGCGGAAAACGAGTTCAACCGGCGCGTCCTAATCGCATTAACAGAGAAATTCGCGCGCAAGAAGTTCGCCTAACCGGCGTCGATGGCGAGCAGATTGGTATTGTCAGTCTGAATGAAGCTCTTGAAAAAGCTGAGGAAGCGGGCGTTGATTTAGTAGAAATCAGCCCAAATGCCGAACCGCCAGTTTGCCGAATCATGGATTACGGCAAATTCCTCTACGAGAAGAGCAAGTCGACGAAAGAACAGAAGAAGAAGCAAAAAGTTATCCAGGTTAAGGAAATCAAATTCCGTCCTGGCACCGATGATGGCGACTATCAGGTCAAACTACGCAACCTGATTCGCTTTCTGGAAGATGGCGATAAAGCCAAAATCACCCTGCGTTTCCGCGGGCGTGAGATGGCGCACCAGCAGATCGGCATGGAAGTGCTTAACCGCGTCCGTAAAGACCTGTGTGAAGATATGGATCTGGCAGTGGTCGAATCCTTCCCTACGAAGATCGAAGGCCGCCAGATGATTATGGTGCTCGCTCCTAAGAAGAAACAGTAAGGCTTACAAGTAATGGAACCCGCGCGGCGCTTGCGCTGTGTGGGTTTTATTCGCCCAACTGATTCGTTGTTTAACAATGCGAAGTGGATTTAATTAAAATGCCAAAGATTAAAACTGTACGTGGTGCAGCCAAGCGCTTCAAAAAAACCGGCAGCGGTGGTTTTAAGCGTAAACATGCCAACCTGCGTCATATTCTGACCAAAAAAGCAACCAAGCGTAAACGTCACCTGCGTCCGAAAGGCATGGTGTCTAAAAACGATCTGGTCCTGGTTACCGCGTGCCTGCCGTACGCATAAGCCATTTTTTTTGAATTTAGAATAAGACTTTAGGAGAGAGCATATGGCTCGCGTAAAACGTGGTGTAATTGCACGCGCACGTCACAAGAAAATCATGAAGCAGGCGAAAGGTTACTACGGTGCCCGTTCGCGCGTATATCGTGTTGCCTTCCAGGCAGTAATCAAAGCAGGTCAGTATGCTTACCGTGACCGTCGTCAACGTAAGCGTCAGTTCCGTCAGCTGTGGATTGCACGTATCAACGCAGCTGCTCGTCAGAACGGTCTGTCTTACAGCAAGTTCATCAACGGCCTGAAAAAAGCCTCGATCGAAATTGACCGTAAGATCCTGGCTGACATCGCAGTCTTCGACAAAGTGGCCTTCGGCGCACTGGTTGAGAAAGCGAAAGCAGCTCTGGCGTAAGTCAGTAGAAGAGGGAGCTTGCTCCCTCTTTTAATCTTTGTTTTCAGCGACAAATATTGACTTTCATTGCCCGCCGCTATATCACTGGTGGACAATCATCGACAAGGTACCGCAATCATGCACGCAGCTATTTTTCGTTTCTTTTTTTACTTTAGCGCCTGATTTCAGGAGGCTTTGCGCGTAAGAAAAGAAACGAAAAGTAGCGCCTAAGCCTCCCTCGTGGAGGCTTTTTTGTTTTTGGCCATCGTCCCGCCTTGCAAAGCGTTGCGGTGAGAACGGCGGGTACTCAGCCGGCCCTGCGCCGCGCAGGCGAGCCGCCTGGCCGGCAACGCATTGAAAAGTCTTTGAAGATTGCTCAAAGGCGTGTTCGAATAATAGATAACAATTACTTAGGGCCATCCCGGCCAGAGGAAGAGGAAAGCAATGCCACATCTCGCAGAGCTGGTTGCCAATGCCAAGGCAGCCGTAGAAGATGCCCAGGATGTTGCCGCGTTAGATTTGGTGCGCGTCGAATATTTTGGCAAGAAAGGTCATTTCACCTTGCAGATGCAGTCTCTGCGCGACGTACCGGCGGAAGACCGTCCGGCGGCCGGCGCGGTGATCAACCAGGCCAAGCAAGAGGTGCAAGACGCCCTGAACGCGCGCAAGAACGCGCTGGAAAGCGCAGCGCTGAACGCGCGCCTGGCGGCTGAAACCATCGACGTCTCCCTGCCGGGCCGTCGCATGGAAAACGGCGGCCTGCACCCGGTGACCCGCACCATCGACCGCATCGAAACCTTCTTCGGCGAGCTGGGCTTCTCCGTCGCTACCGGCCCGGAGATTGAAGACGATTACCATAACTTCGACGCGCTGAACATTCCAGGGCATCACCCGGCGCGCGCCGACCACGATACTTTCTGGTTCGACGCTACGCGCCTGCTGCGCACTCAGACCTCCGGCGTGCAGATCCGCACCATGAAGAACCAGCAGCCACCAATCCGCATCATTGCGCCGGGCCGCGTTTATCGTAACGACTACGATCAGACTCACACCCCGATGTTCCACCAGATGGAAGGGCTGATCGTCGATAAAGACATCAGCTTCACCAACCTAAAGGGCACGCTGCACGATTTCCTGAATAACTTCTTTGAAGAAGACCTGCAGGTTCGTTTCCGTCCGTCCTACTTCCCGTTCACCGAGCCGTCCGCCGAAGTGGACGTGATGGGCAAAAACGGTAAATGGCTGGAAGTGCTGGGCTGCGGCATGGTGCATCCGAACGTGCTGCGCAACGTGGGCATCGATCCAGAAGTTTACTCCGGCTTCGCCTTTGGTATGGGCATGGAGCGCCTGACGATGCTGCGTTACGGCGTCACCGACCTGCGCGCATTCTTCGAAAACGATCTGCGTTTCCTCAAACAGTTTAAGTAAGGCGGGAATATCACATGAAATTCAGTGAACTCTGGTTGCGCGAGTGGGTAAACCCGGCCATCAGCAGCGAAGCATTATCCGATCAAATCACCATGGCCGGTTTGGAAGTGGACGGCGTGGATCCGGTTGCCGGCGCGTTTAACGGCGTCGTGGTGGGTGAGGTTGTCGAGTGCGGTCAGCACCCGAACGCCGATAAACTGCGCGTCACTAAAGTTAACGTGGGCGGCGATCGCTTGCTCGACATCGTCTGCGGCGCGCCGAACTGCCGCACCGGCCTGAAAGTGGCGGTTGCCACCGTGGGCGCGGTGTTGCCGGGCGATTTCAAAATCAAGGCCGCCAAACTGCGCGGCGAACCTTCGGAAGGCATGCTGTGTTCGTTCTCCGAGCTGGGCATTTCTGACGATCATGACGGCATTATCGAACTGCCGCTGGATGCGCCGATCGGCACCGACATCCGTGACTATCTGAAACTGAACGACAACACCATCGAGATCAGCGTCACCCCGAACCGCGCCGACTGCCTGGGCATCATCGGCGTCGCGCGTGACGTAGGCGTACTGAACCAGGTTGCGCTGACCGAGCCGGACATGAGCCCGGTGCCCGCGACGATTGACGCCACGCTGCCGATCCGCGTTGATGCACCGCAGGCGTGCCCGCGTTATCTGGGCCGCGTGGTCAAAGGCATCAACGTGAAGGCGCCAAGCCCGCTGTGGATGCGTGAAAAACTGCGTCGTTGCGGTATCCGTTCTATCGATGCCGTCGTCGACGTCACCAACTATGTGCTGTTGGAACTTGGCCAGCCGATGCACGCTTTCGATCTGAGCCGCATCGACGGCGGTATCGTGGTGCGCATGGCGGAAGAAGGGGAAACCTTGACGCTGCTGGACGGCAACGAAGCCAAACTGAACGCCGACACCTTAGTGATCGCCGATCACCAAAAAGCATTGGCGATGGGCGGTATCTTCGGCGGCGAGCATTCCGGCGTCAACGGCGAAACCCAGGACGTGCTGCTGGAGTGCGCTTTCTTCAGCCCGCTGTCGATCACCGGCCGCGCCCGCCGTCACGGCCTGCACACCGATGCTTCTCACCGCTATGAGCGCGGCGTCGATCCGGCGCTGCAGTACAAAGCCATGGAGCGCGCCACGCGCCTGCTGCTCGACATCTGCGGCGGCCAGGCAGGCCCGATTATCGACGTGACTCACGAGAATGAACTGCCGAAACGCGCCACCATCACGCTGCGCCGCGAGAAGCTGGATCGCCTGATCGGCCACGTGGTGCCGAGCGAGCAGGTCAGCGACATTCTGCGCCGTCTGGGTTGCCAGGTGACCGAACAGGGCGACAGCTGGCAAGCGGTCGCACCGAGCTGGCGTTTCGATATGGAGATCGAAGAGGATCTGGTGGAAGAAGTGGCGCGCGTTTACGGCTACGACAACATTCCGGATGTACCGGTGCGCGCCGATTTGGTGATGACCCAGCATCGCGAAGCCGATCTGACGCTCAAGCGCGTGAAGACCATGCTGGTCGATCACGGTTATCAGGAAGCGATCACCTACAGCTTCGTCGATCCGAAAGTGCAGGCGCTGCTGCACCCGAATGAAGAAGCGCTGATCCTGCCAAGCCCGATTTCGGTCGAAATGTCGGCGATGCGTCTGTCGTTGTGGACCGGCCTGCTGTCTGCGGTGGTGTATAACCAGAACCGTCAGCAGACGCGCCTGCGCCTGTTCGAAAGCGGCCTGCGCTTTGTGCCTGATAGTGCGGCAGATCTGGGTATCCGTCAGGACGTCATGCTGGCGGGCGTGATCGCCGGCCATACGCACGATGAACATTGGGATCTGGCGCGCAAGCCCGTCGACTTCTATGATTTAAAAGGGGATCTGGAGTCTGTCCTCGAGCTGACCGGTAAATTATCCGAAATTCAGTTCCGGGCAGAAGCCAATCCGGCCCTGCATCCAGGGCAAAGTGCGGCGATTTATTTGCACGGCGAACGCGTTGGTTTCATCGGTGTGGTTCACCCGGAACTTGAACGTAAACTGGATCTTAACGGCCGCACCGTGGTGTTTGAACTGGAGTGGAACAAGCTTGCGAGCCGCGCCGTGCCTCAGGCGCGGGAGATTTCGCGCTTCCCGGCAAACCGCCGTGATATCGCCATTGTGGTGGCTGAAAACGTCCCCGCAGAAGATATTTTGGCCGAGTGTAAGAAAGTTGGCGCAAATCAGGTAGTTGGCGTAAACTTGTTTGACGTGTACCGTGGCAAGGGCGTGGCAGAAGGTGACAAGAGCCTGGCTATCAGTCTGGTATTGCAGGATACCGCTCGTACACTGGAAGAAGAGGAGATAGCCGCTACCGTTGCAAAATGCGTAGAGGCTCTAAAACAGCGATTCCAAGCATCCTTGAGGGATTGAACCTATGGCGCTTACTAAAGCTGAAATGTCAGAACACCTGTTTGAGAAGCTTGGGCTTAGCAAACGGGACGCCAAAGACCTGGTGGAACTGTTCTTTGAAGAGGTCCGTCGGGCCCTTGAGAATGGCGAACAGGTAAAACTGTCGGGTTTTGGCAACTTTGATCTGCGTGACAAGAACCAACGTCCGGGGCGTAACCCGAAGACCGGCGAAGACATTCCGATTACGGCGCGCCGCGTGGTGACCTTCCGTCCGGGGCAGAAGCTGAAAAGCCGGGTAGAAAACGCCAGCCCGAAAGGGTGAGTGACGTGACATCAAAAAAGGCCGCTTGCGCGGCCTTTTTCTTTTCTGGGACAAAATTCAGTTTATTCCTAATCGATAGACATGACTTCATTGAGCCGTTAAGTCGGCACGGCGAAAATCATTGTCCTTAATTGCGGAATATTCTTATATCTTATTTCATGTAATGCGTGGCTTTTATTTCTCACTTCAATAACGGCCGTAATAATGGCCAGGGCCATCGCCACGGTGGCCGCCGCCTCCGTGAGGGCCCCAGCAACAGGCGCTAAGGGTTGAGGCCAGGGCGACCACGGCCAGCAGCATACCGAGTCGTTTAATCATCTTATTATCCTCCGGTGGGGATCCGTTTAATTATCATTGTCGCGCCGCTTAAGCGATATCAGTTATTCGTTAAGCCTTGGCAGAGGCAATAATAATTAAAGACGTCGGCAAACAGTGTCGGGATTGTGTAAGGCCGTCGAAAACGATCTGAAAATAGGCACCGGTGAGATAGTCGCTAAATAAGCGCACTGATATAACCACTGCAGCAAGAAAAATAGAGTGAGAAGGCAAAATGAAAAAGATTCTGTTGCTGGTGTGTTTCCCTCTGTTGCTGCCGCTGGCGGCACAGGCCGATGTCTCCGTCGATATCAACGTGCCGGGCGTTTCCCTGCATTTGGGGGATCAGGACCGCCGTGGTTACTACTGGGATGGCTACGACTGGCGTCCCCCGCAATGGTGGCATGCACACCAGGGCCGCGGTTTGGGGGAGCGCAATGCGCGCGGCCTGTACTGGGACGGCGGGCGCTGGCAGCCTTCGCCGCCGCGCGGCTATGAGCATCGCGAGCCGGCGCGCAGCGGCAATCCTTTCCACGGCGATCGCGATAATCGTGATCATGACGATCGCGGCGACCATGACCGGCGCGATGACGGCCGCGGCCGGCCTTATCCGCAGGGCAACCCCGGTCAGCATCGTTAACCCCTGAGTTTATCGGCGGCTGGTTTTGCCATCATCCTGGCGATGACGGGCAGAGCCAGCCGCTGCTTTCCTGTGCCATCGCTTACGCAAGGCTTCCCCTTGCGGCGTTAACCCCCTAATATTTGACTCAGACGTCAATTATCCGGCCACGACAGCGGCCGGCAGGGAATCGCCGCGCCATGCCAACCAGCCGTACCTTCACCTTACTGTTGCAACATCAACGTTACCGCGATAAACGCCAGGTCATTCTGTTGGCGCTGGGCGTGGTGCTGGCATTGTTGTTTAGCCTTTGCGCCGGCGATCGATGGATATGGCCGTCAGAATGGTTCAGCGATCGGGCGCAGCTGTTCGTCTGGCAACTGCGATTGCCGCGGGCGCTGGCGGTGATGTTGGTCGGCGCAGCCCTGGCGGTAGCCGGGGCGGTGATGCAGGCGCTGTTTGAAAACCCGTTGGCGGAACCTGGCCTGCTGGGGGTGGCGAACGGCGCCGGCGTCGCGCTGGTGCTGACGGTGCTGCTGGGCCACGGTCTGCTGCCGGTAGCGCTGATGAGCGCCGCCGCGATAGCAGGCGCGCTGGCGATGACGTTCTTGCTGCTGGGCTTCGCTCGCCGGCGCCGCCTGACCAATGCGCGGCTGTTGCTGGTGGGAGTGGCGCTGGGCATCGTGTGCAGCGCGCTGATGACCTGGGCGGTCTATTTCAGCACCAGTCTCGATCTGCGGCAGTTGATGTACTGGATGATGGGGGGCTTCGGCGGCGTCGACTGGCGCCAAAAGTGGCTGGTGTTGGCGCTGCTGCCGGTGCTGCTGTGGCTGTGTGGCCAGGGGCGAGCGCTTAACCTGATGGCGCTGGGCGAGGTGCAGGCGCGGCAGCTCGGGCTGTCGCTGCATCTGTGGCGCAACCTGCTGGTGCTGGCGATCGGCTGGCTGGTGGGTGTCAGCGTGGCGCTCGCCGGGGTGATCGGCTTCGTCGGGCTGGTGATCCCGCATATTTTGCGTCTCACCGGCCTGACCGACCAACGCTATCTGTTGCCGGCCTGCGCGCTGGCGGGGGCCGGCGTGTTGCTGGTGGCCGATGTGATTGCCCGCGTTGCGCTGCTGGCGGCCGAACTGCCGATCGGCGTGGTGACCGCTACGCTGGGAGCGCCGCTATTTATCTGGTTACTGACCCGGGCAAAAGGCGTAAGGTAGTTTTCTTCATTCACCTGCCATTAAAAAACTACAGGATGACAACCGATGAGCAATCCAATTTATAACCTGCCGTTACAGACCATCGAAAATCAGGCTACCACGCTGGGGGCCTATCAGGGCAAAGTGCTGCTGGTGGTCAACGTGGCCTCGGAGTGCGGCCTGACAAAGCAATATGAAGGGCTGGAAGCGCTGTACGAAACCTATCGCGATCGGGGGCTGGAAGTGCTGGGGTTCCCGTCCAATGAATTCCTGGGGCAGGAGCCGGGCAGCAACGAAGAGATCCTGGCATTTTGCCGCGGCACTTTCGGCGTGCAATTCCCGATGTTCGCCAAGATTGAGGTGAACGGCGAACACCGTCATCCGCTGTATCAGGCGCTGATTGCCGCGCAGCCGGCTGCTGTCGCGCCGCAGGGCAGCGAGTTCCTGGCGCGGATGACCAGCAAAGGGCGTGCGCCGAAGCACGCCGGCGATATTTTGTGGAACTTCGAGAAATTCCTCATCGCGCGCGACGGCACGGTGATCCAGCGCTTCTCGCCGGACACCACGCCGGAAGATCCGGCGCTGGTGGCGGCGGTGAAACAAGCGCTGGCAGGGTAAGACGAATGCTGCAACTCGTTGAGGTTGGGGTGGCGGGGCGCCTGGCGCCTTTTTCGGCACAGATTGACGGCGGGTTGCAGGTTCACCTGATCGGCCCAAACGGCGCCGGGAAGAGCACTCTGCTGGCGCGGGTGGCGGGCATGCTGCCGGGGCTGGGCGAGGTTCGTCTGGACGGACGCGCGCTCTCCGATTATCCGGGGAGCGAACTGGCATCCCGGCGCGGTTACCTAAGCCAGCAACAGCCGCCGGTGTCGCTGATGCCGGTGTTTCAGTATTTGGCGCTGCACCGGCCTGCGGCGGCGGCGCAAACCGATGTGGAGCACGCCATCCTCTATCTGTGCCGGCGGTTGAAGCTGGTGGATAAGCTGTCACGCATGCTGACGCAGCTTTCTGGAGGAGAATGGCAACGGGTGCGGCTGGCGGCGGTCTTGCTGCAGGTGTGGCCCAGCGTCAATCCGCACAGCCGCCTGTTGTTGCTGGATGAGCCGACCAACAGCCTGGATGTGGCGCAGAAAGTCGCGCTGGATCGCCTGCTGCGCGAATTCTGCCAGAGCGGGCGCAGCGCGCTGGTATGCGCGCACGATCTGAATCACACCCTGCAGCAGGCCGATCGGGTTTGGTTGCTGCATGCCGGCCGGCTGGTAGCGCAGGGCGTCACGCGTGAAGTGATGGCGCCCGCGCTGCTGTCGCAGATTTATGAAGTGGATTTCCAGCTGCAATGGGTAGGGGACCAGCGTTGGATCATGACCCGCACGGCTTAATTAACCCAGTCGGCGGGGCGCAACGTAAACGGAAACTAAACACAGTGAATATAAATAGTCAGATAAGCATCGGCGAATATTGTGCGGTCTCTCATTTTCATACCGATTTTCTTGAAAAACGTCGATGACGTGCTACGCTTGATTCGGCAAAAATAAAATACGTAAGTAATTATTAAAAAATATAAGAAATTGATTTACATAATAAAATTATATTAATGATGACGGCACCTTCCTATCAGTTCTCCCACTGATGACAAGTCTCGTCTTAAGGTTTAGTTAAGCTTGCGGCCTTACATTGGCAGTTAATCCACGGAAACGATTCTTCTCTGGCGTTTAATATTCGTTAAACGAAAGGGATTTATAGTGTCATCAAAAGCAGTCCGATACGTTTGGGGTTAACTATGGATCAATTTTTACCTTTCTCTCGTCCAGCCATCGGCGACGAAGAAATCGCCGCGGTAGAGAAAGTGTTGCGTTCCGGTTGGATCACCACCGGCCCGCAAAATCAGCAACTGGAAAGCGACTTCTGTTCCACCTTCGGCTGTAAGCACGCCATCGCCGTCAGTTCCGCCACAGCGGGCATGCACATCACTTTGATGGCGCTGGGCGTGGGGCCCGGCGATGAAGTCATCACCCCTTCCCAAACCTGGGTTTCCACCCTCAACATGATCGAACTGCTGGGCGCTACGCCGGTGATGATCGACGTTGACCGTGAGACCTTGATGGTCAGCGCCGCCGACGTTGAGGCTGCCATCACCCCGAAAACCAAAGCGATTGTTCCGGTGCATTATGCCGGCGCCCCCCTGCAGATGGACGCTTTGCGCGCCGTGGCCGAACGCTATCGTCTGCCGCTGATCGAAGACGCCGCCCATGCGGTCGGCACGCGTTACAACGGCGAATGGGTCGGCGCGCGCGGCACGGCGATTTTCTCGTTCCACGCGATTAAGAACGTGACCTGCGCCGAAGGCGGCCTGATCGCCACCGACGACGATGCGCTGGCGGATCGCCTGCGTTGCCTGAAGTTCCACGGCCTGGCCGTCGATGCCTTCGATCGCCAGCAGCTTGGCCGCAAACCGCAGGCCGAAGTGGTGGAGCCGGGGTACAAATACAACTTGTCCGACATTCACGCGGCGATCGCCGTGGTGCAACTGTCGCGCTTCGCGGAGCTGAACGCGCGCCGTAAGGCGCTGGCGCAGCGCTACCTGAGCGCGCTGGAAGGCTCGCCGTTCCAGCCGTTGGGCGTGCCGGATTATCCGCATGACCACGCCTGGCACCTGTTTATGGTGCGCGTCGATCCCGAGTGCTGCGGCCTCGATCGCGACCAGCTGATGGAGCGCCTGAAAGAGGTTGGCATCGGCACCGGGCTGCATTTCCGTGCCGCGCACACCCAGAAATTCTACCGTGAGCGCTATCCGCAGCTGTCGTTGCCGAATACCGAATGGAACTCGGCGCGGCTGTGCACCTTACCGCTATTCCCTGATATGACCGACGCCGATGTGGATCGCGTGGTCAATGCCTTGTCTTCTGTTGTGGAGTCTTTACGTGTCTCGCGTTGAACTGATCAAAAAAGTGTCGATAGTCATCCCGGTATACAACGAGCAGGAAAGCCTGCCTGCGTTGCTGGAGCGCACTACCGCCGCCTGTAAGCAGTTATCCCAACCTTATGAAATCATTCTCGTCGACGATGGCAGCAGCGACAACTCCGCTGACATGCTGACCGCGGCGGCCGAAAAGCCGGACAGTCACGTGATTGCCGTCCTGCTTAACCGCAACTATGGCCAGCATTCGGCGATCATGGCCGGTTTCAATCAGGTGACCGGCGATCTGGTGATTACCCTTGACGCCGATCTGCAGAACCCGCCGGAGGAAATCCCTCGGCTGGTCAGCGTGGCGGAAGAGGGCTATGACGTGGTGGGCACCGTGCGCGCTAACCGTCAGGACTCCTGGTTCCGCAAAAGCGCTTCGCGCGTAATCAACATGATGATTCAACGCGCCACCGGCAAATCGATGGGGGACTACGGCTGCATGCTGCGCGCCTACCGTCGTCATATCGTTGAGGCGATGCTGCACTGTCATGAGCGCAGCACCTTCATCCCGATCCTGGCGAATACCTTCGCCCGTCGCACGACCGAGATCGACGTGCGTCACGCCGAGCGCGAGTTCGGCGACTCCAAATACAGCCTGATGAAGCTGATCAACCTGATGTATGACCTGATCACCTGTCTGACCACTACGCCGCTGCGTTTGCTCAGCGTGGTCGGCAGCATCGTAGCGCTGTCCGGGTTCGTGTTGGCGCTGGTGTTGATCGCGCTGCGTCTGCTGCTCGGTCCTGAATGGGCCGCCGGCGGCGTGTTCACGCTTTTCGCCGTCCTGTTCACCTTTATCGGCGCCCAGTTTGTCGGCATGGGGCTACTGGGTGAATACATCGGCCGCATCTATACCGACGTGCGCGCACGTCCTCGCTATTTTGTTCAGAAAGTGGTCGGCGTACAGCAAGACCACAATACTCAGGAAGAAGAATGATGAAAGCTATTGTATTTGCTTACCATGATATTGGCTGCGCAGGTCTGAAAGCGCTGACTGAGGCGGGTTATGACGTGCAGGCTGTGTTCACGCACACCGACGACCCAGGTGAGAACAACTTCTTCTCCTCCGTGGCCCGTTTGGGCGCCGAATTGGATCTGCCGGTCTATGCGCCGGAAGACGTGAACCACCCGCTGTGGGTTGATCGCATTCGCGAACTGCAGCCGGACGTGATCTTCTCGTTCTACTACCGTCACATGCTGAGCGACGAGATCTTGTCGCTGGCCCCGTTGGGCGGTTTCAACCTGCATGGTTCGCTGCTGCCGCGCTACCGTGGCCGCGCGCCGGTGAACTGGGCGTTGGTGAATGGCGAAACCGAAACCGGCGCCACCCTGCACAAAATGGTGAAACGCCCTGACGCCGGCGACATTGTGGGCCAGCAGAAAGTGGCTATTGCCGACAACGACACCGCGCTGACGCTGCACAAAAAAGTGCTGGAAGCCGCACAGGCCGTGTTGAAAGAGCAGCTGCCGAAGCTGAAGAACGGCACCGCCACTTTTACCAAGCAGGATGAGTCTCAGGCCAGCTACTTCGGGCGCCGCACCGCGGCGGACGGCGAGATCTTGTGGCACAAATCCGCCAAAGAGATCAACAACCTGGTGCGCGCCGTCACTGAACCGTACCCGGGGGCATTCAGCTACCTCGGCCAGCGCAAGCTGATCGTCTGGCGTTCCCGCGTGCTGGATACCCAACACGATAAACAACCGGGCACCGTGCTGAGCACCGCCCCGTTGGTCATCGCCTGTGGCGAAGGCGCGCTGGAAATCGTCGCCGGGCAGAACGAAAGTGGCCTGTACGTGCAGGGCAGCCGCCTGGCGCAGGAAATGGGCATCGTCACCGACGTGCGTCTGGCCGCCAAGCCGAACGCCGTGATGAAACGCCGCACCCGCGTGCTGATCCTCGGGGTCAACGGTTTCATCGGCAACCACCTGACCGAGCGCCTGCTGCGCGACGATCGCTACGACATCTACGGCCTGGATATCGGCTCTGACGCCATCAGCCGCTTCCTCGACAACCCGCGTTTCCATTTCGTGGAAGGCGACATCAGCATCCACTCCGAGTGGATCGAGTATCACATCAAGAAATGCGACGTGGTGCTGCCGCTGGTGGCGATCGCGACGCCGATCGAATACACCCGCAACCCGCTGCGCGTGTTCGAGCTGGACTTCGAAGAGAACCTGAAGATCGTTCGCGACTGCGTGAAATACAACAAGCGCATCATCTTCCCGTCCACCTCAGAAGTGTACGGCATGTGCGACGACAAAGAGTTCGATGAAGACCATTCGCGTCTGATCGTCGGGCCAATCAACAAACAACGCTGGATCTACTCGGTCTCCAAACAGCTGCTGGATCGGGTGATCTGGGCTTACGGCGCCAAAGAAGGCCTGAAGTTCACGCTGTTCCGTCCGTTCAACTGGATGGGGCCGCGTCTGGATAACCTGGACGCCGCGCGCATCGGTTCTTCCCGCGCCATCACCCAGCTGATCCTCAACCTGGTAGAAGGTTCGCCGATCAAACTGATGGACGGCGGCGCACAGAAGCGTTGCTTCACCGACATCAACGACGGCATCGAAGCGCTGTTCCGCATCATTGAGAACCGCGACGGCCTTTGCGACGGTCAGATCGTCAACATCGGCAACCCGACCAACGAAGCGAGCATTCGCGAGCTGGCGGAAATGCTGCTGGAAAGCTTCAACAACCACCCGCTGCGCGACCGCTTCCCGCCGTTTGCCGGCTTCAAGGACGTGGAGAGCAGCAGCTACTACGGTAAAGGTTACCAGGACGTCGAGCACCGCACGCCGAGCATCAAGAACGCGCGCCGCCTGCTGGGCTGGCAGCCGACCATCGAGATGAAGCAAACCGTCGCCGATACGCTGGACTACTTCCTGCGCACTACCGTTCAGGAAGGGAACGATGCATGAAGAAAGTCGGTCTGCGGGTTGATGTAGATACCTTCAGCGGCACCCGTGAAGGGGTGCCGCAGTTGCTGGACCTGTTCGAAAAGTACGACATTCAGGCCAGCTTCTTCTTCAGCGTGGGACCGGACAACATGGGGCGCCATCTTTGGCGCCTTTTGCGTCCGAAATTTCTGTGGAAAATGCTGCGCTCGAACGCCGCTTCGCTGTACGGTCTGGATATTCTGCTGGCCGGCACCGCGTGGCCGGGGCGCAACATTTCACGCGCGCTGGGGCCGCTGATGAAGCGCACCGCCGAAGCCGGCCATGAAGTCGGGCTGCACGCCTGGGATCACCAGGGATGGCAGGCCAACGTCGGCAAATGGAGCGAGGCGCAGCTGACCGAACAGGTGCAGCGGGGCGTCGATGCCCTGAGCGCCAGCACCGGCCAGCCGGTGAAATGCTCCGCCGTAGCAGGGTGGCGTGCCGACACGCGCGTGCTGGAGGTCAAGCAGCGCTTCGGCTTCCATTACAACAGCGATTGCCGCGGCACCCATCCGTTCCGTCCGGTGCTGAGCGACGGGCGTCACGGTACGGTGCAGATCCCGGTGACGTTGCCGACCTTCGACGAAGTGATCGGCAGCGAAGTCAGCATGGCCGACTTCAACGACTACATTCTGCGCGCCATCGAGAACGATCGCGGCGTACCGGTGTACACCATTCACACCGAAGTGGAAGGCATGTCGCAAGCGGCGATGTTCGAACAGTTATTGCAACGCGCACGGCAGCAGGGCATCGAATTCTGTCCGCTGAGCGCGCTGTTACCGCAAGATTTGGCGTCACTGCCGTTGGGCCGCATCAAGCGCGCTCCTTTCCCCGGCCGCGAAGGTTGGCTGGGCTGTCAAACCGATGTGAAGGACGTTACATGAAGGCGCTAAAAGGATCCTGGGCCATTCTGCTGGCCGTTTTTTTTGCTCTGGTCTATCTGATCCCGCTTAACGGTCGCCTGCTGTGGCAGCCGGATGAAACGCGTTATGCCGAGATCAGCCGTGAAATGCTGCAACGCGGCGATTGGGTGGTGCCGCACCTGCTGGGGCTGCGCTATTTCGAGAAGCCGGTAGCGGGATACTGGTTCAATAACATCAGCCAGTGGCTGTTCGGGGAAAACAACTTTGCGGTGCGTTTCGGCTCGGTGTTCAGCACCGGCATGACCGCGCTGCTGGTGTTCGCGCTGGCGATGCTGATGTGGCGCAATGCGCGCCGCGCCAGCCTGGCGGCGCTGATGTTCCTGTCGATGGTGCTGGTGTTCAGCATCGGCACCTACAGCGTGCTGGATCCGATGATTTCGCTGTGGCTGGCGGCGGCGATGGTCAGCTATTACCTGACGCTGAAAGCCACCTCGGTCAAAGGCAAGCTGGGCGCCTACGCCTTGCTGGGCTTGGCCTGCGGCATGGGCTTTATGACCAAGGGCTTCCTGGCGCTGGCGGTGCCGGTGATCGCGGTGATCCCGATTGTCATTCAGCAACGTCGCATCAAGGATCTGCTGTGCTACGGCCCGGTGGCGATCGTGACCGCCACGTTGCTCAGCCTGCCGTGGGCGCTGGCGATCGCGCAACGTGAGCCCGATTTCTGGAATTACTTCTTCTGGGTCGAACACATTCAGCGCTTCGCCGAAGATAACGCCCAGCACAAGGCGCCGTTCTGGTATTACCTGCCGATCCTGCTGGCGGCGGTGTTGCCGTGGCTGGCGCTGCTGCCCGGCGCGCTGCTCAAAGGTTGGCGCGAACGCGTGCAGCGCCCGGAGCTGTTCTTCCTGCTGAGCTGGGCGATGATGCCGCTGATCTTCTTCAGCATCGCCAAAGGCAAGCTGCCGACCTATATTCTGCCTTGCATGGCGCCGCTGGCGCTGCTGATGACCGCCTATGCGGAAGACTACGCCGCCACCCTGCGCGCCAGGCTGTTTAAGGCCAACGCCTGGCTGAACGGCCTGTTCGGGCTGATTGGCATCGTGGCGCTGGTGGTGTTGAGCTCCGGCCTGCTGCCGAAAGCGCATCTGTTTACTCCGCAGGAGTGGCCGAAAGTGGTGCTCGGCCTGATTGCGTTCGGCGGTTGGCTGCTGTTCGCGCTGGTCTCCGCGCGCGATAACGGCCGCCAATGGCGTTGGGCGGCCGCTTGCCCGGTGCTGCTGTGCCTGGTGATCGGTTACGCGATTCCGCAGCAGGTGACCGATTCCAAACTGCCGCAGAACTTCGCCCGCGCCACGATGGCCGAACTGGGCGACAGCCGTTACGTGCTGACCGACAGCGTTGGGGTGGCGGCCGGCCTGGCCTGGGAACTCAAGCGCAGCGACGTGCTGATGTACAGCCAGAAAGGCGAGGTGGCCTATGGTCTGGAGTATCCGGACGCCAAAGGGCACCTGATCAGCGACGCCGACTTCCCGCAGTGGCTGGCGCAGGCGCGCAAGCAGGGGAATGTGTCGCTGGTGTTGCAGCTCTCCCGCGGCGAAGCGCTGCCGCAGGAACTGCCTGCCGCAGATAAGGTGGATCGCATGAACCGTCTGGTGCTGATGTGGTATAAACAGCAACCATGATCGGTTTTCTGTTGGTGATAGTGGTCAGTCTGCTCACCTGTGGTGGGCAGCTGTGCCAGAAGCAGGCGGCGCACTGCTGGGAACGGGCGGACGAGGCGCGGCTCAAGCAGACGCTGCGTTGGCTGGCGCTGGCGGTGCTGTTGCTGGGGCTGGGCATGGCGGTGTGGCTCAATGTGCTGCAACGCCTGCCGCTCAGCCTGGCTTACCCGATGCTCAGCCTTAACTTCGTGATGGTGACGCTGGCCGCGCGCTGGCTGTTTCATGAGCCGACGACCGCGCGCCATTGGTGTGGCGTGGCGTCGATTATGCTGGGGATCCTGCTGATGAGCGTGCATTCATGAAGGGCTATGCCTGGGGCGCCGCCAGCGTACTGCTGGTGACGCTGGCGCAGTTGCTGATGAAGTGGGGCATGGTTCAGATCCCGCTGATGTCGTTCGCCGACGTCTCGCTGACGCTGATCGGCGACTACTGGCTGCCGCTGCTGGCGGTGGGCGGCGGCATCTTTGGCTATGCGCTGTCGATGCTGTGTTGGTTCTTTGCGCTGCGCCATCTGCCGTTAAACCGCGCTTATCCTCTGCTGAGCGTCAGCTATGCGCTGGTTTACCTGGCGGCGGTGATCCTGCCGTGGTTTAACGAATCCGCTACGCTGCTGAAAACGTTGGGCACGCTGTTTATTCTGTTCGGCGTCTGGCTGATTAACAGCAAATCCGAGACCAAATCGCCGCAATAGGGCCAAAACCGGCGATCCTGCTATTATCTCCCTCATGGCGCTTGCCTTTTTCCCCGTGCGGGAGATAAATTAACGCGAAATAGCGCTTTCCTTACGTGGTGCCGGCTTTGCCTCGCAGGCAGTGTAGTGGTGTACCGAATGGCATAATGCGGCAACGTGTTCAATGAAGGGATATTATGCGGATGCGTGTGTGGTTTTTATTAGCCAGTTTAATCCTCGCCGGTTGCAGCAGCCATGCGCCGCCACCCAGCGGCCGCCTGGCGGATTCTATCGTGGTGGTGGCTCAGCTCAATGAACAACTGCGCCAGTGGTACGGCACGCCATACCGCTACGGCGGCCTGGATCGCGGCGGCGTGGATTGCTCCGGCTTTGTTTACCGCACGTTCCGCGATCGCTTCGATATGCAGCTGCCCCGTTCGACCGAAGAGCAAACCTCGCTGGGCACCAAGGTCTCGCGCGACGAACTGATGCCGGGCGATCTGGTGTTTTTCAAAACCGGCGGCGGTGAGAACGGTCTGCACGTCGGCATTTACGATACCAACGACCAATTTATCCACGCTTCGACCAGCCGCGGGGTGATCCGCTCCTCGCTCGATAACGTTTACTGGAAACGGGTGTACTGGCAGGCGCGGCGCATTTAGCCTTAACCCGTTGATTTGGTGTATCATGGCGGCATCACGTGTTTTGAACGGTGCCTGCCATGAACAGTTTGCGTTTACTGATCTCCGACTCCTACGATCCCTGGTTCAACCTGGCGGTGGAAGAGTGCATCTTCCGTGAAATGACCACGCAAAAAATCCTCTTCCTGTGGCGCAATGCCGAAACGGTGGTGATCGGCCAGTCGCAGAACCCCTGGAAAGAGTGCAACACCCGGCGTATGGAACAGGATGGCATTCGGCTGGCGCGGCGCAGCAGCGGCGGCGGGGCGGTATTCCACGATTTGGGCAACACCTGTTTCACCTTTATGGCCGGCAAGCCGGGGTACGATAAAAGCGTCTCCACGAACATCATTCTGCAAGCGCTGCGGCAGTTGGGCGTAACGGCCGACGCATCGGGGCGCAATGATCTGGTGATGGAAACTGCCGATGGGCCGCGCAAAATATCCGGCTCCGCCTATCGCGAAACGCAGGATCGCGGTTTCCACCACGGCACGCTGTTGCTGAATGCCGATCTGGAGCGGTTGGCGGACTACCTCAATCCGGATCCCAAAAAACTGCAGGCCAAGGGCATCACCTCGGTGCGTTCGCGCGTCGCCAACCTGGCGGAGTTTTTGCCGGGCATCAACCATGAGCAGGTGTGTGAGGCGATCGTGCAGGCCTTCTTCGCCCACTATGGCGAGACGGCCGAGCCGGAGATCATTTCGCCGGATGTATTCCCCGATCTGCCCGATTTTGCCGCGCAGTTCGCCAAACAGAGCAGTTGGGAATGGAATTTCGGCAAGGCGCCGGCGTTCAGCCATCTGCTAAATGAACGCTTCGTCTGGGGTGGTGTGGACCTGTTCTTTGATGTCGAGAAGGGGACAATTGTTCGTGCGCAGGTATTCACCGACAGCCTGAATCCGGCTCCGCTACAGCGGTTGGCGGACATGCTGGTGGGCTGCGCGTACCGCAGTGAGCCCGTCGCCGCCTGCTGCGACCGCCTGGTGGCGGCCTATCCGCAACAGGCGGCTGAATTGACCGAGCTGCGGCAATGGCTGAGCGATACCATCCGCTAGCCGGGCGGTCTGGCTGCGAGGGGATGAGCGTGCTCATCCCTTTTTTTATCGCTGAAAGCGACGTTTCGCTGGGCGTAGCGCAGATTTTCTGAAAATCAAGGTGGGCATTTTTTCAGGTTTTCAATGCTGCGAATAACGGGCGGAATTGATGCGTTATTAAATTTAATCAGTCATCGTTAACGGCCGGAAAAATTGGCGTTAAGTCAGAAAGATTATTTTACTTTATTTAGGATTTTTCTTAATTAAAACAAAGGAGATAAGTCAAATTTGGCCTCAAATCCATTCCACTTAAGCCAAATATCTTTTCGCATCACGCGCCGAACGAGAAAGCTGGCATAAGTGCGGCTGCTTTTCTTTGCGCCGTTCGCGATTGTCGTATAGCTTTAATCTATCAATTAAATGATATTTTACGAGCATTTGCATTGATATTTCCGATTAATCCCAGAAGGATTGATCGATAAAATATATTGATATACGATGATACGCTAGCCATTCATCCTGTGGCATTAAAATGAACATCCAACTCGAAGCTGACTTTATTAGTAGCTATGTTTTTCAACCTGTTTACTCAATGGAGGGCGGGCTGTTGGCGGTGGAAATGTTGAGCCGTTTCAACAGTCTCGACGGTGATTTAGCCATGCCGGCCGAAATTGGGATTAATTTATTGGCGCCTGAACAAAGGATTGAGTTATTTAATGAGCAATTGAGACTGGCGGAGCAGCATGCTGCCTGGTTTACCGGTAACAGCGTGCAGTTGACCATCAATATCGAAGAAACCATCGTCGAGCTTATTCTTTCCGATCCGGCCTTGTGCCAGAGGATCCGGCAATATCCTTTTATTGCATTTGAAATGAGTGAGAGTTTTCCGAATCTTTCTGCCGGAAAGAACAATACGAGCGTGCGGCGATTAAGCGAATTGTTTACGCTGTGGCTCGATGATTTCGGTTCCGGTAAAGCCACGCTGACCGCGTTGTACGATGGTTTGTTTGACTACGTAAAGATAGACAAGCGTTTTTACTGGCAGCTGTTTACCCATCAGGGGTATGACGTGGTCATCGACTCGTTGTTAAAGAATATCAACCTGTTGTGTAAAGGCGTGATCGTCGGAGGAATAGAGAAAAAAGAGTACTTTAATAAACTCAGATACGCCGGTGTTTTAGGCCTGCAAGGTTTTTTATGGCCCAGCGTTGGTGTGGATAATCTGCAAGCTTTGCTGGTGATGCCCAGCGAGTTCAATAATTAAGAAGTGATACAAAAAAACTACACACAATGAGGTAAATAAGCGACGGGGTGATGTTTAGCGTGATTCAGTCGCCGTTATTCCCCCACGTTTTGCTGATAACCGCGTTTGTCAGCCGACGTTCAGCGCGTTTCCTCACGCGAAACCTCCCGCATCCGTTCTGGCGACAGGCGGATGCGTTCTCCCTGCATTCCTTCGGTGTTAATCCTCCCGTTCAGGCTCTACACTACGCTGAAACGGAGGGCCTATGCCGCAATTCGATAACGCTTACTATCAACAATTACCCGGGTTCTACACCGCCCTGAACCCGACGCCGCTCAAGGATGCGCGCCTGCTGTACCACAGTGAGCCGCTGGCGCGCGAGCTGGGGCTGGATGACAGTTGGTTTACTCAGGATAAAACCCCGATTTGGGCGGGGGAAACGCTGCTGCCGGGCATGCAGCCGTTGGCGCAGGTGTACAGTGGCCACCAGTTCGGCGTCTGGGCCGGGCAACTGGGCGATGGGCGCGGCATTTTGCTGGGCGAACAAGTCCTGGCGGACGGCAGTCACCGCGACTGGCACCTGAAGGGCGCCGGGCTGACGCCGTATTCACGCATGGGGGATGGCCGCGCGGTGCTGCGTTCGGTTGTCCGCGAGTTTCTGGCCTCTGAGGCGCTGCACCATCTGGGGATCCCCACCACGCGTGCGTTAACTATTGTCACCAGTCAACAACCGGTATACCGCGAGCAGCCGGAACGCGGCGCGATGCTGCTGCGGGTGGCGGAAAGCCATGTGCGCTTCGGTCACTTCGAACACTTTTATTACCGCAAACAGCCGGAGCTGGTGCGGCAGCTGGCGGATTTCGTCATCGCCCGTCACTGGCCGCAGTTGCAGGATCAGGCCGATCGTTACCTGTTGTGGTTTACCGACGTGGTCGAACGCACGGCGCGCCTGATCGCCCATTGGCAAACCGTCGGATTCGCCCACGGCGTGATGAACACCGACAACATGTCGATTCTCGGCATCACCATCGATTACGGCCCTTACGGTTTCCTCGATGACTATCAGCCCGGCTACATCTGTAACCATTCCGACCATCAAGGGCGTTACGCCTTTGATAATCAGCCGGCGGTGGCGTTATGGAACCTGCATCGCCTGGCGCAAACCTTGTCGGGGCTGATGACTGCCGAACAGCTGCAGCAGGCGTTGGCGGCGTATGAACCGGCGTTGATGCGCGCCTATGGCGAACAGATGCGCGCCAAACTGGGCTTCTTCACGCCGACGGCGCAGGATAACGACGTGCTGACCGGCCTGTTGAGCCTGATGGCCCAGGAAGGGCGGGACTATACCCGCACGTTCCGCCTGTTGGGCGAAACCGAACAGCAACAGGCGCAGTCGCCGCTGCGCGATGAGTTTATCGACCGCGCGGCCTTCGACGCCTGGTATCAGCAATATCGTCAGCGTTTGCAGCAGGAGCAGGTCAGCGACGCGGAGCGGCAACGGGCGATGAAGGCGGTGAACCCGCGGCTGATCCTGCGCAACTACCTGGCCCAGCAAGCGATTAAGGATGCGGAGAAAGACGACGTCGGCCGTTTGCAGCGGTTGCATCAGGCCTTGCTGCGGCCGTTCGACGATGCGCCGGAGTATGACGATCTCGCTGCGCTGCCGCCGGACTGGGGCAAACATCTGGAGATTTCCTGTTCCAGCTGAGATGAAAAAAGGGCGCCTCATGGCGTAATGCTGGTCAGTTAGCGTTTTTATGCAGGCGTTCGTGAAATTTTCGGTCGATAAAAGTGAGATGCCTCATGTGGCTCACGCACCTCGACCGAGCCAGGGGCCGAAGGCGCGGCCCCTGGCAACCCGCGCCTTTGCCCTGTCAGACGGTTGGCTTTGCCAACGTTACTCAGCCCATCCATGGGCCTCGCCCCTTCGGGGCCGCTGCAAGCAGCGTTCAAATCTGCTCCAGGCAGATTTGTCCTCCCTCCGCCATAGCGCATTGAGGCCGGTTGCGACAGGCGTCCCTGCCTGTCTCACCTGAAACCGCCGTCCATGGCGGTTTCTCCTAATGCGCTATGCCTGCGTTCGGCGTCTTCAAGGGCGTCCAATACCGTGCTCATCTCCGATTTCTCTTCTCTGTCATAACCTCATAAGGGACAGGTTGCCCGGTAGCTGCCAGCTCGGGTGTTGACCTTAGGCGCGCATCACCGGCTGCCGAGCAAGACGGCATTGTCAGGGGCAACCGGCCAGGGAAGGCCGGTTGAGGCGAGACTAACAGGGACGTTTGTCGCAGCCGACCCGCCCGACAATGCAGACGCGGCGAGGGTATCCGCATAGCGGACAGACGGTGTTAAGCAAGGGCGCGGGTGGAGGGGCCGCGCCTTCGGCCCCTCCAATTGCCGTTCATATTGGCCACAGAGAAATGCGGGACATTTACGGCAATTCCCCTGCACAGAACGCCCAGAGGCTGGATAAAAAAATGCCACTCAGGAATTAACGGAGCGGCATTACGCCTCATGGCGCCCTTGAACGTTTCATTGGCGCAGATAGACCTGCGGCAACGACACTTCGGGATGATGAATCACGCCGAGATCGGCCTGGTACCAGCGGGTGAGGATTTCCGTCTGCAACACTTCCTGCGGTGTGCCGCTCGCCACCAGGCGCCCCTGATGCAACAGCAGGATGCGGTCGGCGTACAGCGCCGCCAGATTGAGATCGTGCAGCACACAGCAGACGCCCAGCGGCTGTTGGCGCGTCAACGAGCGCAGCAGGCGCAGGGTATGCTGCTGGTGGTAAAGATCCAACGCCGAAGTCGGCTCGTCGAGGAACAGCCAGGCGGGGGACGGCTGCGGCTGCCACAGCTGTGCCAATACCCGCGCCAGTTGCACCCGCTGCTGTTCGCCGCCGGACAGCTGACGATAGTCGCGCTGCGCCAGCGCCAGGCAATCGGTCTGCGCCATAACCTGTTGGATCGCCTGGTGCTCGTCGCGTTTGCCGTGCGGCGCGCGTCCCATGCTGACCACTTCTTCCACGCTGAAGGGGAACGCCAGATCGCTGTATTGACGCATCACGGCTCGGACTTTGGCCAACTGCTGCGGCGCCCAGTGTTCCAGCGGGCGGCCAAGCAGCCGGCATTCGCCACAGTCCGGCGTCAAATAGCCGGTCAGCAAACGCAGCAGCGTCGATTTGCCGGCGCCGTTAGGGCCGATAATCGCCACCATTTCACCGCCGGCGAGGCTGAGCGAAACATCGTTGATCAAGCGGCGCGTACCGAGGCTGTAGCGCAGCTCCCGGGCCGTGAGGTTGGCGGCGTTATCCACTGGTTCGCTCCCGCTGGCGCATCACCAGCCACAAGAAGTAAGGGCCGCCGATCAGGCTGGTCATCAATCCCACCGGCATTTCGGCCGGCGCCACCAGCGTGCGCGCCAGCGTGTCGCTGACCAGTAGCAGGCAGGCGCCGCCCAGAGCAGAGCAGGGCAGCAGCCAGCGGTGATCCCCGCCGAGGCGCATGCGCACCAGATGCGGCACCACCAGACCGACGAAGCCGATCACGCCGCTCATCGCCACCGCCGCGCCGATCAACAGGGCGCTCAACAGCAGCAGCTGCAGCTTGGCGCGCTGAACGTTTACCCCGAGGTAGTGTGCCTCTTCGTCCCCCAGCTGTAACAGGTTCAGACGACGCGCCTGCAGCAGCGTCAGCAGTGCCGTGGGCAGGATCAGCGAGGCGGAAACGGCCAGCGTCGGCCATTGCGACTGGCTGAGGCTGCCCATCATCCACAGCGAGAATTGGCGCAGCTGTTGATCGCTGCTGATGTAGGAGAGCACGCCGATGGCAGCCATACACAGGGCGTTGATCGCGATGCCCGCCAGCAGCAGCCGCGACAGATTGCCGTGCCCGCTGCGGCTGATGCCGTAGATCAACAGCGATACCAGCAGGCTGCCGAGGAACGCCGCCAGCATGTGGCCATACAACGCGATCGTCACCGGCAACGCCAGCGGCATCACGATGAACAGCGCGACAAACAGCGCGCCGCCGCTGCTGATGCCCAGCAGGCTCGGATCCGCCAGCGGATTGCGGAACAGCCCCTGCATTACCGCGCCGGATACCGCCAGCGCACAGCCGATCACCACCGCCAACAGCACGCGCGGCAGACGAATGTTCAGCCAGATGTGCCAGGCGGCGTCGCTGAAGGGTTCGCGCCACAGGGTGCCAAACGACAGCGTCAGCGCGCCCAGGTTAGCGGCGACCAGCGCCAGCAGCGTCAGCAGCACCAGCAGGCCGATGATGGCTAACTGAGGCGAGGTGCGGCAGCGCATTACTTTTGCTCCGCCGCGTGGCGCAGTTTGGCCAGCGCCGCCGGCGTTTCCAGACCGAAGCCCAGCAGCGCCATGTCATCGACGATCAGCACGCGACGCTGCTTACCTGCCGGCGTCAACGCCAGACCCGGCAACGTCCACAGTTGCTGTTCGCCGCCGAGGGTGCGCACGCCGTCGGTGGTGACCAGCAACAGGTCCGGCGCGCTGGCGATGACGCCTTCCTGCGACAGCGGACGGTAGCGGTCAAAGCCCTGCATGGCGTTTTTCAGTCCGGCGGCGGCGATCACCGCGTCGGCGGCGGTGTGTTGCCCGGCCGCCATCGGCGTAATGCCGCCGTGGCTCATCACAAACAGCACCTTGACCGGCAGCGGAGTGGTATCGACCGCCGCCAGCTGCTGTTGATAGCGCTCGCTCAACTGCTTGCCTTGCTCATCACGCTGCAGCGCGGCGGCGATCGCGGCGATTTTTTGCGGCACCGCCTGCAGGGTGGTGTCACCCGGCACGCTGACCACTTTGACGCCGCTGTCCGCCAGTTGTTTGAGCACCAGCGCCGGCTGCGCCAGCTCGGTCGTCAGCACCAGCGTCGGTTTCAGCGCCAGAATGCCTTCGGCGTTCAGCTGGCGCATGTAGCCGACGTCCGGCAGCTTTTTCACCGCTTCCGGATGCAGGCTGGTGCTGTCGCGGGCGATCACGTCGTCGCCGGCGCCGAGCGCAAAGGCGATTTCCGTCACGTCGCCGCCGATCGAGACGATGCGCTGCGCGGCGGCGGCGGCGGCGGTGAGCGGCAGCGTCAGCGTCACCATCAACGCCAGGCGGCGGATCAAGGAGGATTTCATGCGGCGATGTCCTTGGCGGCGAGCGCGGCGACCTGCTCGCGCCACTGGGTTTGTTCCGGTTGGCCTTCGGTGCGCTGGCCATACAGCTGCGCGATCTGCGTGCCATCTGCGGCGAACAGCTCCAGGCTGGTGACGATGCCGTCTTTGGTCGGTTTGCGGGTGATCCAGCTTTCGGCGATGGCGTTTTCAATCAGGTGCAGCGTGAAGCGGCGGTTGAACACGTTGATCCAGCCTTCCTGCGGCATCAACCGTTCGATCTGGCCGGTGAAAATCTGCACGCAGCCACGGTTGCCGACGAAGATCATGATCTCATTTTGCTGTTGCTGCGCCGCCTCCAGCAGTTGCGACAGCGCGCTGTTGTCCACCTGATAGGCCAGATCGTCGCCGACAGCACGGAAGGCCTGCTGACGCGTCAGCTTATTGCGGCTCAGCAGCTGGAAGAACTGGTGCACGTCGGTCATCGCGCGCCATTCAGCGTCGATTTTGGCCTGATCCTGCGTGGCTTCATCGGAGGTGGCCGCCTCGGCGGGCTGCAGCGCCAGCGCCGGGTTTTCTTCGCTCAGGTGGCGTTCCACCAGCGCCATCCAGGCCGGCAGATCGGTTTCCTCGGTGGTGTAGACCTTGTGCAGTGCATCGCCCTGCGGGTCAAAGAACTGAATGCTGTGGCGCACGCCGCGCTTGTTGGTTTCGCTCATGGCGAAGACGCTGGTCCAGTGGTTGAGGAACAGGCGCAGATCCAGCTCGCGCGGGTTGAGGATCAGCCCGGCGTGGCCGTTGAGGTGCTGGTTGCGGTAGCGGCCCATCTGCTCATGCACCGCATAGCTGTTGCGGGTGATGGACTTGGTGACGCCCACTTGCTCGAGTTCGGTCAGCAACGTGCGGGCGTCGGCCTGCAGGCGGCGAGCGTCGTGGCCAACGCGGGCGTGCGTCAGTTCCGCTTCGCTGACGCCAAGGATCGCCGCCAGATCGCGGGCGTATTTGCCGGGATGGTCGATTTTAGCCTGTTGGTAACGTTCGTACAGGGTGTTGCTCATGCGGGATTCTCCTGCGCTGTGATGCGAATGGCGGACACACCGGATGTCCGCCAGATAGTCAAATGATCACCACTGGTAGCTGACCAGCAGTTTGGCGTTGCGGCCATCCTGCGGGACGCCCTGCGGCGAGTAGTACTCTTTGTCGAAGGCGTTGCCCAGCACCACGGTGGTGGTGACGCCCTGCAGACGGTCGCGGCCTTTGTAGCTCAGATAGAAGTCGTTAACCCCGTAGCCGCCTTGCTCCGGCGTCCCCGTCTGCACGCGGGTGGCGCGTTCGGCGAAGGTGGCGACCCAACCGGCGGACAGACCGGTTTCGCCTAGCGGCACATCCAGCGAGCTGGTGACGGTGTCCGGATTGATGCTGCTCAACCAGTCACCGGTCGCTTCATTTTTGCCGCGGGTGCGGTTATAAGCCAAATCCCAGCCGAACCAAGAGGTTTTATAGCTGAGCGTAGCGTCCCATCCCCAGATTTTTGCGCGATCGATATTGGTCGAAAAGGTGGTGCAACTGATGCAGTAAGGGCCGCGCGGGCCGCGTCCCAGCTCCATGGTGACGTCGGTTGTGATGTAATCCTTGGCTTTAGTATCGAAATAGCTCGCTTTGAACTGCAAGCTATCATCGGCGAGCAGCAGATCGTCGAAACGCAGACCAAATCCGTACTCTTGAGTTTCATTGGTTTCCGGTTTCAAATTAGGGTTCGGCACCCAATAGTTGGTGATGGTGGTAGGCCCCATTGGGATGGAGAAGTGTTTGGAGTCGTTGTACATCTCACCCATCGTCGGTGCGCGGAACGCCTGAGAATAGGAGCCGAACAGCATCAGCCAGTCGGTGGGGGTAATGCTGACTGCGCCGCGTGAGGACCATTTGTTCGCATCCACATCGGCATAGCCGTCACTTGAGCCCTTGTAATTGTCATAGCGGGTGCCGGCGAGCAGGGTGACGGGCAGATCGCGCAGCGTGATTTCGTCCTGCAGCCAGCCTGAAGCGAAGTTGATTTTTGCGTGCGGGAAACTTTCGGTCGCTCCGCCCGGCGTTTGCTCCTGTTTGTAAGCCTCGGTGCCGTAGGTCAACAGGTGCGAAGCGAAAGTATCTGCAAACAGGCGTGTGCGGTTTTCGAGTTTGGCGCCTTTAGTGGTTTGTTTGCGCGCTTCATCTTCGCTGCCGCTGGCGTGCGCGTTAATTTTCACGTCCGAGTAATACACTTTCGCTTCAGCATCCAGCCAATCCTGGCCGACCGGCTTCAGTTTGTAACTCAGAGCCGCGTCGCGTTGGATCGTCGAACGATCGGTCATTAAGTTTCCAGCGGAGCTGGCTGGCGTTTGTGGGTTTTTCGGCTCTTGGGCGCTGTTGTTGTAGTAACGAAGGTTGCCGCCCAGCGACTGGTTGTCGTCGATCTTCCAGGTGCCTTTGGCCAGCACGTTGTTGATGGTTTCGTCGTTGGGGGCATCGAAGCCATTGCCCTGGCGCAGATTGCCGACGTCGCGGGTGCCGAACGACAGCAGGCCGTCGAGGTTATCGGTCTTGCCGTAGGCGCTGGCGCCCATGCCCAAGCTGTGATCGCCGCTGCCGGCGGTGCCGTAGACGCGGAACCCGCTGTCGTGGCCTGGCAACAGCAGGTCGGCGGCGTCGACAGTTTCATAAGACACTACGCCACCCAGCGCGCCGCTGCCGTACAGCAGGGCAGAAGGGCCGCGCACGATTTCGATGCGCTTCACCAACGCAGGATCTAAAAATGTGCCGTTAATATGGCCGGTATCGGTGCCCTGGCGGATGCCGTCGACCAGCGTCAGCACGCCGCGTCGGTCGTAACCGCGCATCATGAGATCCTGCCCATTGCTGCGGCCGGAGCCCGTGACGGTAATACCCGGCACGCGGCGCAGCATATCGGCAGCGGTCCCCGCAGTTTGGCTTTCCGGCGAACTGCCTTCGATGACCGTCACCATCATCGGCGCTTCAAAGCTGCTGCGCTGATTACCGGTGGCGACCACGGTCATGGTTTCGTCAGCGGCTTTGGCTTTTTGGGCCGGCGTCGCGGGGGAAGAAGAGGGTGTCGTGCTGGTGTTTTGTGCCAAGGCCACCGTAGGCAGAGCGCAGGCAATCGCCAGACTCAACGCGGAAAAACGCAGCCGGGTGGAAAATGTCAGAGGCATGTTGCAACTCTCCGTATGTAATGAAACATATCAATAGATTTGCTGGCTGCCTGGATCACAAGATCGGGGTGGCTGGCGTTTGAGGATGCTGTGGTTATTTGGTCAGGATCAATTTCCCTGCCTTGGTCTGCCGCAGTTGATAGCGCTGGCCCTGATGGGTAATGAACGCGATGCCGTCGGCGCCGAGCAGCTGTGCGCTGTCGTAGCTGGGCGGCGCGTTTGCGCTGTGCTCGGTCGGGGCCGCGGCGGCGGGAGTTGGCGTGTTGGCAGTATCCATCATCTTTGTGCTTATAAAACAGACCATTAAATGGTAATTAATATCAAATTGAGAATCATTATCATGTGATGGAAAGGTTACATCAAGGAAAATTTTCTTACCGATGGAACCTTTTTGTCGAACGGACATCCGGCGACGGGCCGAACGCGCTCGGCCCGTAAAAAAGAGGGGATTATTTCAGCAGAGTTTCGATACGGTCGAACAGACGCTCAGGTTTGGTGATCGGCGCAAAGCGCGTGACACGTTGACCATCGGCGGTGAGCAGGAATTTGGTGAAATTCCATTTGATGCGGCGGCTGCCCAGAATGCCGGGCGCCAGGCGTTTCAGTTCGTTGAACAGCGGATGGGCGCCGGGGCCGTTGACCTCTATTTTGTTGAACAGCGGGAAACTGACGCCGTAGTTGAGGCTGCAAAAATTGGCGATCTCAAGCGGACTGCCCGGCTCCTGAGAACCAAACTGGTTGCAAGGGAAGCCGAGCACCATCAACCCGCGTTCGCGATAGTATTGCCACAAATTTTCCAGCCCGCGGTATTGCGGGGTGAAGCCGCACTTGCTGGCGGTGTTGACCACCAGGTAAGCGCGCGCCGGGAAATCGCCCAGCGTTTTTTGCTCGCCCTGCAGCGTGACGCAGGGGATGGATAACAGAGAGTGAATCATGCCGGGACTCCCAGTGCGTTGCGGCGGGTGTTAAAGGATTGCGATCAGTATAGATGAGCGAAACAGGGGAGATAAAGCCGGGGCGTGGCCCCGGCCTGCGATAGGCTAGAAGCGGCTATCGATGGCATCCGCCAGCATCGCCAGCAGCTGTTCGCTGTCGGACCAGCTCAGGCAAGGATCGGTGATCGACTGGCCATAAGTCAGCGGCTGGCCGGCGACGATTTTCTGCGTGCCTTCCACCAGGAAGCTTTCCGCCATCACGCCGGTGATGGCGGCAGAGCCGGCGCGGATCTGCTGGCAGACATTGTCGGCCACTTCCAACTGACGGCGATGCATCTTCTGGCAGTTGCCGTGGCTGAAGTCGATCACCAGGTGCTCCGGCAGATCGAATTCACGCAGGCTGTCACAGGCGGCGGCGATATCGCTGGCGTGGTAGTTCGGCGTTTTGCCGCCGCGCATGATGATGTGGCCGTACGGGTTGCCGCTAGTCTGGTAGATGGTCATCTGACCATGTTTGTCCGGCGACAGGAACATGTGCCCGGCGCGTGCCGCGCGAATGGCGTCGATGGCGATGCGGGTGTTGCCGTCGGTGCCGTTTTTGAAGCCGACCGGGCAGGAGAGCGCCGAGGCCATTTCACGGTGGATCTGGCTTTCGGTGGTGCGCGCGCCGATGGCGCCCCAGCTGATCAGATCGGCGATGTATTGGCCGACGACCATGTCCAGGAATTCGGTGGCGGTCGGCAGGCCGAGCTGGTTCACCTCCAGCAGCAGGCGGCGCGCCATTTCGATGCCGCGGTTGACCTGGAAGGTGCCGTCCAGTGCCGGATCGGAGATCAGGCCTTTCCAGCCGACAACGGTGCGCGGTTTTTCGAAGTAGGTGCGCATCACGATCTCCAGGCGATCCTGATAGCGTTCGCGCAGGGCGTTCAGCCGGCCGGCGTAATCGACGGCGGCGTCGAGATCGTGGATGGAGCAGGGGCCGATCACCACCAGCAGGCGGCGGTCTTCACCGGTAAGGATTTTTTCAATGCGTTTACGTGACGCTGTCACGTTATCGGCGACGGCCGCCGAGATCGGCAGCTTATCCGCCAACGCTTGCGGCGTGACGAGGCTGTCGATGCGCGCGGTCCGCAGTTCATCTGTTTTGTGCATGTTGTTCCCTGGAAACTGTTCTTCTCTGCGGCAGGAGCGCCGGGAAGTGATGGCGATCACAATAACGCAAAAAGCGCTGAATTCAACCGTAGAGATTGCGTTCTCTTGATCAAAGCCGCGAAAAAAAGCACAAAAAAATCAGCTGCTGCTGAAATAAACGGCAGGCGGCGGGGCGCGATGGCCCCGCAGGGAAAGATCAGAACATGCGGCGGCTCATGCCGAGGATATCGAGGATTTTGGTGGAGATCTCTTCGACCGAATAGTTGGTGGTGTTGAGGTAGCGGATCTGGTTTTTGCGGAACAGCGCCTCGACCTCGGCGATTTCCATGCGGCACTGGCGCAAGGAGGCGTAACGGCTGTTTTCGCGCCGTTCTTCACGGATCGCCGCGAGGCGCTCCGGATCGATGGTCAGGCCGAATAATTTATGCTGAAACGGTTTCAGCGAGGCCGGCAGATGCAAATTGTCCATATCGTCGGCGATAAACGGGTAGTTGGCGGCGCGGATGCCGAACTGCATCGCCAGATAGAGGCTGGTGGGGGTTTTGCCGCAGCGCGAGACGCCGAGCAGGATCACCTGCGCCTGATCGAGGTTGCGCAGCGAAATGCCGTCATCGTGCGCCAGGGTATAGTCGATGGCGGCGATGCGGGCGTCGTACTTGCCGAGATTGCTGGCGGTCAGGCCGTGGGTGCGGTTCGGCACCGGCGTCGGTTCCACATCCAGCTCGCCCTGCAGCGGGCCGACCAGCGCCTGCACGATATCCTGGCAGAAGCCCTGGCTCTGGACGATCACATCGCGTACTTCCGGCGAGATAATGGAGTAAAACACCAACGGGCGCACGCCGGTTTCATGGTAAATATCATCGATTTGCTGGCGAACTGCGCGCGCGCGGGCCTCGGTTTCGACAAACGGCAGGGTATAGGTGGTCGCCGTGACCGGGAACTGCGACAGCACCGCGTGTCCCAGCACTTCGGCGGTGATCGCCGTACCATCCGAAATATAAAAAACGCTTCTTTCCACCCGAGGCTCCTTACCTGAAAACGGTGTTCCTGCTGTCATCACTGTCAATATCATGGGCCGCAGACGATCCGTCGGTAAAGGGGCGAGAGAAAAAATTGTGACGGCGGGGCGATAAACCGCCATGCGGCGGCGCAGGCGGAAAGCGCGATTAGCGGCCGTAAAAAGTGCGGCCCAGCGGCGCTTTTCCACCTGAAGCGCGAGTTTGCCGTTATTTTCACCAAAAACGGTAGCGTTTGCGCGGTCATTAAAACAGAAGTTTAAAAAGAACGTAATTAGTTGAGAACTAAGCTTTTCGTGCGTTTGGGAACGGTTCCCAGGCAAATCAGCCGGTTAGGACATTCTCTTAAAAACCACTTTCTTCAGTGGGTTGATCGATTCACCTTTCCATTTTCCCCGGATCAGTGTGCTAGTCTGATTCGGCTCCGCGTTTAGCGGCGCCGTAAAGCAAGCGAATTAAATCCGTCTTTACCCTACTGATAGCAATAAGGATTGTCTCGATGTCCAACAATGGCCCAGACTTGCGTAATGTGCTTTGGTACAACCAGCTTGGCATGCACGACGTTGACCGTGTCGGCGGCAAAAACGCTTCCCTCGGTGAAATGATCACCAATCTTTCCGATTTGGGCGTGGCCGTGCCGAACGGTTTTGCCACCACCGCGCAGGCGTTTAACGATTTCCTCGAACAAAGCGGTGTTAACCAGCGCATCTATCAGTTACTGGATCAGACTGACGTTGACGACGTTGCACAACTGGCCAAGGCCGGTGCCCAGATCCGCCAATGGGTGATCGACACGCCGTTCCACGCCGAGTTCGAGCGTGAAATTCATCAGGCTTACCAACAGCTCGCCGACGGCGAACCGGAAGCCTCCTTTGCGGTGCGCTCCTCCGCCACGGCGGAAGACATGCCGGACGCTTCCTTCGCCGGCCAGCAGGAAACCTTCCTCAACGTGCAGGGCATCGACGCCGTGATGGTGGCGATCAAGCACGTGTTCGCGTCGCTGTTCAATGACCGCGCCATCTCTTATCGCGTGCACCAGGGCTACGACCACCGCGGCGTCGCGCTGTCGGCGGGCGTACAGCGCATGGTGCGCTCCGATCTGGCCTCCTCGGGCGTGATGTTCACCATCGACACCGAGTCCGGCTTTGATCAGGTGGTGTTCATCACCTCCGCCTTCGGTCTGGGTGAGATGGTGGTGCAGGGCGCGGTGAACCCGGATGAGTTCTATGTGCACAAGCCGACGTTGCAAAAAGGCAAGCCGGCGATCGTGCGCCGCAACCTGGGCTCGAAAAAAATCCGCATGGTGTACGCGCCGTCGCAGGATCACGGCAAGCAGGTGCGCATCGAAGACGTGCCGGAAGCGCAGCGCAGCCGGTTCTCGCTGACCGATGACGAAGTGCAGGCGCTGGCGCATCAAGCGATCCTGATCGAAAAACATTACGGCCGCCCGATGGATATCGAGTGGGCGAAAGACGGCCATACCGGCAAACTGCTGATCGTGCAGGCGCGCCCGGAGACCGTTCGCTCCAACGAACAGACCATGGAACGCTATCAGCTGAACGGCTCCAGCCCGGTGCTGGTGGAAGGCCGCGCCATCGGTCATCGCATCGGCGCCGGTCCGGTGAAAGTGATTCACGATATCAGCGAAATGGATCGCATCCAGCCGGGCGACGTGCTGGTGACCGACATGACCGACCCGGACTGGGAGCCGATCATGAAGAAGGCCGCTGCGATCGTCACCAACCGCGGCGGGCGCACCTGCCACGCGGCGATCATCGCCCGTGAGCTGGGCATCCCGGCGGTAGTGGGCTGTGGCCACGCCACCGACGTGCTGAAAGACGGCCAGAAAGTCACCGTATCCTGTGCGGAAGGCGACACCGGCTTCGTTTACAGCGACATGCTGGACTTCAGCGTGCAGAGCTCCGAAGTGACCGAACTGCCGGATCTGCCGCTGAAGATCATGATGAACGTCGGCAACCCGGATCGTGCTTTCGACTTCGCGCGTTTGCCGAACGAAGGCGTGGGCCTGGCGCGGCTGGAATTCATCATCAACCGCATGATCGGCGTGCACCCGCGCGCGCTGCTGGAGTTCGATCAGCAAACGCCGGCGTTGCAAAACGAAATTCGCGCGTTGATGCAGGGCTATGACCACCCGGTCGAGTTCTACGTCGGTCGTTTGACCGAAGGGATCGCGACGCTGGGCGCCGCCTTCTGGCCGAAGCGCGTGATCGTGCGTCTGTCCGACTTCAAATCCAACGAGTACGCCAACCTGGTGGGCGGCGACAAGTATGAACCGCACGAAGAGAACCCGATGCTGGGCTTCCGCGGGGCCGGCCGCTACGTGGCCGACAGCTTCCGCGATTGCTTCGCGCTGGAGTGCGAAGCGGTGAAACGCGTGCGTAACGAAATGGGGCTGACCAACGTCGAAATCATGGTGCCGTTCGTGCGCACCGTGGCGCAGGCGGAAGCGGTGGTGGCCGAGCTGGCGCGTCAGGGGCTGAAGCGTGGCGAAAACGGGCTGAAAGTGATCATGATGTGCGAGATCCCGTCCAATGCGCTGCTCGCGGATCAGTTCCTTGAGCACTTCGACGGCTTCTCCATCGGCTCCAACGACATGACCCAGCTGGCGCTGGGGTTGGATCGCGACTCCGGCGTGGTGTCGGAACTGTTCGACGAACGCAACGACGCGGTGAAAGCGCTGCTGTCGATGGCGATCCAGGCGGCCAAACGCCACGGCAAATACGTCGGTATCTGCGGCCAGGGGCCGTCCGACCATGAAGACTTCGCCGAGTGGTTGATGGAGCAGGGCATCGATAGTCTGTCGCTCAATCCGGATACCGTAGTGCAGACCTGGATCAACTTGTCGAAAAAGAAATAATGCTTCGGCGCTGCTAAGGCATTAATACCCGGCCGCAGTTTACGCTGCGGCCTTTTTATTTCTGAATGTAAATAACGGCGCGTTAAATAATCAATTTGGCGAAAAAAGAATAAAAAAAAGCCCATCGTAGGAGATGGGCAAAGACTACACACAGCAATTCACATGTATGGCATTACATTGTTCAGAAAGGTTGCTTTAAAATCAGTGATTTGAAGCAATAGATGGCCATAATACTAGATATTTGAACGCGACTAGTCATTAAGAATCATCCTAATCGATAGCGGTATCACCATTTATTTGCGGGCGTTATCTCTTTTTGCATTTTGCAGCAAACACGGATTTACATTGCACCTTTCCATTTGCCGCGCCTTAATCAATAAACAACGGCATTATATTTGGCGAAGATATTACCCGAATGAGGTAGGCGTAATGAGAGGGGAAACTCTTCCGCCCGGCGATGCGGGCGGAAGGGAGGGCGATTAGCGTTTTTCCAGTTCTTCGATCACTTGCTCCGGCGCGGTGGTCGGCTCCGGCGCTTCATCCATCCAGGCGGTCAGCAGGCGATAAGACACCGCCAACACTACCGGGCCGATGAACAGGCCGATCATGCCGAAGGCCAGCAAACCGCCGATAACGCCGGACAGGATCAGCAGCAGCGGCAGATCGGCGCCCATGCGGATCAGCACCGGGCGTAGCACGTTATCCAGCGTGGCCACCACGCAGCTCCAGACCAGCAGCACGGTGCCCCAGGTGGTGTCGCCGTGCCAGTACAGCCAAATGATGGCCGGCACCAGCACCAACAGCGGCCCCAATTGCGCCACACAGCAGATGAAGATCAGCATCGTCAACAGGGTGGCGGCCGGAATGCCGCTTACCGCCAGACCGATGCCGCCCAGCACCGACTGCACCAGCGCCGTCACTACCACGCCCAGCGCGACCGCGCGGATCGCCTGGCCGCCCAGCAGCACCGCCGCATCGCCGCGCGCGGAACCGAGGCGTACCGCAAAGTGACGGATACCCAGCGCGACCTGTTCGCCGCGCGCGTACAACAAGGCGCTGAACAGCAGCATCAGCGCGCAGTGCAGCAGCAGGCGGCCGATATGCGCCGCCTGCGCCACGAACCAGGTGGCGGTCTGGCCGAAGTATGGCTGTACCTTCGCCAGCAGCGCGGCGCCGCCGGCGTTAACCAGCGTATGGTAGCTGGTATAGAGCTTGTCGCCGATCATCGGGACGGATTGCAGCCAGGCGAGATCGGGAATATGCAGCTTGCCTGGCGAGCTGGCCCAGGCGATCAACGGCGCGCTGTTATCCACCACGCTGCTGATCAGCAGGGAGATGGGCAGAATGAACAGCAGGATCAACAGCAGGGTCATGACCAGCACCGCCAGCGAGCGGCGGCCCCACAGCAGCTTTTGCAGTTTGAGCAGCAGCGGCCAGGTGGCGATGACCACCATGCCCGCCCAGGCGAAGCCGAGAATGAACGGTTGGATCACCCAGAAACAGGCGACGATCATGATGGCGATAAACAGCACGCCGAAAATAATTCGCGGTAAGTCGTAACGCGATTGCGGGAGTGGCATCAGTGGGTTCTCATCCTGGTCAATTAAATCCCTGGCACCGGCGAATCGGGGTGCCTGTCGGTCGGTTTATCACCGCCGGGCGGCCGCCTGTGGCGGCGCTCGCAGGGCGGCAATAATGTGAATGCCTTCACTAAACGAGTATGTTAGTTTTTAGTGTCACTAAAAAATAGGGTGGGTCTGAATTAAAGGCCCGATTCAGCGTACATCAGCGCATAAAAAATAGACGGACAGGGTCAAAAAAGCGAATGATCCCACAGATTTCTCAGGCGCCCGGCCTCGTTCAACGGGTGCTCGACTTTTTGGAAGCACTGAAGCAAAACGGATTCAACGGCGATACCGCCACCAGCTACGCCGACCGGCTGACGATGGCCACCGACAACAGCATTTACCAGCTGTTGCCCGATGCGGTGGTGTTTCCCCGTTCCACCGCCGACGTGGCGCTGATTGCCCGCCTGGCGGGGGAAGAGCGTTTCAATACGCTGACCTTCAGCCCGCGCGGCGGCGGCACCGGCACCAACGGTCAGTCGCTTAATACCGGCATCGTGGTCGATATGTCGCGTCATATGAACCGCATTCTGGAGATCAACGTCGAACAGGGCTGGGTGAAAGTCGAAGCCGGGGTCATCAAGGATCAGCTGAATCAATATTTGCGGCCGTTCGGCTACTTCTTCTCGCCGGAACTGTCCACCAGCAACCGCGCCACCTTGGGCGGCATGATCAACACCGACGCCTCCGGCCAGGGCTCGCTGGTATACGGCAAAACCTCCGATCACGTGTTGGGCCTGCGGGCGGTGCTGCTGGGCGGCGAGATGATCGACACCCGCGCCATGCCGACGGCGCTGGCGGAAACGATTGCCCTGGAAGAGACCGCCGAAGGGCGCATCTACCGCACGGTGCTGAATCGCTGCCGCGAGCAGCGCGCGCTGATCCTGGAAAAATTCCCTAAACTCAACCGCTTCCTCACCGGCTACGACCTGCGCCACGTGCTGAGCGACGATCTGCAAACCTTCGATCTGACGCGCATCCTCACCGGTGCGGAAGGCACGCTGGCCTTTATCACCGAAGCGCGGCTGGACATCACGCCGCTGCCGAAGGTGCGTCGTCTGGTTAACGTGAAATACGACTCCTTCGACTCGGCGCTGCGTAATGCGCCCTTTATGGTCGAGGCCAAGGCGCTGTCGGTGGAAACCATCGACTCCAAGGTGCTGAATCTGGCGCGTGAAGATATCGTTTGGCATTCGGTAAGCGAACTGATCGCCGACGTGCCGGATAAAGAGATGCTTGGGCTGAACATCGTCGAATTCGCCGGCGACGATCGCGCGCTGATCGACGGCCAGATGGAGACCCTGTGCCAACGGCTGGATGAACTGATCGCCCAGCGGCAGGCCGGCGTGATCGGGTACCAGATCTGCGGCGACCTGGCGGGCATCGAGCGCATTTACAACATGCGCAAGAAGGCGGTCGGGCTGCTGGGCAACGCCAAAGGGCGCGCCAAGCCGATCCCGTTCGCCGAGGATACTTGCGTGCCGCCGCAGCACCTGGCGGACTATATCGTCGAGTTCCGCCAACTGCTCGACGACCACAAGCTGAGCTATGGCATGTTCGGCCACGTCGATGCCGGGGTGCTGCACGTGCGTCCGGCGCTCGACATGTGCGACCCCCAGCAGGAAGTGCTGATGAAGCAGATCTCCGATCGGGTGGTGGCGCTCACCGCCAAATACGGCGGCCTGCTGTGGGGCGAGCACGGCAAGGGGTTCCGCGCCGAGTACAGCCCTGAATTCTTCGGGGAAACGCTGTACGAGGAGCTGCGCCGCATCAAGACGGCGTTCGATCCGGATAACCGTCTTAACCCGGGCAAGATCTGTGCGCCGCTGGCGGTGGATGCGCCGATGATGCAGGTGGATGCGGTCAAACGCGGCACCTTCGATCGCCAGATCCCGGTTGAGGTGCGCACCTCGTTCCGCGGCGCGCTGGAGTGTAACGGCAACGGCCTGTGCTTCAACTTCGACGTGCGCAGCCCGATGTGCCCGTCGATGAAGATCAGCGGCAACCGCATTCATTCGCCGAAAGGGCGGGCGACGCTGGTGCGCGAGTGGCTGCGTCTGTTGGCCGAGCAGGGCGTCGATCCGTTGGCGCTGGAGAAACAGCTGCCGCAGCAGCGCCTCAGCTTGCGCGGTCTAATCGAGAAAACCCGCAACAGCTGGCATGCCGGCAAGGGCGAGTACGACTTTTCGCACGAAGTGAAAGAGGCGATGTCCGGCTGTCTGGCCTGCAAGGCCTGTTCCACCCAGTGCCCGATCAAAATTGACGTGCCGGGGTTCCGTTCGCGCTTCCTGCAGCTTTACCATACCCGCTACCTGCGCCCGGTGAGCGACTACATGGTCGCCGGCGTAGAGAGCTATACCCCGTTGATGGCCCGCGCGCCGAAGGTGTTCAACTTCTTCTTCCGCCAGCCGTGGCTGCGGGAGATGAGCCGCAACGCCGTCGGCATGGTCGATCTGCCGCTGTTGTCCAGCCCGACGCTGCGTCAGCAGCTGTCCGGCCACCGGGCGACCACGCTGACGCTGGAACAGTTGGAAGGGTTGAACGCCGAGCAACGCGAAGAACACGTGCTGATTGTTCAGGATCCGTTCACCAGCTATTACGACGCCAAAGTGGTGGCGGATTTCGTCCGGCTGGTGGAAAAGCTCGGCTATAAACCGGTGCTGCTGCCGTTCTCGCCGAACGGCAAGGCGCAGCATGTGAAGGGCTTCCTGACGCGGTTCGCCCGCACCGCGCGCAAAACCGCCGATTTCCTCAACCGCGTGGCGCAGCTCGGCATGCCGCTGGTGGGCGTCGATCCGGCGCTGGTGCTGTGCTATCGCGACGAATACCGCGAGATCCTCGGCGCCGAGCGCGGCGATTTTCAGGTGCAGCTGGTGCATGAATGGTTGCAACAGCGGATCGCGGATCGCGCCGAACAGCCGGCGACCGGCGAACCCTGGTATCTGTTCGGTCACTGCACTGAAACCACCGCGCTGCCGGCCAGCGGCCAACAGTGGGCGGCGATCTTCGCCCGCTTCGGCGCCAAACTGGAGAACGTCAGCGTCGGCTGCTGCGGCATGGCCGGCACTTACGGCCATGAAGCCAAGAACCTGCAAAACTCGCTCGGCATTTATGAGCTATCATGGCATCCGACGCTGCAGCGTTTGCCGCGTCAGCGCTGCCTGGCGACCGGTTATTCCTGCCGCAGCCAGGTGAAACGCATTGAGGGCAATGGCGTGCGCCACCCATTACAGGCACTTCTGGAGATGATTGAGTGAAATTGTGGAAACGTGAAACATCGCTGGAGCAGCTGAACCGCGCCGGCGACGGCTGCATGGTCAGCCATGTGGGCATCGAGTTTACTCAGCTGGGCGAGGATTTCCTGGAAGCCACCATGCCGGTCGATGGCCGCACCCGGCAGCCGTTCGGGCTGTTGCACGGCGGGGCGTCGGTGGTGCTGGCGGAATCGATGGGCTCGATGGCCGGCTACCTGTGCAGCGAAGGCGAACAGAAGGTGGTAGGGCTGGAGATCAACGCCAACCACCTGCGGGCGGTGTTCGATGGCCAGGTGCGCGGGGTGTGCCGCGCACTGCACGTTGGCCGCCGTCATCAGGTGTGGCAGATAGAGATCTTCGACGCGCGCGATCGGCTGTGCTGCACCTCGCGTCTGACCACGGCGGTCATCGACTGATCCCCGCCGGTTTCCGCAGGCGATCGGCCTGCGGAGCGCTTAATTTTACAGCTGAAACGGCACGCGTTTGACGAAGTCCTTCTGAAACGCGTTCGCCTTCTCCCAGGTGCCTTCCATCGCATATTTTTGGCAGATCAGCGTCAGCGTGTGGCGGGCGAAGTGGTAGCTTTGCACCCGAAACAGCTGGCAGCGCTGCGGATTGTTGATCTCGACGATCAGCCGGTTGTGCAGCTTGCTGAGCGCGTGCAGATAGCTGTCATCATCGCCGTTCTCCAGGCACAGATTGGCCATGGTGAGGCTGACGCTGTTGTACCGCTTCAGATGATCAATATTGCATTCCGGGCGGCGCAGCGCCGCTTCGGCCATATAAAAGTCCACCGTGGCGTCGCGCACGCTGAATTTGTAGTCATCAATCTTGCCCAGCAACCATGCGTTGATCGAAAGAGTCATTGGCTTCGCGCTCAAATTCAAATTGAATGATAATCATTATCATATAAACTGCCGCGTTGCCGATCAATCCCCGTGGCGGCGTTTTTTCATTCCATGGGGGTAAAAGGCCATCGACGGCCCAACTTAACCCAGAGCGACTAAACTTTAACTTAAAGGCCGCGCCTTGCGCCGCGGCGCAAAATGCCGATAAACGCACATTTACGACAGACAGAATGCAGAAATAGGTATTTTCTATGAATGTTTAGATCGGCAACGCACCGCGGCGCTGTAATGCTGACGGGCCACCGGGGAGTGCGGTACGGTGATGCAGGATAAAGAACAAATTCATAGGGATAGCATGCACGCCTTGCCGCCACACGCCGCAAGCCGCCACGGATGTCCCGCTGGCTTGACGCACGCCGCAGCGAAAAACCGCGCTCGCGGCGGATACCCCCGCAAAACAAACGGTTGAAGTGATAATCGTTATCACTAACATATAAGTAACCCAGATTGGCTGTGGCCAAACACGAGTGTGAGGTAGACCCTATGCAAACGGAAAATGTCGGCACTTTTTCTTTGGACGAGAATGTCTGGCAAGGCATTTCGCTCAGCGACAGCGCCGTACGACAAATAACGAAACTGATGCAGCAGGATCCGCAGGTGAAAGGGCTGCAGCTAGGGGTAAAACAATCCGGCTGCGCCGGCTTTGCCTATGTGCTGGATCTGACCCGCGAACCCGCCGATGACGATCTGCTGTTTGAGCGCGACGGCGCCAAACTCTATGTGCCGCTGAAGGCGATGCCGTTTATTGACGGCACCACGGTAGATTATGTCCGCGAAGGGCTGAATCAGATATTCAAATTCAATAACCCTAAAGCTCAGCATGCCTGCGGGTGCGGCGAGAGTTTTGGCGTTTGAGCGATGCAATCAACATGACACGAAGCAATGTAGAAATGCCTAATGAAGTGCAGGCTTGGGTCAGCGAAGGTCGCTACAAAGAAGGTTTCTTCACCCAGCTGGCAACCGATGAGTTGGCCAAGGGCATCAACGAAGAGGTGGTGCGCGCCATCTCGGCCAAGCGCAACGAACCCGAGTGGATGCTGGAATTCCGCCTCGAGGCCTACCGCGCCTGGCTGCAGATGGAAGAGCCGCACTGGCTGAAGGCCAATTACGAACGCCTTAACTACCAGGACTACAGTTACTATTCGGCGCCGTCCTGCGGCAGCTGCGACGACGCCTGCGGTTCGCAGCCCGGCGCCGAGCAGCAACCGGGCGCGGGGACGGAAAAAGATTACCTGACCAGCGAAGTGGAGCTGGCGTTTAACCAGCTCGGCGTGCCGGTGCGCGAGGGCAGCGAGGTGGCGGTGGACGCTATCTTCGACTCGGTCTCGGTCGCCACCACTTACCGTGAAAAACTGGCGGAGAGCGGGGTGATCTTCTGCTCGTTCGGCGAAGCGATCCAGGAATACCCGGATCTGGTGCGCCAGTATCTGGGGCGCGTGGTGCCGTCCAACGATAATTTCTTCGCCGCGCTGAACGCCGCGGTGGCCTCCGACGGCACCTTCGTCTACGTGCCGAAGGGCGTGCGCTGCCCGATGGAGCTGTCGACCTATTTCCGTATCAACGCCGCCAAAACCGGCCAGTTCGAGCGCACCATTCTGATCGCCGACGAAGGCAGCTACGTCAGCTACATCGAAGGCTGTTCCGCCCCGGTTCGCGACAGCTATCAGCTGCACGCGGCGGTGGTGGAAGTGATCCTGCATAAAGACGCCGAAGTGAAATACTCGACGGTGCAGAACTGGTTCTCCGGCGGTGAGAGCAAGGGCGGCATCCTCAACTTCGTCACCAAGCGCGCGCTGTGCGAAGGCGCCGGCTCGAAAATGTCCTGGACCCAGTCGGAAACCGGCTCGGCCATCACCTGGAAATACCCGAGCGTGATCCTGCAGGGCGACAATTCGATCGGCGAATTCTTCTCGGTGGCGCTGACCAGCGGCCATCAGCAGGCGGACACCGGCACCAAGATGATTCACATCGGCAAAAACACCAGGTCGACCATCATCGCCAAAGGCATTTCCGCCGGGCACAGCGAGAACACCTATCGCGGCCTGGTGAAAATCCTGCCGGGGGCGGAAAACGCCCGTAACTTTACCCAGTGCGACTCGATGTTGATCGGGCCGGACAGCGGCGCCCACACGTTCCCTTACGTTGAAGCGCGCAACAACAGCGCGCAGCTGGAACACGAAGCCACCACCTCGAAGATTGGCGACGACCAGCTGTTCTACTGCTTGCAGCGGGGCATCAGCGAGGATGACGCCATTTCGATGATCGTCAACGGTTTCTGCAAGGACGTTTTCTCCGAGCTGCCGTTGGAGTTCGCCGTCGAGGCGCAGAAACTTTTGGCCATCAGTCTGGAACACAGCGTGGGCTAATCGCCGCATTTTTAGCGCCGTCGGCGCTATCTGAGGACACAGCATGTTAAGCATCAAGAATTTGAAAGTCAGCGTGGAAGGCAACGAGATCCTCAAGGGATTGGATCTGGAGATCAAACCGGGTGAAGTGCACGCCATCATGGGGCCGAACGGCTCGGGCAAGAGCACGCTTTCCGCCACGCTGGCCGGGCGTGAAGAGTACGAAGTGACCGAAGGGGAAGTCACCTTCAAGGGCAAGGACCTGCTGGAGTTGGATCCGGAAGATCGCGCGGGCGAAGGCGTGTTCCTGGCGTTCCAGTACCCGGTCGAGATCCCCGGCGTCAGCAACCACTTCTTCCTGCAGACGTCGGTCAACGCGGTGCGCAAATACCGCGAACAGGAGCCGCTGGATCGCTTTGACTTCGCCGATTTCATCGAAGAGAAGATCGCGCTGCTGGATATGCCGGCCGATCTGCTGACGCGTTCGGTCAACGTCGGCTTTTCCGGCGGCGAGAAAAAGCGCAACGACATTCTGCAGATGGCGGCGCTGGAGCCGGATCTGTGCATTCTCGATGAAACCGACTCCGGTCTGGACATCGATGCGCTGAAAATCGTCGCCAACGGCGTCAACTCGCTGCGGGACGGCAAGCGCGCCTTTATCATCGTCACGCACTACCAGCGCATTTTGGACTACATCCAGCCGGATTACGTACACGTGCTGTCCCAGGGGCGCATCGTCAAATCCGGCGATTTCTCGCTGGTGAAACAGTTGGAGGAGCAAGGCTATGGCTGGCTTACCGACCAACAGTAACGCCAACGCGTTGCAGCAGCTGTATCGTCTGTTCGAAGGCCGCGGCGGCGAGCGTTCGCCCCATGCGCTGGCGCACTGGCAGCAGGCGCTGAGACTCGGCTGGCCGACGCGCAAACATGAGAACTGGAAATACACGCCGCTCGAGGGGCTGCTAGAGCAGCAATTCCTTGAGCCGCCGCCCGCATCCGTGAACGCCGCGCAGCTCGAGGCGCTGGCGCTCGGTATCGACGCCTGCCGGCTGGTGTTTATCGACGGCCGCTACAGTGCCGCGCTCAGCGATGGCGATCTGGGCGACTACCAGTTCGAGCTGACCGCCTACGGCACGCCGCAGGCGCTGCCGGAGCCCATTCAGCCCGAAGTCTTCCTGCATCTGACCGAAAGCCTGGCGCAGGAAACCAGCCTGATCCGTCTGCCGGCCGGTAAAGCCCCCACACGGCCGCTGTACCTGCTGCATATCAGCAGCGGCCGCGGCGTGACGGGGGAAGTGAATACCGTGCATCATCGTCATCATCTGGAGATTGGGCGCGGGGCCGAGGCGGAAGTGATTGAACACTATGTCAGCCTGGGCGAGGCCGCGCACTTTACCGGCGCGCGCCTGACCGCCAACGTGGCGGACAACGCCGGGCTGTTGCACTGCAAGCTGGCGTTTGAAAGCCGGCCGAGCTACCACTTTGCCCATAACGATCTGGTCATCGGCCGCGACGCGCGGGTGAAAAGCGACAGCTTCCTGTTGGGCGCAGGCCTGACGCGCCACAACACCAGCGCGCAGCTGAACGGCGAAGGCGCCAATCTGGTGATCAACAGCCTGGTGCTGCCGGTGGGCAAGGAGATCTGCGATACCCGCACTTATCTGGAACACAACAAGGGCTACTGCGAAAGCCGCCAGCTGCATAAAACCGTGGTCAGCGATCGCGGCAAAGCGGTGTTCAACGGCATGATCAAAGTGGCCAAACACGCCATCAAAACCGATGGGCAGATGACCAACCACAATCTGTTGTTGGGGAAAGTGGCGGAAGTGGATACCAAGCCGCAGCTGGAGATCTACGCTGACGACGTCAAGTGCAGCCACGGCGCCACCGTGGGGCGTATCGATGAAGAACAGCTGTTTTATCTGCAGTCGCGCGGCATCGACAAACGCGCGGCGCAGCAGATGATTATCTTCGCCTTCGCCGCCGAGCTGACCGAAGGCATCGCCAATGACACCATCCGGGAACGGGTGCTGGCGCGCATCGCCCAGCGCCTGCCGGGGGAGGCTGCATGAGTTATCCGATTGAACGCGTGCGTGGTGACTTCCCGCTGCTGGCGCGCGAGGTGAACGGCCAACCGCTGGCCTACCTCGACAGCGCCGCCAGCGCGCAGAAACCGCAGACGGTGATCGACCGCGAACTGGATTTCTATTGCCACGGCTATGCCGCGGTGCATCGCGGCATCCACACCCTGAGCGCCGAGGCGACTCAGCAGATGGAAGCGGTGCGGGAACAGGCGGCGCGCTTTATCAACGCCGCCTCGGCGGAAGAGATGGTGTTCGTCAAGGGCACCACCGAAGGCATCAACCTGGTGGCCAACAGCTTTGGCCGCCACCGGCTGCAGCCGGGCGACGCGATTCTCATCACCGAGATGGAGCACCACGCCAACATCGTGCCCTGGCAGATGCTGGCGCAGGAGCGCGGTCTGCAGCTGCGGGTGTGGCCGCTGCAGCCCGACGGCACGCTGGATCTGGCTCGGTTGCCGGAACTGGTCGACGCGTCCTGTAAACTGCTGGCGCTGACCGAGGTCTCCAACGTGCTGGGCACCGTCAACCCGGTGCGCGAGATCATCGCCCGTGCCAGAACCCTGTCACCGGATCTGACGGTGCTGGTGGACGGCGCGCAGGCGGTGATGCACCAGCGCGTCGATGTTCAGGCGCTGGACTGCGATTTCTATGTGTTTTCCGGCCATAAGCTGTATGGCCCTTCCGGCATCGGCATGCTGTATGGGCGCCAGGCGCTCTTGCAGCAGATGCCGCCGTGGGAAGGGGGCGGTTCGATGATCCGTCAGGTCAGCCTGACGGCGGGCACCACCTTCGCCGATCCGCCCTGGCGCTTCGAGGCCGGTTCGCCGAACACCGCCGGCATCATGGGGCTGGGCGCGGCGTTCGATTACGTCGAAGCCCTGGGGCTGAATGCGATTCGCGATTATGAACAGTCGCTGATGCATTACGCGCTTGAGGCGCTCAAGCAGGTGCCGACGCTGAAAATCTATGGTCCGGCGCATCGGGCCGGGGTGATCGCCTTCAATTTGGGGGAACACCATGCCTATGACGTCGGCAGCTTCCTCGATCAGTACGGCATCGCCATTCGCACCGGCCACCATTGCGCCATGCCGCTGATGGCGTTTTATCAGGTGCCGAGCATGTGCCGCGCGTCGCTGGCGTTATATAATACCCGCGAAGAGGTGGACCGGCTGGTGGCCGGGCTGCAACGCATTCATCAGCTGTTAGGCTAGCCGGGGCGCGTCCTCGGCGGTACAAAAGGATCCCCATGGCGAATTTGCCGGACAAAGACAAATTGGTGCGTAATTTCTCCCGCTGTTTGAACTGGGAGGAGAAATACCTGTACGTGATTGAACTCGGCGCCAAATTGCCGCCGCTGGACGAGGCCGAGCGGCAGGCCGAGAACCTGATTTCCGGCTGCCAAAGCCAGGTGTGGATCGTGATGCGCCGCGATGAGCAAGGGCAGGTCGAATTCCATGGCGATAGCGACGCGGCGATCGTCAAAGGGCTGCTGGCGGTGGTGTTTATTCTTTATCGTCAATTAACGCCACAGCAAATCGTCGAGCTCGACGTGCGGCCGTTTTTCACCGAGCTGGCGCTCAGCCAACATCTGACGCCTTCGCGCTCACAGGGGTTGGAGGCGATGATCCGCGCCATTCGCAGTAAAGCCGCTCAGTTGGCCTGATCCTTAACGCCACTGCTCTTTAAAGGCTCATTGATATATTCGCTTTGTCAATGAGTCTTTACAATCCGCCGTTTTCCCCAAGATTCATCCCCCAATTCAGTGATATTTCAGCAGCTTACCCATTGACGTTTCGTTGACAATCAGCGACGGCGATTACGTTATAACGTGTTGATTTTTAGAGAACTTATTGCCTTTGATGCCAGCGTTGCTAGTATTAATCAGGTATTGTCTGATTTACCCACCGCCAGGCGCTCGTTAGCCTTGGGGGCGAACCGTCATAAAAAATATAGGGATGATAATGAAACGTGCGTTGAGTTTAATGGGCATGGTCTTCGCCACCGTACTGGCCGGCACGCAGGCCGCCAGTGCGACCGAATACCCGCTGCCGCCGCCGGACAGCCGTCTGATCGGTGAAAACACCACTTATACCGTGCCAAACGACGGCCGTCCGCTGGAGGCGATCGCCGCCGACTACAAGATTGGCCTGCTGGGCATGCTGGAAGCCAACCCCGGCACCGATCCGTTCCTGCCTAAGCCGGGTACGGTGCTGACCATTCCGACCCAAATGCTGCTGCCTGACACCAAGCGTGAAGGGATCATCGTCAACCTGGCCGAGCTGCGCCTTTACTACTATCCGAAAGGCGAGAATAAAGTGATCGTCTATCCGATCGGTATCGGCCAGACCGGGATGCACACGCCGCTGGAGGTGACTTCCATCAGCCAAAAGATCCCTAACCCGACCTGGACGCCCACCGCCAACATCCGCAAGCGCTATCAATCCCAGGGCGTGACGCTGCCTGCGGTGGTGCCGGCCGGCCCTGAGAACCCGATGGGGCTGTTCGCCCTGCGTCTGGCGATGGGGCGCGGTGAATACCTGATCCACGGTACCAACGCCAACTTCGGTATCGGCATGCGCGTCAGCTCCGGCTGTATTCGCCTGCGTCCGACGGATATCGAGGCGCTGTTCAACATGGTGCCGCGCGGTACGCGGGTGCAAGTGATCAACGATCCGGTGAAGATTTCGGTCGAGCCGGACGGCAAACGCTATGTGGAAGTGCACCAGCCGCTGTCGCGGGTGGAAAGCGACGATCCGCAGACCATGCCGATCGCGTTGTCTAAAGCGGAGAAAGCCTTTGCTGCCGATGGGCAAACCGATCGCGCCGTGTTCGATAGCGCGGTTGTACGCCGCTCTGGCATGCCGGTGCTGGTCAACGTAGGGGAGAGCCCGTCTGAGGTGAGTTTAACGCCTGCAGCGGCTCCTGCGGCGAATAAGAGCCCATTCAAGGCAGCGCCAATCAGCTCGGTGAACTAAGTTTGCCGGATTGAGCGGTCGAAGAGGGGTTCAGCGTGCTGAACCTCTTTTTTTTGCCTGCCGCGCTGGAAAGCCCAGGCCGACAAACAGACAAAAAAAACGGCGCACAATGTGCGCCGTTTTCAATAACCAAAGCTATCTTACTTTTTGTAAGCGTGAGCTTGGTTGTCCAGACGCTGGTTAGCGCGTGCTGCGTCGTCTTTAGCCGCTTGAACGTCAGAACGCATTGCGTTCACGTCGTTGCTCAGCTGATCAACTTTAGCGTTCAGAGTCTGAACGTCAGAAGACAGTTGATCGATTTTAGCGTTGCTAGAGCAGCCAGCCAGCAGAGTGGAACCCAGGATTACCGCGCCCAGTACCAGTTTAGTACGATTCATTATAACACCCTCTAGATTGAGTTAATCTCCATGTAGCGTTACAAGTATTACACAAACTTTTTTCGAAAGAGAATAATTTTTTAGTGTTGAGGTGCTTTATTTTGATCGTTCGCTCAAACTTGCATCTGGTTTTACAAATTAGTTAAAAAAACGAGGGAAAACAGCCGGCTTCCATGGGACTACTCCGATTTGTTATTAGCTAAATAATGAGCAGATCGCGGTTGCGTTTTGAGAAAAATAGTTTACTGCCGATAAAAAAAACGCCGCAAAGCGGCGTTTTGATCAAGATAATTATGTCACGTTTTATATTACAGCACGTGTACCGAGGCGGTGTTGGTGGTGCCGCTCGGCACCAGCGCGCCGGAAACCATCACCACGACGTCGCCTTTTTGCGCCAGGCCGCTGGCCAGCGCGGCTTCTTTACCGATGCGGTAGAAGTCGTCGGTGGAGGCGATTTCTTTGACCATCTGCGGGATAACGCCCTTGCTCAGCACCAGTTGATGCGCGGTGGTCTGGTTGGTGGTCAGCGCCAGGATCACGGCGTTCGGGAAGTATTTACGCACGGATTTCGCTGACTTGCCGCCGCTGGTGGCGACGACGATCAGCGGCGCGTCCAGTTTTTCGGCGGTTTCAACCGCGCCGCGGCATACCGCTTCGGTGATGCGCAGCTTGCGGCGATCGTTCAGGGTATCGATGCGGCTTGGCATCACGCGATCGGTGCGTTCGCAGATGGTCGCCATGATGTTGACCGCTTCCAGCGGGTATTTGCCCTTGGCGCTTTCGCCGGACAGCATGACGGCGTCGGTGCCGTCCAGAATGGCGTTGGCGACGTCACCGGCTTCAGCACGGGTAGGGCGCGGGTTCTTGATCATGGAATCGAGCATCTGGGTGGCGGTGATCACCACTTTACGCGCACGGTTGCATTTTTCGATCATCATCTTCTGGGCGAAGATCACTTCTTCTACCGGGATTTCAACGCCCAGATCGCCGCGGGCAACCATGATGCCGTCGGACGCTTCGAGAATTTCATCGAAGTTGTTCAGGCCTTCCTGGTTCTCGATCTTGGAGATGATCTGGATCTGCTCGCCGCCGTGCGCTTTCAGGTGTTCGCGGATCTCCAGCACGTCGGAGCGTTTACGGATAAAGGACGCCGCCACGAAGTCGACGCCTTGCTCGCAGCCGAAGATCAGGTCGCGTTTGTCTTTCTCGGCCAGCGCAGGCAGCTGGATGGACACGCCCGGCAGGTTGACGCCTTTGTTCTCGCCCAGGTCGCCGTTGTTCAGCACCTTGCAAACGACTTCGTTCTCGGTCACGTTGGTGACTTCCATGCCGATCAGGCCGTCGTCAACCAGCACGGTGTTGCCGATCTTCAGGTCGGCGGCGAAGCCGGCGTAGGTCACCGCCACGCGTTCGCTGTTGCCGATCACGCTCTGGTCGGTGGTGAAGGTGAAGGTTTGGCCGGCGACCAGAGAGGCGTCTTTGCCGCCTTCCAGTTTCATGGTGCGAATTTCCGGGCCTTTGGTATCCAGCAGGATGCCGGCGTTGATACCGGTTTTCGCCATCACGGCGCGCATGTTCTTGATGCGGTTGCCGTGCTCTTCATAGTCGCCGTGAGAGAAGTTGAGACGCATCACGTTCATGCCCGCATTGAGCAGGTTGGTCAGCATTTCTTCCGATTCGGTTTTTGGACCGATGGTACAAACAATTTTGGTCTTTTTCATGGCGGAGTTTTCTACAAGTTGTGATGGATAAAAAAACGAATTTGACCGGCGTTGTTTACGCCGATAGGGAATTTGAGCCGTGCCTGGTGGTGAAAAACATAGTTAAGGATAGGTGACGACAGTTGATGTGGGGCGGAAAAATTCAGCCCGCGCGGGGGCGCGGGGATGCTGCGCAACGGGGTGAGATTAAATCGTGTTGTTATTGCGTTTTCGCAGATCAAGGGCTGAAACCATTCAACTGATAGACGTTGCGCATTATAAAGGCTAAGCGGCGGGAAACAAAATAAAAAACCGCGGCGGTGCGGCGGATATGTCAAAACGAGGGCAAATGTGGCGCAAATGCAACGCGTTGCGTACGGCTTGTTGCGCAAATAACCTTGCTGTAAATGCGGCTTAGCGCGTTTGCGGGATTTCCAGCAGCACACCGGCGCTCAGGCAGAAGCAGCCGCTGGCGACGTTGGCCGGCAGGGTCAGGCTCTCGCCGGTCCGCACTATCCGCGTGTCGCCGCCGAGGGTGAACTCGAATTCACCCGATATCACCCGGGTTTGCAGCGCGTGCGCGGGCTTTTGCAGCTGGCCGAAGGCCCCGGTCTCGAAACGCACTTCCGCTGCCGGCGAACCGTCGCTCATCACGCCTTCACGACGGGCAAGGCCATTGTCGAGCGGTAAAAAGGGGGTGTTGGCGGTGAAGGTGGTCATGTGGCGTTCCTGATGGCTGATGGCGGTAGTTCGGCGCAATCGACATGAAAAATCGAGCGGTCGGGCAGAGACGAAACAGCGAGAATTATAACGCGATAGGGGGAGAGGTGAATCAGCAATATGGTGCGTCCGAGTGGACTCGAACCACCGACCCCCACCATGTCAAGGTGGTGCTCTAACCAACTGAGCTACGGACGCACTGCACTGCTTCTGAAATTTGGTGCGTCCGAGTGGACTCGAACCACCGACCCCCACCATGTCAAGGTGGTGCTCTAACCAACTGAGCTACGGACGCACTGTACTGTTTCTGGAATTTGGTGCGTCCGAGTGGACTCGAACCACCGACCCCCACCATGTCAAGGTGGTGCTCTAACCAACTGAGCTACGGACGCATCTTTTCCTGTCTGTCATGGCTGACAGCGGGGACGAATATTAACGAGCTACCCGCGTGCTGGCAAGGGGAAAAACGCAATTTTATTCGGTATTTCACGCGATTGCTGAGGTTGTGCGCAGACAGGCGTTTTTTTCCGCAACCCGCTGCCCGGCCGGGGAGAAAACCGGCCGGGAACGGACTCAGCGGGTAGAACGCTGCAGGATGACGGTGGTCGGCTGTTTCTGCAGCCAGCGCATGCGCAGCGCCATCATGATGGCGGCGAAGGTCAGGCCGATGATAAAGCCGATCCAGAAACCACTCGGCCCCATCGCCGGCACCACCGCATCGGTCAGCGCCAGCAGATAGCCGCTCGGCAGGCCCAACACCCAGTAAGCGATGAAGGTAATGAAGAAGATCGCGCGAGTATCTTTATAACCGCGCAGCACGCCGCTGCCGATCACCTGGATTGAATCCGAGATTTGATACAGCGCCGCCAGCAGCATCAGCTGCGAGGCCATCGCCACCACCGCCGGGCTGTCGTTGTACAGCAGGGCGATCGGTTCGCGGAAGGTGGCGGTAAACAGCGCAGTGCAGACGGCCATGGTGATGCCCACGCCGATGGCGGAGTATGCGGCGACGCGCGCGCCTTCGACCGACCCTTCTCCCAGACGATAACCGACGCGAATGGTGGCGCCGACGCCCAGCGACAGCGGTAACACGAACATCAGCGCGCTGAAGTTAAGCGCGATCTGGTGGCCGGCGACCGCGACGATCCCGAGCGGCGATACCAGCAGCGCCACCACGGCGAACAGGGTGACTTCGAAGAACAGCGCCAGCGCCACCGGCATGCCGATGCCGATCAGGCGCTTCAGCGCCGCCCAGTCCGGGCCGCCGAGATCGCCTGCCTGGCGCTTGATGTCGCGCTGCGACGGCGCGCGCTTCACGTACCAGCGCATCATCAGGAACATGATCCAGTAGACGCTGCCGGTCGCGACGCCGCAGCCCACGCCGCCCAGCTCCGGCATGCCGAACTTGCCGTAGATGAAGATGTAGTTGATCGGGATATTCACCAGCAGGCCGAGGAAGCCGATCACCATGCCGGGCTTGGTTTTGGACAGCCCTTCGCACTGGTTGCGCATCACCTGGAAGAACAGATAGCCCGGCGCGCCCCACATGATGGCGTGCAGATAACCGACGGCTTTATCCGCCAGCTGCGGATCGATGTTGTGCATCATGTCGATGACGAATTTGCAGTTATACAGCACGACGATCAACAGCACGGAAACGCCGGAGGCCAGCCAGAAGCCCTGACGCACCTGATGGGCGATACGATCGCGACGGCCGGCGCCGTTTAACTGGGCGATCACTGGGGTCAGCGCCAGCAGCAGGCCGTGGCCGAACAGGATGGCCGGCAGCCAGATAGAGGTGCCGACCGCAACCGCCGCCATATCGGTGGCGCTGTAAGCGCCGGCCATGATGGTATCCACCACGCCCATGGCGGTTTGCGAGATTTGCGCGATGATCACCGGGATAGCGAGAGCCAATAAACTACGCGCTTCAATTAAGTACTTCTGCACGCATACACCTTTCTATTTTATATATGTGGGAGGGAGGGCTGCCGCGAGAGGACAACAATTAAAATAGCGGAATTTTGTCAAAAATATTGTACCTGCTCGGCGTCGTTAAGCAAACGTCGCAGATAAATAGTTATTAAATGCGCAGGGACGCGTTTTTTGCCGTCGCGGATTTGGTTTTCAGCGCCAACTGGGGCAAACTGCCGGAAGCGTTTTAATCTATTGAGTAAGAAGAGGCACATATGTTCACCGGTATCGTACAAGGCACCGCGCCGCTGGTCGCCATTGATGAGAAACCCAATTTCCGCACCCATGTGATCGAGATGCCTGCAGAACTGCTGCCGGGGCTGGAGCTGGGCGCGTCGGTGGCCCATAACGGCTGCTGCCTGACCGTCACCGCGGTGGAAGGCAACCGCGTCAGCTTCGATTTGATCAAGGAAACGTTGCGCCTGACCAACCTCGGCGATCTGGCGCTGGGCGACATCGTCAATATCGAGCGCGCGGCGAAATTCAATGATGAAATTGGCGGTCATTTGATGTCCGGCCATATTATCTGCACGGCGGAAGTGGCCAAAATTTATACCTCGGAAAATAACCGTCAGGTATGGCTGCGCATGCCGAATGCGGAATTGATGAAATATGTGCTGCACAAAGGTTTCATCGGCATCGACGGCATTAGCCTGACCATCGGCGAAGTGGTGAATAACCGTTTCTGCGTGCATCTGATCCCGGAAACCCTGGAGCGCACTACGCTGGGTAAAAAACGCCTGGGCGATAAGGTGAACATCGAGATCGATCCGCAGACGCAGGCGGTAGTGGACACCGTCGAACGCGTGCTGGCCAATCGGGAAGCGACGCTGGCGGCGGCGGTGGCGCCGGCGCACAAAGACTGACAGCGATTCGGGCGTTGCCGCCGGAGTCGAATCATAAGCAGAGAGGAGAAACGCGTGAAGTTTTATGGGAAAACGTTGTTGTTAACTGCGTTGCTGGCGCTGAGCGCCTGCAGCAGTTCACCTGAGCAGGGCGGCGGCGCGCAAGTGGCCGATGCGGACGATACCTGCGGCGCTTCGCAGTATCAAAACTACGTCGGCAAGCCGATGACGTCGCTGGAAGGCGTGCGGATCGAATCCAAGGTGCGCGCCATTCCATACAACTCTGCCGTCACCATGGATTTCAACCTGCGCCGTCTGAACTTCCTCGGCGATAGCAACGATAAAATCATCCGCGTTTACTGCGGCTAAGCCGCCTGGTTCGAAAGAGCAAAAAAAGCCCCGGCGATGAGGTTGCCGGGGATTTTTTTATTAGGGGAGCGTTCAGCGTGCGACGCGGATGCCGCCTTCAACGCCTTTCGGGCTGAACACCACCTGCCACAGCTGCAGATCGCGCGCCCGAAACGCGCCGGCGCAGGCGTTCAGGTAATAGCTGAACATCCGCTCGAAGCGCTCGGAATAACGTGGAGCAAGCTGCGGCCACGCCTGCTTGAAGCGCTCGAACCAGGCCATCAGCGTGCGATCGTAGTCGGCGCCGATGTTGTGCCAGTCTTCCATCACGAAATGGCCTTCGCTGGCCTCGGCGATATGCCTCACCGAGGGCAGGCAGCCGTTCGGGAAGATATATTTGTTGATCCACGGATCGACGTTCATGTCGGTCTTGTTGGAACCGATGGTGTGCAGCAGGAACAGGCCGTGCGGCGCCAGATTGCGCTCTACCACGTTGAAATAGGTGCGATAGTTTTTTGGCCCGACGTGCTCGAACATGCCGACCGAGACGATGCGATCGAACTGCTGATGCAGATCGCGGTAATCCTGCAGCAGGATCTGCACGTCCAGCCCGGCGCAGCGTGCCTGAGCCAGCTTCTGCTGCTCGGCAGAAATGGTCACGCCGACCACCGACACGCCGTAATTTTTCGCCGCATAGGCGGAGAGGCCGCCCCAGCCGCAGCCGATGTCCAGCAAGCGCATGCCCGGCTGCAGCTGCAGTTTTTCGCAGATCATCCGCAGTTTCGCTTCTTGCGCTTCCTCCAGCGTGGCGGCGTCTTTCCAGTAGCCGCAGGAGTATTGCATGTAAGGATCGAGCATCAGCGTAAACAGATCGTTGCCAAGATCGTAATGCTCTTTACCGACGATCCAGGCGCGCTTTTTCGATTGCAGATTGGTCAGGCGCGCCGCGGCGATACGCAGGGTATCTTTCAGGTGGTGGGGGAGCTTCTTCTCCAGCCCGGCGCTGACCACGCGCTGGAAGAATATATCCAGCCGCTCGCATTCCCACCAACCATCCATATAGCTCTCGCCGAGACCCAGGGAGCCTTGCTGCAAAACGCGTTTAAAGAATTCGGGGTTTTTAACCTGAATATCGAAAGGGCGCGATCCGTTGATTTCGATACCGGCCAGACCGAGCATTTCGTGCGCGATACGGTACCACTGGTTATCCTGGATGCTCAGATCTTCTATACACGATGAACTCATAGCTTCTCCATCACCTTCTTCTGACTGATGACCCGTTAGGAAACAGCTTAGACAATTTCTGCGGGTGCATACGTATACCGACGGGAAATAAGCCCGCGGCGTCTGATATCCGACTATGAACAGAGGAAATTTAAAGAGGCGACCCGACGCAAACGGCGCAGGATAAACGCCTCTTCAAAAAAAGAGTGTGACGCGAGACGCGTACACAACAGCTAATTGAGATATAGAGATTATAAGATGTTACTTTACAAGGTTGTTTTTGAGTATAGGCGCGCCGAGGCATTGACTCAACTGTAAATCGCACTCGGCACGCATATTCTTTAAGTGATTATTTAGCTTGGCAATTATGACGCTGAGTTAGCATGTTCGCGCGGCGTTTCTTGCGGCGCCTTGGCCGCTTTTCCCCGCTGCAGGAAATACCCCAGCGCGGCCAGTATCACCGTGGACACCATCACCGTCACCGTCGCCAACAGCGGCTGCGCAATAAACGCCGACACCAGCATGCTTGCCACAAAACACAGCCCCAGCTGCAGCGTATTTTGCAGCGCGGCGGCTTTGCCGCTGCTTTCCGGGAACGGCATCAGCGCATTCGCCACCATGATCGGGTAGCCGGCGCCGTTGACCAGCGCCATCACGCAGAATGGGATCAGCAGCGTGGTGAGCGTCGGATTGGTCAGGGTCGCCACCAGATACAGCGCCACCATGCTGACACCATAAGCTACCAGCAGCCACGGCAGCAGAGTTTTGCCATTGATGCGCTTAAGCGCGGCGCGGCAGCCGTAGCCGCCCAGCAGGAAGGCCAGCGTTTGCGGCACATAGCTCAGACCGATGTCGCTCGGGCTATAGCCCATATCGCCAAGGATGAACGGCGAACCGGTCAGCCAGGCGAAGAAACCGGCCGAGCAGGCGGCGTACATAGCGACGTTGCCGCTGAACACCGGAGATTTCAACAGTTGCCAGAAGCTGACGCCGTTTTTCGGCGCGTCGGCGGCGGGGTGCGTTTTGGCGCGCTCTTTGAGCAGCAGCGTCGGCAGCAGCAGCAGTGCGGTGATCACCAACAGCGCGGCGAAGATCGCACGCCAGCTGGCGTGGTTCAGCAGCCAGGCGCCAAGCAGCGGCGCCAGCGCCGGTGACAGCGCCACCAGCGGCATGATGGTGGCGAACACGCGGTTGGCCTGGCCTTCGCGATAGCGGTCGACCACCAGCGCTTGCCAGATGGCGGTGGCGGAACAGACGCCGACGGCCTGAATAAAGCGCAGTATCCAGAGCTGCACGGCATTTTCTACCCACAGCATGCCCAGGCAGCCGAGCGCGAACAGCGTCAGGCCAATCAATAATACCGGTTTGCGGCCCAGTCGGTCGGAGAGGGGCCCCCACAGCAGTTGCGCGAAGGCGAAGCCGGCCAGAAAGATGCTCAGGCTGGCGCTGACCGCGCCGGCGGAAATTTGCAGTTCCTCCCGCATGGCGCCGAAGGCGGGCAGGTACATATCGGTCGCCAGATAACCCAGCATGCTCAGGCCGGCGAGGTAGAACATAAAGCCAAAAGAATTTCGCATGGTATTTCTCGTTAATATTTTAGTGTCGCAGGTTTTTAGCGCCGGCCAGTGTATCCGGCTGGATCTCTGCTTGTGAAACGGTAATATTTGCAAAGTGCTGTTAAAAAAATTGAAGGCAAAGCGATGTGGTCTGAATATTCTCTTGAAGTTGTTGACGCGGTCGCGCGCACTGGCAGTTTCAGCGCGGCGGCGCAGGAGCTGCACCGGGTGCCGTCGGCGGTGAGCTATACCGTGCGGCAACTGGAACAATGGCTTGCGGTGCCGCTGTTTGAGCGGCGTCACCGTGATGTGGAGTTGACGCCGGCCGGCGCGCTGTTTATCAAGGATGCGAGAGTTGTTATCAAAAAAATGCTCGACACCCGTCGCCACTGTCAGCAGGTGGCCAACGGGTGGCGCGGCCAGCTGAATATCGCAGTCGACATCATCGTCAAACCCCAGCGCAGCCGCCAGCTGGTGCTGGATTTCTACCGCCATTTCCCCGATGTTGAACTGATGCTGCAACCCGAAGTGTTTAATGGCGTGTGGGATGCGTTGGTGGACGGTAGGGTGGACATGGCGATTGGTGCCACCCGCGCGGTGCCGGTCGGCGGCGGCTTCGCTTTCCGCGACATGGGGGATATGAACTGGCTGTGCGTAGTCAGCCCACAGCATCCGCTGGCGCAGCTGGCAGGGCCGTTAAATGACGATCGGTTGAGGCCGTACCCTGCGCTTTGTCTGGAAGACACCTCGCGCAATCTGCCCAAGCGCGTCACCTGGACGCTGGATAACCAGCGGCGGCTGGTGGTGCCGGACTGGACATCGGCGCTCGACTGTCTGTGCGCCGGGCTGTGCGTCGGCATGATGCCGGCGCATCTGGCGCTGCCGCGGGTGCAGCGCGGTGAGCTGAAGGCGTTGCAGTTGCAGCAGCCGTTTCCCGCCAGCCCCTGCTGCCTGACCTGGCAACAGGATAAACCGTCACCGGCGATGAGCTGGCTGCTGGCGTATTTGGGCGATGGCGAGACGCTGAATCAGGAGTGGCTGAGTGAGGCGGCACCGGAAGCCGCGCCGGCTTCCGGTAGGGAGGACGATCAGCGGCGGTAGTCGATGAACGGACCGTCGGCGACCGAACGGCGTTCGACCAGCTTCGGATGCACTTCGATCACCTGCGATTCTTCGCGCTTGCTGATGATGCGATCCAGCAGCATGGTGAAGGCCATTTCGCCCAGACGTTCTTTCGGCTGATGAATGGTGGTCAGCGCCGGGGTGAAGTAGCGGGCGTTGCGCACGTTGTCGTAGCCGATCACGGAAATATCCTGCGGCACCCGCAGCCCCAGTTCGTCGGCGGCGCAGATGGCGCCCATCGCCATGATGTCGCCGCCGCAGAATACCGCGGTCGGTCGCTGTTTTTGCGACAGAATTTGATGCATCGCCTTGTAACCGGACTCCGGCTCGAAGTCACCTTGGACGATCCACTCTTCGCGAATATCGATATGCGCTTCCTGCAGCGCCTTCATGAAGCCCTGATGCCGACCGCCGCCGGTGTTGCGCGACAGCTGGCCCGGGATAGCGCCGATATCGCGGTGGCCGCGCTCGATCAGGTAACGGCCGGCCAGATAGCCGCCTTCGAACGCGTTATCGATGATGGTGTCGGTGAAGTCGCCGCGCGCGGCGCCCCAGTCCATCACCACCATCGGGATATTACGGTAGTCCTCCAGCATGCCCAGCAGTTGATCCGGGTATTCGGAACACATGACCAGCAGGCCGTCGACGCGCTTTTGCGCCAGCATCGCCAGGTAGGCGCGCTGCTTGTCCAGATTGTTGTGCGAGTTGCACAGGATCAGGGTGTAACCTTTGCTGTAGCAGCTGTTTTCCACCGCCTCGATCACTTCGGCAAAATAGGGTGCTTCGCTCGAGGTGGCCAGCAGACCGATAGACTTGGTGTGATTGACTTTCAGGCTGCGTGCCACGGCGCTCGGCGAGTAGTGCAGCTCTTTGATCGCGGCCCACACGGCCGCTTTGGTCTCTTCGGCGACGAAACGAGTCTTATTGATGACGTGCGAAACGGTGGTGGTGGAAACGCCCGCGCGTTTGGCCACATCTTTAATCGTTGCCATGTAAGGAATGACTCCTGAACTCACATGTTTACAGCATGTAAGTGTGATGTTAATCGTTTGCCTACGTAGATCCTTCTCCAGAGAAGCGAAAACTGAGTTTTTAGTGTGTTGAAGTCTTCAGCGCTTAATCAGGAGGGGCATGGATGCCGGTACGCAGTTGTGAACTGCGAATTTTGTCGCATATTGAACAAAAGTGGAAGAGGTAATCGAGATTATAAACCGGGAAATGATAACAAGATTTTATCGGCGAACTGTGGGAAAATGATTTGACGTACTAATTGTGCGCCTTTTATCCTTAGGAAAGCCCATTTTAAAGGAGTTGTCATGGATACCGATCTGAAGATGTCTCTGTTCACTACCGTCGGCGCGTTGGCGATGATCATCGCTTTCAGCTTTGTCGCCGCGTTGAACTGATTTCCCGCCAGTTCGCCAGTTATAAAAAAGGCGCAGCCCAGCTGCGCCTCATCACTTAGGCAAGGCCTGCGTTTACGCCAGGTTTTCCGCCGCAAATGTCCAGTTGACCAACGCCCAGAAGTTTTCCAGGTATTTTGGACGCGCATTGCGGTAATCGATGTAATACGCGTGTTCCCACACGTCAACGGTCAGCAGCGGTTTATCTTCACCTGTCAGCGGAGTTGCCGCGTTGGAGGTGTTGACGATCGCCAGCGCGCCGTCCGGTTTTTTCACCAGCCAGGTCCAGCCGGCGCCGAAGTTTTTCACGGCGGCATCGGTGAACTGCTCTTTGAACGCAGCGAAAGAGCCGAAGGATTTGACGATCGCCGCCGCCAGTTCGCCCTGCGGTTCACCGCCGCCCTGTGGCGACAGGCAGTGCCAGTAGAAGGTGTGGTTCCACACCTGCGCGGCGTTGTTGAACACGCCGCCGTTGGAGGTCTTGATGATCTCTTCGAGCGATTTGCCCTCGAACTCGCTGCCTTTCACCAGGTTGTTCAGGTTAACCACGTAGGTATTGTGGTGTTTGCCGTAGTGGTATTCCAGGGTCTCGGCGGAGATGTGCGGCTCGAGCGCGTTTTTCTCATACGGTAATGCAGGTAATTCAAACGACATTGCTTCCTCCTTTACAGCGCCACTTTCTTCCCGCCCAGGCGGGAGCCAGATGGGCCGTTTTTTATTGTGGTCATTCAATCTTAACAATTTTCATCATAAAAAACAGGAGGAAAAGCGAGAAATGCGCGTGGGGGAGTGCGATGGGCGATAGCTTGAGCAGGCGGTTGTGACCGGGGCCGCAACCGCGCAGAATAGGGAATTAACGAATGGTTTTCGGCGTCACTACGCGGCGTGCGCCGATGTAGTGGTTCTGCCAATAGTCGTTGTCGAGCTGGCTGATGCGGATCTCTTCGCCGGTGCGCGGCGACTGGATGAATTTGCCGTTGCCGAGGTAGACGCCGACATGATCCGCCACGCCGCGGTTGTTAATGCGGAAGAACACCAAATCGCCGCTTTCCAGTTCGCTTTTCTTGATCGGCGCCGCGTCGCGCAGGTGATACATTTCGTTGGCGGTGCGCGGCATCTTGATTTTCACCACGTCCTTATAGGCGTAATAGATAAGGCCGCTGCAGTCGAAGCCGGTGCGCGGCGAGCTGCCGCCCCAGCGGTAAGGCTTGCCCATCTGATCCATCAGCTTGGCCATCGCGGTCTGCTTGGCGTGCTGGTAACGCTTTTTGTGCGCCGGGCTGAGTTTCAACGGTTTTTCATCACGCGCCAGCTTGGCGGTGGCCATACCGGCTTCGCGGTGGCGGCCATAGCCTTTTTTGTAGCCCTTTTTCGGCGGGGTGACTTTAATTTTGGCGGTTTTCTGCGCTTTGGCCTTGGGTTTGGCGCTGACGATCTTTTTCGCGCTTTTCTCGCTTTTGACCTTGGCGGTCTTAGTTTTTTTCTCGGGGGCCGTCACTTTGGCTTTTTTGGCGGCTTTATCCGCTTTCTTTTTTCTGCGGTCATCGGGCCGCGCTTCATTGGCATGGCTTTTACGCTGCTCGGCGGCAACACGCGCCTGTGGCGCAGCGTGCGCCAAATTGAAGAAGAGCTGCGTAAACAGCAGCGCAAAGAGCGTAAGAATTAAACGCATGTCGACGTCACCAACCTTGGCCCCGAAACGGATATCGAAAGAGTTACAGTATTCCCGAATTTCGCCATATAAAACAGCGAAGAACTCATAAATAATAATCCATATTGTGAGAAAACGTTAATGACATTTTTTTTGGTTTAAAATCAGCCTGTTGGTGTATAAAAAAGCGCCAGGCGGCGGTGGCGGATATAATTAAGCCGCGCCGTCATCGCGGCGCAATATATTAGTGAAATGGTCGGATTAAAAATGTTATTCTCAACGTATGTTTTGACCGGAATGACGTGGCCGGTGAAACGCGATCGGCGGCGGGCGAATATCCTTGCAAAAGATGGCGTTTTCTTGCGACTGTTCCAGCCGCTACAATAGCCCGCGTGATGCATGTTGTAGCCATGAAATGTGGCTTGAGGAAGCAATAAATGACGACGACACTTGAAAAAATTCAGCACCAGATCGCTGAAAACCCGATTCTGCTGTACATGAAGGGTTCGCCAAAGCTGCCGAGCTGCGGCTTCTCTGCGCAGGCTGTGCAAGCGCTGTCCGCCTGCGGCGAGCGTTTCGCCTATGTGGATATTCTGCAAAATCCGGACATCCGCGCCGAGTTGCCAAAATACGCCAACTGGCCGACTTTCCCGCAGCTGTGGGTAGACGGTGAGCTGGTCGGCGGTTGCGATATCATCATCGAAATGTATCAGCGCGGCGAATTGCAGCAGCTGATCAAAGAAACGGCAGAAAAGTATAAAGCGCAGGAAGACCAGCAGTCTTAATCGACAGACTTGCGGTTATCGCGTAACGGGCGGCGCCAGTGCAAACTGGGCCGCCTTTTTTATTGGGCTTATTCGGCGAGATCGCCGGCGGGCAGCGGCCAGCCGCCGAGACGCTTCCAGCGGTTAACCAGCTCACAAAACAGCAGGGCGGTTTGTTCGGTGTCGTACAGCGCGGAGTGCGCCTGGCTGCTGTCGAACGGCATGCCGGCGGCGATGCAGGCTTTGGCCAGCACCGTTTGCCCCAGCACCAGGCCGCTCAGCGCAGCGGTGTCGAAGGTGGCGAACGGATGGAACGGATTACGCTTCAAACCGGCACGTTCGGCCGCGGCCATCAGGAAGCTGTGATCGAAGTTGGCGTTGTGCGCGACGATAATGGCCCGGTTGCAACCGCGATCCTTGAGCCCTTTGCGCACCGCTTTGAAAATGGCGTGCAGCGCGTCGTATTCGCTGACCGCACCGCGCAGCGGGTTGTGCGGATCGATGCCGTTAAACGCCAGCGCTTCCGGTTGCAGGTTGGCACCCTCGAAAGGCTCCACGTGGAAGTGCAGGGTTTCGTCGCGCTGCAGCCAGCCGTCTTCATCCATTTTCAGCGTCACGGCGGCGATTTCCAGCAGCGCATCGGTATTGGCGTTGAAGCCGGCGGTTTCAACATCTATTACTACGGGATAAAACCCACGAAAACGACCACTCAGGGCGTTAAGATCACTTTTTTCGGCCATCAGTTTCTTATCTTCATCGAATGCAGCGCGCATTATGGCAAATTTTGCGCCCGGTTGCAGGCGCTATCGCGCGGAGAATCAGCGGGGCGCAGCGCGCCCCGAGAGAGGCTTAGTGGCCGAGGCCTTGGCCGGCGTGTTTGTTTTCGATCAGCTCGATTTTATAACCGTCCGGATCTTCGACGAACGCGATCACCGTGGTGCCGCCTTTCACCGGGCCGGCCTCACGGGTGACGTTGCCGCCGGCGCGGCGGATGTTGTCGCAGGTGGCGGCGACGTCGTCCACGCCCAGCGCCAGGTGGCCGAAGGCGGTGCCCATGTCGTAGCTGTCGGTGCCCCAGTTATAGGTCAGTTCGATAACCGCGCCTTCGCTCTCTTCCGTATAGCCGACAAAAGCCAGCGAGTATTTGTACTCCGGGTTTTCGCTGGTGCGCAGCAGGCGCATGCCTAATACCTTGGTGTAGAAGTCGATGGAGCGTTGCAAATCACCGACGCGGATCATGGTATGGAGTAAGCGCATAATTCCTCTGAATTGACTGTGCCGTGGCAGACGGCGGGTGGATTGAAGCACAAGCGAGTATAGCCTTGTCCCGCAAGGGAATTCAACGTGACGAGTTGGTGACGATGTCACTTTTCGCCCCCTCGCCATGGGTGTTTAAATATTGATCGAGTGTACCGATCGATACGAAGTAATTGATCTGCACAATCAATTATCAATTCCGCGCGTAACCGTGTAGAAATTGACCTGTAGCAGATAACAACACCAGGGAACGTCGGCCCGCCTTGTGCGGGCCTTTTTGCGTGCATAAAAAAACGGCCAGGCGGTTGCGTGGCCGTTTAGGGTCAGGACGGGTTACTTCGTCAGAAACGGATAGTCGGTATAACCTTCGGCGCCACCGCCGTAGAAGGTTTCCGGCTTAGGTTCGTTGAGCGGGGCGTGTTGACGGAAACGCTCGACCAAATCCGGATTGGCGATGTAGCTACGGCCAAAGGCCACCGCGTCGATGAAGCCTTTTTCGATCAACGCTTCGGCTTTTTCAGCGGTGTAGGCGCCGGCACCGACAATCACCCCTTTAAAGTGGGCGCGCACCGAGTCGCGGAAGGCGTCGGAATACGGTTTGCCGCCGGCCCAGTCCGGTTCGGAGATGTGCAGATAGGCGATATTGCGCTTATTCAGCTCTTCCACCAGATACAGCGCTGCTTCTTCCTGATCTTCACCGTTGTCCAGGCCGTTGAACGGCCCCAGCGGCGAGATGCGGATGCCGATGTGCTCGGAGCCCCATTCTGCGATGGCGGCGTCGACCACTTCCAGCGTCAGGCGGGTGCGATTCTCGATGCTGCCGCCGTATTGATCGGTACGTTGGTTAGACGCCGGAGACATGAACTGGTGCAGCAGATAGCCGTGAGCCGCATGCAGCTCGATAAAGTCGAAGCCGGCTTCACGCGCGTTGGCGGTCGCCTGGCGGAAATCGTTGACGATGCCCGGGATCTCGCTGGTTTCCAGCGCGCGCGGCGTAGAGGTCGGTACGCGCACCCAGGCGCCGGTTTCGTCACGCACGGTGGTGCGGGTGTCTGCGTTGATCGCCGAAGGGGCGACCGGCGCTTGTCCGCCCGGCTGGAGGCTGGTGTGGGAGATGCGGCCTACGTGCCACAGCTGTACGGCGATGTGGCCGTTTTTGTCGTGTACCGCCTGCGTGATGTGTTTCCAAGCGGCGATCTGCTCCGGGGTATGCAGGCCCGGCGCACCGGCGTAGCCTTTCGCCTGGAAGGAAATCTGCGTCGCTTCGGTCACGATCAGACCGGCGCCGGCGCGCTGCGCATAATACTCCGCCATCAGCGGCGTGGGAATGTCGCCCGGTTCGATGCTGCGCAGACGCGTCAGCGGAGCCATAAACACGCGGTTGGGCAGGGTGACTGCGCCAACTTTCAGCGGAGAGAGCAATTTTTCAGTCTTCATAGTGCATCCTGTATTTAATAGACCGGTCGTCTAGTTATGGGCGATAAAAAACACGAACTGCATTTTCACGAAAAAAGACGGTGGCGTTACGGCTGCGGCGGGCGCAGCAGCAACTCGATGCTTTCCAGCGCGCTGGTCAACGGGGCCAACGATCGCCGGATCTTGGCGCGCAGCGAGGCGCCGAGCCACAGGGCATACAGCGTCTCTGCAGTTGCCGCCGGGCTCATGGCTACCGACAGCGATCCCTCGGCGATGCCGCGCTCAATGGCCGCCTGCAGGTGGCCGATCACCCGGGCGGTCCCGGTTTCCAGCGCATGGCGCATCGGCTCCGACAGGTCGCTCACCTCGGCGGAGAGTTTCACCGCCAGACAGGCGTTATGACATTCGCTGCGGCAGTGGTAACTGATGGCCTGGGCGTAATACCCCAAGAGCTGGTGGCGGGCATCGGTATGCTCGTCGGCAAACAGCTTTTGCATTTGCGCATCATAGTGCGCGAAATAGCGTTGCAGCATCGCTTCGCCGAAGGCTTCCTTCGAGCGGAAATAGTGGTAGAACGATCCTTTCGGCACGCCCGCCGTGGCCAGCAGTTCGCTCAGCCCCATGCCGGTAAAGCCCAGGCGCAGGCTGAGGGTTTCGCCGGTGGCGAGCAGATGTTCACGTGTATCCACGTTGCAATGCGTTGATTTGGTCATCATGGCGCCGAGCATAATAGACCGATTGGTCTAGGTCAATGGGAATAAAAAAACCGGCGCACAAAACGCCGGTTGGTCTCAAGCATTGTGCCTCAGCGGCACGCGGAAGTTAAGCGCTTACGCCGCGTTGCGGCAGCGTTGCAGAATATCCAACTGGGATTGATATTCACGAGTCTGCACATTCAGCATGCCCAACAGGGTGTGGAACAGATTGTCCTGCGAGACGTCGTCCTTTTCCGCCAGTGCGCTCAGGCACTGGCGATCGATGCCGAAATTGCGCTGATAGTCGGCCGACATCCACATCAGGAATGGCACGTGAGTTTGCTGGCTCGGCGCGAAGACATAAGGCGTGCCGTGCAGATACATGCCGTTTTCTCCCAGCGATTCGCCATGATCGGACAGGTAGACCAACGCGGTATTGAACCGGTCGTCATACTGCTGCAGCAGCTTGATGGTGGCATCGAGCATCGCGTCGGTATACAGGATCGAGTTGTCGTAGGTGTTCACCAACTGCTCATGGCTGCAATCCTGGATCTGATTGCTGTTGCAGGTCGGCGAAAACGTCTGGAACTGCGGCGTGCTGCGGCGGTAATAAGCCGGGCCGTGGCTGCCCATCTGGTGCAACACGATCACGCCGTCGTCTTTCAGGCTATTGATGTAGTCGTTCAGTTTGTACAACAGCACATTGTCCATGCAAACTTCGCCGTCACAGTCCTGCGGCAGTTTCAGTTTGGTCATGTCGATGTGCGGCACCCGATCGCAGGCGCCTTTGCAGCCGCCGTCGTTATCACGCCACAGCACGTTGACGCCGGCATGCGCCAGCACATCGAGCATGCCTTCCTGGTGCGTCGCCTGAGTTGCGTCGTACGCTTTGCGCGGCATGTTGGAGAACATGCAGGGGACGGAGATCGCCGTTTCGGTGCCGCAAGAGCTGGCGTTCTTGAAATAGACCACGTTGTCCTGCTTGAGGCGCGGGTTGGTCTCGCGATCGTAGCCCCCGAGAGAGAAGTTTTCGGCGCGGGCGGTTTCGCCCACCACCAGGATAACCAGCGTTTTCTTGGCCTGTCCGGCGATCAGCGGCCCTTTGCGCGCGTCTTCACCGATCTTCACCAGCGGCAGATTGCGCGTGAAGTAGCGCTGCTCGGTAAACTTGATGGTGCCGGCGACGAAGTTGGAAGGCGTTAACATCTTCACCACGCTTTTATTGTTGCGGATCAGCGAAGCGTAGTCTTTGTAGAACAGCGCGGCGATGATCAGGATCACCACCAATGACAGCATGACGTTGGCGGCGCGCAGCCCAACCATGTACCACCAGGGGCGGGTCTGGCGAATATGGGTGAAGCAAACCGCCGCCGCCGGCAGGACGCCGAGCAGCGCCAGCCACAGCCCCATGCGCGGCGTCAGCAACGCCGTCGCTTCGTGGGTGTTGGTTTCAAAGGCGTTTTGCATCATGTTGCCGTCGATCACCACGCCATAGCTGTACATGAAATAGTTGGCTGCGGCGCTGCCGAGCAAGAAAAAGACGATCAGCGGTTTGCGCAGGTAGGGCACGGTCAACACGCTGAAGATAATATTCAGCGCACAGAAGATCACCACCGGCATGCTGGCGGCGAATATCACGCTGTGGACGCTATCGAAGGTGATATACGACCAGGCGCGATGCAGGAATAACGCGTTTTGGAACAGAGTGAAGAACAGGGCGGTGGCGAGGATAAAACCGAGGCTGTTGCACTGTAAGCGTTGACGTAACCACATTGCCAAATCTGGATCCTGAGAGTAGATAATGCCTTGAAATCTACCGGATGAAACTTAAGAAAACCTTAGAAATTCAGAATACTGGCGGCGGCGAACGCGGGAAAACGCCAGGCCGGTGGCCTGGCGGTGAGGGGATTTAGTAGGCGGCGGTGAATTGGGCACGAATAAACTGAGGTTTTTCAATCTCATCGACGATAGCCACCGCCAGATCTTCCACCGAAATGCTGGCCGGCGCGTCGCCGTTCATCAGCAGCTGCGTTGTGCCGAGGCGGAACTGGCCGGTGCGTTTGCCCGGTTCCAGCAGGGCGGCCGGAGAGAGATAGGTCCAGTCGAGCGCTGATTCGTTGCGCAGTTTATTGCGCAGATCGCGCACCGCCTGCGCGCCGGGGCGGATATTTTCCGGGAATTGCGGCGTATCCACCAGTTCAACGCCCGGCGCCACTTCCAGGCTGCCTGCGCCGCCCACCACCAACAGGCGCTTGACGCCTGCCTGCTCGACCGCGGTAAGGATTTGCTGGGCGCCGCGCGTAGTCTTCTCATACAGGTTGTCTTCGCCCCAGCCGGGATTGTAGGCGCTGATCACCGCATCCTGACCGTGCAACTGCCCCGCCAGCCAGGCGGTATCGGCGACGTCGCCCAGCGCGACGGTCAGATTAGCGTGGTCCGGCAAATCTTTTTTCTGACGGGCGATCGCCGTTACCTGAATGCCGCGAGCCAGCGCTTCATCCACCACACGGCGGCCAACAAAACCGGTTGCTCCAATAATGGCTACTTTCATCTGTATGCTCCTTCAGGGATGGGTCAGTATCGTAAGGCAGGCCGATGTGCCTGCTGCGTGGGATCTACTCTAGTCCTTAACAATAGCCGTGATTAGTGCCATATTCATGCTTTCTTGATTAAGTAAAACTTCATAATCGTGGATAAACTCAATCGAATGGCGGTGTTCGCCACCGTGGTGGCGGAGGGATCGTTGGCCGGTGCGGCGCGGCGGCTGGGCATGACGCCGTCGGCGGTCAGTCAGCATATGCGCTCGCTGGAGAAGGCGCTCGGGGTGCCGCTGTTGCACCGCTCCACCCGCCGTCTGGCGTTGACCGAGGCGGGGGCGGCGTTTTATCCCGGCTGCGAGGCGATGCTGCAACAGGCGCAGCAGGCGGAGCAGCGGCTGGCGGAACTGCGGGACACGCTGGTGGGCGAGCTGCGCATCGCCACTCCGGTCGGCATCGGCGGCCGCTCGTTGGCGGAGGCGCTGGCGCCGCTGTTGCAGGCGCATCCCAAGCTGACGCTGCGGGTGCTGGCGGACGATCGCATCGTCGACATGATAGAACAGCGGGTCGACATTGCGCTGCGCGCCAATCGTCAACTGGCGGACGCCAATATGATCGCTCACCCGCTGACGGCGTGGCCGATGGTGCTGTGCGCGGCGCCGCGTTACCTCAGCCAGCATGGGGTGCCGGAAAAGCCGCAGGATTTGGTGCAGCACCGCTGGATCTCCAGCGGCTACAGCGGGGCCCATCTGGATTTGCTGCATCAATCCGGCCAGCAGGTCAAGCTGCGGCTGGCGGAGGGGCAGATCGTCAGCGAGAGCATGAACGTGATGCGCGCCTTTACCCGCGCCGGTCTGGGCATTTCCGTTCAGCCGCTGTATGAAATTGGCGACGAGCTGCAGCGCGGCGAGCTGTTGCTGCTGTTGCCGGAGTGGCGGCCGGCGCCGCTGCGGCTGCACGCGCTGACGCTGGAACGCACTATGCCGGAGAAAAGCCGCCAGGCGCTGCGCTATTTGCGCGACTATTTTCGCCGCAATGGCGAAAAGGGACTTGCCAGCGGCGGCGATGACGTCTTCAATTAGCAGGAGAATGCAGGAGGGTCAGTGGCACAGCAGCTTGAATTTTTCGACATCCCCAGCCCGTGTCGCGGCATTTGCCAGGCCGACGATCGCGGTTTCTGCCGTGGCTGCCTGCGCAGCCGCGAGGAGCGGTTCGGCTGGATGAGCATGAGCGACGCGCAAAAGCGCGAAGTGCTGCGTCTGTGTCGCCAACGTTTCCTGCGCCTGCAGCGCGCCAACAAAGCCCCCGACGAGCCGCTGCCGGAACAGCCTTCGCTGTTTTGACCCTTTCCTGATCTGCCGCACGTTCATGCGCCTTTGCGCTTCCCTGCGCCTCACCGGCTTGTGTATGCTGGCTGACAACTAATGTCATGAGGTTTTCGCAATGGTAGAACGCATTCGTCTCGCGCCGCAGGGGCCTGAATTTTCCCGTATGATTTGCGGTTACTGGCGGTTGATGGAGTGGGGCATCTCGCCGCAGCAGCTGCTGACGTTTATCGAACAGCATGTCGAACTGGGCGTCACCACCGTCGATCACGCAGATATCTATGGTGGTTATGCCTGCGAGCAGGCATTCGGCGACGCGCTGCGCTTGAAGCCCGCGTTGCGGCAGTCGCTGGAGCTGGTGAGCAAGTGCGGCATCGCCACCACCGCCAAGCCCGGCAACCCGATCGGCCACTACATCACCGATCGCGATCATATCGTACAGAGCGCGGAACACTCGCTGCGCCATCTGCATACCGACTACCTCGACCTGTTGCTGATCCACCGCCCGGATCCGTTGATGGACGCTGACGACGTGGCCGAAGCCTTTGTCGCGCTGCACAAAAGCGGCAAGGTGCGCCATTTCGGCGTCTCTAACTTTACGCCCGCGCAGTTCCAACTGCTGCAGTCGCGTCTGCCGTTCTCTCTGGTCACCAATCAGGTGGAAATCTCGCCGATTCACCAACCGGCGATCCTGGACGGCACGCTCGACCAGTGCCAGCAGCTGCGCATCAAACCGATGGCCTGGTCCTGTCTGGGCGGCGGCCGCTTGTTCAACGACGCCGAGTTCCAGCCGCTGCGCGACGAGCTGCTGCGGGTGGCGCAAGAGATCGGCGCCGAGACCATTGAACAGGTGGTTTATGCCTGGGTGATGCGCCTGCCGTCTTCGCCGCTGCCGATTATCGGCTCCGGCAAGATCGAGCGGGTGCGTTCGGCATTGAAGGCGCAGAAACTGGCGCTGAACCGCCAGCAGTGGTTCCGCATTCGCAAGGCGGCGTTGGGGTATGACGTGCCCTAAGGCGGAGCAGAAAGAGGAAAGCCGGGCGGCGAAAGCGCCCGGCTTTTTTTACGTCGCTCTTTAGGCCAACACCACCTGATCGGGGTTGAAATGATCGAGCGAGACGCCGATCAGCGTGACCTGGCTGTGGCCGAAGGCCAGCACCAGATCGTCGTTTTGCTGCGTGGCATAGTCGCGGATATTCCCGCTGGCGCCCTCGGTGCCGATAAATACCAGTTTGTCGGTGGCGTTGAAGCCATACAGCTGGTCGCGGCCGAAATCGCCGCTGAACAGGAAGGTATTGCCGTTGCCGACCCCCTTCAGAATGTCATCGCCGCTGCCGCCGACGAAGGTCAGGTTGCCGCCGGCATGGCCGATCAGCGTATCGTTGCCGGCGTTGCCGAACAGCCAGGCGTCGTGGCTGCGAGCCTGCAGGACGTCATCGCCGTCGCCGCCGGTGGTGGCGGCCGCATAGGCTTTGAGGCCCGAATCCGATTTCAATCCGGCGGCGGTCACCTGATGATCCACCTCTTTGCTGAAAATCAGCCAGGAGGTTTCTTTGCTGCGCAGGGTGCTGATGTTGTCCGCCAGCGTAATGCCGCCCTTGGCGTCGCGCAGGTAAAGCGTATTGCCGTCGTAGGCGACCTCGGTGTTTTTCAACGCCTGCTGGGTATCGAAGATATTGTGGCCTTTGCCGCCGGCGATCAGGTTATAGCCGCCGGCGTCGCGGAAGATATCGTCACCGTCGCGGCCCTCGAGATAGTCGTTGCCTTTGCCGCCCTTGATCAAATCATTGCCGTCGCTGCCGATGATAAACGTCGGCCCGCTGTGCGTTTCCGCGTTGCGGTTCAGATCTTCCACCCAGGTACTGCCGCGCGTGATGTTCGACAGGTTGGAGACGATGATGGTCGAGTCTTTGTCGGTCAGCGAATAAAACTCGGAGTTCAGCACCCGCATCAGGCCATCCTGATAGAAGAACGGCAGGTGGGATAGCCAGGTCGGAATGTTGAGAATGGAGAACGGCAACAGATTCCAGGCGTCCGACGCGTAGTGGTCGTTGAAGTTGACGATATTGTTGGTGGCGGAGGTATGCGGCGCATCGTGAACGCCCAATGACGGCAGGGTCAGCGAGGTGCCGTCGAGCGCGCGAAACACCGGATCGTTCTCATAGCCGATGTTGATCACCTTGCCGCCAGCTTCGTACTGGGTCGGCGAGGCGAAGGCGACATAGTTGGACTGCGCGTAGAAGCCGCCCCAGTTGGCGTCGCTCTGCGCCGCCATGCTGTTGACTGCCAGCCCGCCGAGGCTGTGGCCGCTGATCACCACGTCTTCGCCGCTCAGCCCGTGGGCCTGCGCGAATTTCGCCACGTCCCCCAGCAAATTGCCGAAGGCCTTCAGCGTATAGCCGTCGGCATAGCCTTTCGGCCCGAACCCGGCCAACAGATCGTTAATCACATCGCCGATGGTATCGCCGATCAGCGACTCGCGCGGGCCGCTGGTACCGCGAAATGAGATGCCAATGGCGGTGAGATTGCCTTCGCTGTCATATTTGCCCAGCACCTCGGCCTGAGCGGTGGTGTAACCGGCGGTTTCGCCGTAGTAGGTGCCGCGCGCATCGGTTTTGCCGGCGTAACCCAACTGCGCGGCGTCGATCACTGACCAGCCGGCATTGTTCACCGCGTCCTGCGCGGCCTGTTCGGAGTCGGGGTTCCAGGGAAGACCGGGCAGGCCGCCCTGCGACTGGGTGCTGCCGATGAGCGCCGTGATCAGCGTCAGCGGCAGACCGAGGCCGAAACCGGTCTGGTGATAGCCTTCATCGAAGCCGTTATCGATATTGTGGTAAGCGTAGGTAGAGATGGCCAAGGCGTCGGAAAACAGCGCCTTTGACGCGTTTTCGTCCAGATCCTTATAGCTAAAGATGCCCATATCAGTTCCTTATGAAGTATGCCGCCTGGCCGGGAAGTGAACTCTCGCGCGTCGGCGGTGGAAACAGGGAAACAACGTTAGCCGAACGACAGCTGGTCAGAGGACCAACATCGGTAGAATTATTATTGGTGCTAAATATTAGGCCCGCGAATCAAATTGGCGAGATTGTGCGTTGGTTAACAGTGCTGGCGCTGGCTCTCCTATACTGATAACTCGATATAGTCATTAAGGAGACTGATTGATGAAACGTTATTGGTATGCGGCGCTTGGCCTGATGGCCTGCGGGGCCGCTCAGGCGGCGACGGTCGACGTTGAGATGAACTTGGTGACCGGGCAGGGCATCGGTCAGGATATCGGCAAAGTGGCCATCAGCGAAACGCCTTACGGCTTACTGTTCACGCCGAGCCTGAAAGCCTTGCCGGCCGGGGTGCACGGTTTCCATGTGCATGAGAAAGGCAGCTGCGAGCCGGGCATGAAGGACGGCAAGGCGGTGGCGGCGCTGGCGGCCGGCGGGCATTTTGATCCGCAAAAAACCGGGAAACACCTCGGGCCGTATGCCGACGGGCATCTGGGCGATTTGCCGGCCATCTATGTGACCGCCGACGGCATGGCGAACGATCCGGTGTTGGCGCCGCGGCTGAAAAAAATCAGTGAAATTGAGGGCAAGGCACTGATGGTGCACGCCGGCGGCGATAATCACTCGGATCATCCGCTGCCGCTCGGCGGCGGCGGCGAGCGCTTCGCCTGCGGCGTGATCAAGTGATCATCCGCCGCTGACGGCCGCAGTGGCGGCGGGCTGGCCAATGGCCTGTTGCAGTTGCTGCAGCGAGCAGTAGAGCCGCCAAATCAGGCCGGCCAGATCGCGCGCCGCCTGTTCCGGGTGGTGCGCCAGGGCGTTGCTCATGCGCAGCAGTTCTTGCAGCGTGGCGTCCAGCGAACTGTGCTGCACGCCTTTCTCCGTCATGATGCCGCGCAGGCAGTGGATACAGACGTTGCGCACCGCCGACAGCGGATCTGAGCGGGTTTGCCAGTCGCGCAGCTGCCAGACGATATGGCTGCAGTTGAGCAGCACCACGCCCCAGCGCAGCAACCAGGTGCGCGCCTCCTGATCCTGACTTTGATTGAGCTGGCTGATGCGATGGTAGATCAGCGATTCAAACTGGCTTTCGCTCTGCTGCGGCTTTTTGCTCAACTGATCGATAAAGTCGCGGCGCAGCGCGCGGATAATACGGCGGCTCTTTCGCTTGTCCGAGCTGGGGCGCAGGATCTGAAACGCCAGCCCGGCCAGCAGCACACCGACAATTTTACCGATGTTGTCATTGATAAAGGACTGGTAGTCATAGCTCGGCGGATTGCTGACGGTCAGAAATGAGCCCATAAAGACGATCAGCTGCCCCCAAAGCGCGGCATAAGGCGGATTCTGCAGCTTGAGCATCTGCATGGTCACCAGGATCGGGAACAGGAAGGCGCAGAACACCCAGAAATCGTCAATCTGGATCATCAAACCGAATTTCACCACGAAGCAGGCGACCGAGAGCAGCAGCACCGCCTTGAGCAAGGTGCTGACGCTGTTGATCGGCGAAGGCGTGGAGGAGTAGAGCACGCAGCTGATGGCGGTGAGCGTCAGCGCCGCGCTGCCGGCGTCCCACTGCGTGTTGATCCAGTAGGCGCAGCCGATCACGATGCATAAAAAGGTGCGCAGGCCGTTATAGGCGGCTTCGTAGCTGTCGGTATGGCGCGCCAGCGAGGTGACGCGCGGCGGCTGGAGATCGCTGACCGCCGTGGCGCTTTCCAATCGCTGCAGCCAGCGGTTGCAGCGCAGGTAAAGCCAGCAGAAATCACGCAAACGCAGCCAGAAGGCGCGATGGCGGTAGTCCGCTGCATCTTGCGGGGCGATCTGCTGGAGCAGGCGCGCCAAGCGATATTTATCGGTGGCGGGATCGCGCAATTCATCCAGCAGTTGCGTCAGCACCGGCATCAGATTGGCGGGACGATCCGGCCAGTTCAGCAGCATGCGGCGCAGGCTGGAGATGACGCTGGTAATGCGCAGCTGCTGGTGCAGCAGATAGTTGAGCAGGTTATTTTGCCGCCGCAGGCGGTAGTGGCTCCAAAACGCCTGAATGCGCAGCAGGTTCATGGTCAGGATCTGGCCGATAACCCCTTCGTGCGAGGTGCGCATCTGCGCGGTGACCTCCGGCTGCCACAGCATGGCGGCGTGCTCCAGCAGCCGCTGCTGCATGCGCCGCAGCGAAGTCAGCAAGGCTTCGCCGTCGGAGGTGCTGGGCAGGATCATCATCATCAGCCCGCCGCACAGAATGCCGGTGATCACTTCGCAAACCCGCGCCTGGGCGATATCGAAGATCTGCTGGGTATCGGTGACGTTGACCGTACCGAAGGCGATGATGGCGGCGGTATAGCCCGCCAGCGCGAACGCGTAGGAAACGTTGTTTTGATAATGGTTGGAGATATAGGTGCATAGCCCGATCCAGGCGGCGATGAACAGCGTGAACAGCCAGGGATCGTTCAGGCAGTGGCCGGCGATCGCCACCGAGGCGGCGGCGCCCACCAGGCTGCCGAAGATGCGGCCGATGCTTTTGCTGATCACGCCGCCGATGGTGGGGAAGCTGACCACCGCGGCGGAGGTGAGCGCCCAATAAGGTTCGTCGAGCTCGAGCACGAACGCCACCCACAGCGCCAGACACATCGCCAGCGAGTTGCGCAGCGCATAGCGCCATTGGCCGCCGGTCGCTTTACCCCAGGGGGTACGGCTCCACTCCAGAAAGGGCAGGTTCACACTTTAGTTCCGCTGATGAATCGAAATGGTGCAGGTGGTGCCGGCAACCAGCGTCAAATCGGCGGGCACGTTGAGCAATTTTATCCGCACCGGCACGCGCTGAGCCAAACGCACCCAGGGAACATTGGGCTTAACATCCATTAATAGATCGTTGTTGCTGTCAACGCTCTGATCGTAAATAGCGCGGCCGATACTCTCTACTTCCCCCTGCAGCGGGGTGTTGCCGTTATATAAGACAATATCGGCTTTATTGCCTTCTTTTATATGTTTCAGCTTGGTTTCTTCGAAATAACCGAGTACATAAAACGAATGGACATCCACCAGTGCGACCAAAGGCGTGCCGGCGTTGGCGTAGTTCCCGACCCGCGCCTGTAGATTGGTGATATAACCGTCGGTCGGCGCGTAAATTTTAGTTTTGCTCAAATTCCATTTGGCCTGTTCCAGGTTGGCCAGGGCGGCTTTATAGGCGGCCTTCATTGCCTGAGCGGCTAAATTGGACTCATCCAAATCTTCAGCGGAAATAACGTTGCGCGGCAACCCGCGGCGTCGGGCGGCTTCATGGTCCGCCTTGGCCAGATCCGATTGCGCTTTTGCCACCGCGGCCTCGGCATTGTCCAGCGCGATCTGATAAGGCACCGGGTCGAGGGTAAAAATCAGACTTCCCGCAGGTACGAATTGATTGTCATTCGCACTTATTTTCTCTAATCTTCCAGAAACCTCAGGGGTGATATTGACGAGTTCTGCGCGCACTTTTCCGTCACGGGTCCATGGGGATTGCATATAATAATTCCAGAGCCACCAACCGGCGCAGACGGCAATGGCGCAGACGATCACCGTAGAAAAGTATTTTAATGTTTTATGCTGCATGGGTTACCAACTCGCTAAAATCCATAAGGAACCGCTGACGGTCAGGACGAAAATGGACAGGTCCATCAACATGGGGTGCCAGATTTCACCGGAATACATCCAGTCCCTGAGCAGCTGATGAATCAGCAACCATAAGACCAGTCCTAGCAAAAAAGCTTTAAATATGGGTGGAAAATAAAGCGATGCCCCCAGGACCAAATCGGGTAAGGGCGATGAGGCGTGTAACCATGATGTATTCACATTAACAATCCCTACGGGTGAATATGTTGAATATTTGCATAACGATTAAACAATAGCGGCTAAAAATAGTGGTTATTTCCACAATATACATTATATACATTTGTGTTTTTAATGTGAGTTACCCAAAATAGTCTAAGCTCTGGGAGGTAATGTTAGCATGCTAATTATAAGGAGGGGTAAGTGGAGTCAACATTAGGTTCAGATTTAGCACGATTGGTTCGTGTTTGGCGAGCGCTCATCGATCATCGGCTCAAGCCGTTGGAGCTGACCCAAACGCATTGGGTTACGTTGCACAATATCAATCGCTTGCCGCCGGAGCAGTCGCAAATCCAGCTGGCCAAGGCGATCGGTATCGAGCAACCGTCACTGGTTCGCACGCTGGACCAACTGGAGGAGAAGGGGCTTATCACGCGTCACACCTGTGCCAACGATCGCCGCGCGAAGCGCATCAAGCTGACCGAAGCGGCCGATCCGATCATCAGGGAAGTCGACAGTGTGATCACGTCTACGCGCAGTGAGATTTTAAGCGGCATTACCGCCGACGAAGTGCATCTGTTGGTAGGGCTGATTGGCAAGTTAGAACAAAATATCACCGAACTGCAGAACAAATAATAATATTCTTATTTTTCTACGATTACAGTTTCACAGCATCAGAAATAAAACCGGAGGCGATTGCCTCCGGTTTGCCGTGTGCCGCCTGCTGACTTACAGCGGAGAGACGGTGATGGTGTCGCCCATGCGCGCCATGCGCACGCGCTGACCCGGGCTGAACTTGGTGTCGCCTGCTTTCTGCACCACGACGATGTTCTCTTTCTGGTCGGTTTTGATTTCCAGCTCGTAGCCTGAGGTACGACCGGCCACTTCACCGATGCTGTTGCCCGCCGCGCCGCCGGCGATAGCGCCCGCCGCGGTAGCCAGCGTACGGCCGGTGCCGCCGCCAACGGTGTTGCCCAACAGCCCACCAATTACCGCGCCGCCGATCATCCCCAAGGCGTTGGAGCCTTCGCCGCCCTGAATTTTAACCGGACGCACGGAAACCAGCGTCCCGTAAGTGACGTTCTGCACCTGCTTGGCCTGCGAGGACGAGTAGACATCGCCGGACATGGATTCATTGGCACACCCAGCCAACGTAACGGCGGCGACGGCAACGACGAGAAGACGCTTGATCATATAAAACTCCTGATGGTAGTAGTCCATAACCTGGCAATGCTCACCAGGCAAGATTCAGTGAAAATGATAGACAAAGTATGGCTGAAAGTTGATACAGCGCCATGCTTCATCGCTGCACGCAGCTTAACTTTTCTCTGTTCAACCAATAATAAACCGCGGTTTACCTTTATGACAGCCTCACCGACATTCCGTTGCCGGTTAACGCACGGTTTAACACATAAAATGTGCCACAGCGACGCACCTGGCTCACGGCGCGTAAAAAAAGCATCATAATTCATGGCGTTAATTCGTCAATTCTGGTTTATTTGTCAGGATAAAATTTGCTTACCGTGCGGGTTAGAGGATGTTGCTATGAAGTCAGGCCGCTATATAGGCGTCATGTCCGGCACCAGTCTGGACGGAATCGATGTGGTATTGGCCGCGATTGACGATCGCATGGTGGCGCAGCAGGCCAGCTATAGCCATCCGATGCCGATCGCGCTGAAAAAAGAGATCCTGGGAATGTGCCAGGGGCAGCAAACCACGCTGGCCGCCGTCGGCCGGTTGGACGCACAGCTGGGCACGCTGTTTGGCGAGGCGGTGCTCGGCCTGCTGAAGCAAACCGGCATCGACGCGGATCATATCACCGCCATCGGCTGCCACGGCCAGACGGTATGGCACGAACCGGAAGGTGATGCGCGTTTCTCCATGCAGCTCGGCGACAACAACCGCATCGCCGCACTGACCAATATCACCACCGTCGGCGATTTCCGCCGGCGCGACATGGCTTACGGCGGGCAGGGCGCGCCGCTGGTGCCGGCGTTTCATCAGGCGCTGCTGGGGCATCCCGTCGAGCGGCGTATGGTGCTGAACATCGGCGGCATCGCCAACCTCTCTCTGCTGTTGCCCGGTGCGCCGGTGCGCGGTTTCGACACCGGGCCGGGCAACATGCTGATGGACGCCTGGATCTGGCGCCACCGCGCGCAACCTTACGATCAGGACGGCGGCTGGGCCATGCAGGGGCGCGTCTGTTTGCCGCTGTTGCAGCAGATGCTGGCGGACCCTTACTTCGCGCTGCCTGCGCCGAAAAGCACCGGCCGCGAGTATTTCAACATCGCCTGGCTGGAGCGTCAGCTGGCCGGATTACCGGCGATTGCGCCGGTCGACGTGCAGGCCACGCTGACGGAGCTGACCGCCGTCAGCATCAGCGAACAGGTGCAGCTGGCCGGCGGGTGTGAGCGCCTGCTGGTCTGCGGCGGCGGGGCGCGCAACACGCTGCTGATGGCGCGCCTGTCGGCGCTGCTGCCGGGCACCGAGGTCGGCCTGACCGACGATTGCGGCGTCAGCGGCGACGACATGGAGGCGCTGGCCTTCGCCTGGCTGGCGTTTCGCACGCTGTCCGGCCAGGCCGGCAACCTGCCTTCGGTGACCGGCGCCAGCCGTGAAACGGTGCTGGGTGGGATTTATCCGGTTTTGCCATTCGGGGGGCGCTAGCTCTGTTAGGATAGCCTGTGAAGGATTTTTCTAAGGAGCAACAGCATGAAAAAAGTCATTTTCGTCGCCGGCGCGCTGGCGCTGTCCGGCTGCAGCTATATCCTGCCGCAGAGCAGCCAGACGATGCACTACCAGTGCGGCACCACGCCGTTGACGGTGGCGCTCGACGGCAAGGCGAGCGAAGTCAGCCTGCTGATGGATGGCGAACAGCTGCATCTCAAGCAGGTGTTGGCGTTGACCGGCGCCAAATACAGCGACGGCAAATACACTTTTTGGTCGAAAGACCGCAATGCCTATCTTGAGCGCAACGGCAAGGTAGTCATGAGCGACTGCGTGTTGACGGAGTGACGGTCAGCGGCGGCGTCGGAGCGATTGAGTTCCTGGCGCCGCAGGCGCAGAATGTAACGACGGATTTTTCAGTTGGTCGATAACCCAGATGATTGAAAAGAATGAGTTTGATGTTGCGGACCTGCGCCGTGAATATACCCGGGGCGGCCTGCGCCGCAACGATCTGACCGCCAATCCGCTCGAGCTGTTCGAGCGTTGGCTGAAACAGGCCTGCGACGCGCGCCTGGCCGATCCGACCGCCATGTGTGTCGCCACCGTCGACGAACGCGGCCAGCCGTATCAGCGCATCGTGCTGCTCAAGCATTTCGATGAGCAGGGGTTGGTGTTCTACACCAACCTCGGCAGCCGCAAGGCGCAGCAGTTGGCGCAAAACCCGCATATCAGCCTGCTGTTCCCCTGGCACATGCTCGATCGTCAGGTGATTTTCCTCGGTCAGGCGGAGCGCCTGTCGACCCTCGAAGTGCTGAAGTATTTCCATAGCCGGCCGAAGGACAGCCAAATTGGCGCCTGGGTGTCGCAGCAGTCGTCACGCATTTCCGCGCGTGGCGTGCTGGAAAGCAAATTCCTCGAGTTGAAGCAAAAGTTCCAGCAGGGCGAGGTGCCGTTGCCGAGTTTCTGGGGCGGATTCCGCGTGAAATTCGACTCCGTCGAGTTCTGGCAGGGTGGCGCCCACCGCCTGCATGACCGTTTCCTGTATCAGCGGGACGGGAATGACTGGAAAATTGACCGACTGGCACCTTGAAGACGTAAAATCCCCCTCTAAGCGCTGGTGCTGACGCCGCCGGCGCTTTATTCTATGCGCTACCCTGAATTTTTATTTCGCCACTGGGCGAAAGGCCGTGTACCGGCAAAGGTGCATTCGTTTATACATGGAGTCATTGATGGCAAGCAGCAACTTGATTAAACAACTGCAAGAGCGGGGCCTCGTTGCCCAGGTTACGGATGAGGAAGCGTTAGCGGAGCGACTGGCGCAAGGGCCAATTGCACTGTATTGCGGTTTCGATCCGACCGCTGACAGCTTGCATTTGGGCCATCTGGTTCCTCTGTTGTGCCTGAAGCGCTTCCAGCTGGCCGGCCACAAACCGGTAGCGCTGGTGGGCGGCGCCACCGGCCTGATCGGCGATCCGAGCTTCAAAGCGGCGGAGCGCAAGCTGAATACCACCGATACGGTGAATGAGTGGGTCGAGAAGATCCGCAAACAGGTTTCCCCATTCCTCGATTTCGACTGCGGCAGCAACAGCGCCATCGCGGCCAACAACTACGACTGGTTCGGCGGCATGAACGTGCTGACCTTCCTGCGTGACATCGGCAAGCACTTCTCCGTCAACCAGATGATCAACAAGGAAGCGGTTAAGCAGCGCCTGAATCGCGACGACTCCGGCATCTCCTTCACCGAGTTCTCCTATAACCTGCTGCAGGGCTACGATTTCTCCGAGCTGTACAACCGCCACCAGGTGGAGCTGCAGATCGGCGGTTCCGATCAGTGGGGCAACATCACCTCGGGTATCGATCTGACGCGTCGTCAGCATCAGAAGCAGGTGTTCGGCCTGACCGTGCCATTGATCACCAAGGCAGACGGCACCAAGTTCGGTAAAACCGAAGGCGGCGCGGTCTGGCTGGCGCCGGAAAAAACCAGCCCGTACAAGTTCTACCAGTTCTGGATCAACACCGCCGATGCCGATGTTTACCGCTTCCTGAAGTTCTTCACCTTCATGAGCCTGGAAGAGATCAACGCGCTGGAAGAAGAAGACAAGAACAGCGGCAAGGCGCCGCGCGCCCAGTACGTGCTGGCGGAAGAAGTGACCGGCATGGTGCACGGTGCGGAAGGCCTGGCGGCCGCCAAGCGCATCACCCAGAGCCTGTTCTCCGGCGCGCTGCATGACATGACCGAAGCGGACTTCGCCCAGCTGGCGCAGGACGGCATGCCGACCATCAAACTTGAGCGCGACGCCGATCTGCAGCAGGCGCTGGTGAATGCTGAACTGGTGCCGTCACGTGGCCAGGCGCGCACCATGATCGGTTCCAACGCGGTGACCATCAACGGCGAGAAACAGTCGGATGCCGAATACCGTTTCAGCGATGCGGACCGTCTGTTTGGCCGTTACACGCTGCTGCGCCGCGGCAAGAAACACTACTGCCTGGTGGACTGGCAGTAAGCGTATAATGATGGTAAGGGGCCCAGGCGGCCCCTTTCTTTTTGGGCAGCCGCCAGGCTGGCTGCCGCATTCCCAACGAGTTCTGTCGATGAAAAACATTCTTTCTATCCAGTCGCACGTGGTGTTTGGTCACGCCGGCAACAGTGCGGCGGAGTTTCCGATGCGCCGCATGGGCGTCAACGTCTGGCCGCTGAACACGGTGCAGTTCTCCAACCATACGCAATACGGTCAGTGGACCGGCTGCGTCATGCCGGCCAGCCACCTGAGCGAGATCGCGCAGGGCATCGCCAATATCGATCAGCTGAAACGCTGTGATGCGGTGCTGAGCGGTTATATCGGTTCGCCGGAGCAGGGCGACCATATTCTGGCGATCGTGCGTCAGGTTAAGCAGGCGAATCCGAACGCCTGGTATTTCTGCGATCCGGTGATGGGACATCCTGAAAAGGGCTGCATCGTGGCGCCGGGGGTGGCCGAGTTTCACTGCCGTCAGGCGTTGCCGTGCAGCGACATGGTGGCGCCGAACCTGCTGGAACTGGAAATGCTGAGCCAGATGGCCGTCGCCAACGTGGACGACGCGGTGCAGGCCGCTCGATCGCTGATCGTCAAGGGGCCGCGGTTGGTGCTGGTCAAGCACCTGGCTCGTGCCGGCTATCACACCGACTGTTTCGAAATGCTGCTGGTGACGGCGGACGAAGCCTGGCACATTAGCCGGCCGCTGGTGGACTTCGGGGCGCGTCAGCCGGTTGGCGTCGGCGATTTGACCAGTGGTCTGCTGCTGGTGGATCTGCTGAAGGGCGAGGCGCTGGATAAAGCGCTGGAGCACGTGACCGCCGCCGTGTATGAGGTGATGCTGACCACGCAGGCGATGGGCGAGTATGAATTGCAGGTGGTGGCGGCGCAGGATCGGATCGTGCAGCCGCGCAGCGAGTTCAGAGCGGTAAAACTGTAAGCGGCATCGGGCCCCGGCGAGAGCCGCCGGGGCTGAACCTTACTTCAATCCTTCGGCGTTCAGCGCCGCGTCTACCGCCGGGCGCGCCGCAACGCGATCGAACCAGGCCGCCAGATGGGCGTGCTTGCGCACATCGAACTGCAGGGCGAATGCCCAGCGCAGCACGGTGAACAGGTAGGCGTCGGCCACGCTGAAACGGCTTCCCAACAGGAAGTGCTGCTTCGCCAGTACCGAATCCAGATAGCTGAACTGCTGCTCCAGCCTGGCGCGCGCGATGGTTTTATATTCCTCGGGCGTCTTCGGGTTGAACAGCGGGCTGAAACCTTTGTGCAGCTCGGTGGCGATGTAGTTCAGCCATTCGATCGCGTGGTAGCGCGACAGGGTGCCCGCCGCCGGGATCAGGTTACGGTCCGGCACGCGGTCCGCCAGGTATTGCACGATCGCCACGCCTTCGGTCAGCAGGCTGCCGTCATCCAGCAGCAGCGCCGGTACCTGTCCCTTGGGGTTGATGGCGAGGTAATCGGCGCCGCTCTCGGTTTTCTTCTGCGCCAGATCGACCTTCTCCGCCGTAAAATCCAGCCCTGCCTCACGCAGCACGATATGCGGGGACAGCGAACAGGCGCCGGCTTTATAGAACAGTTTCATCGGAAGCTCCTTGTTGATGACGAATGACGGGCATGCTTAACCTCTCATCGTAGTCCCACAGCGCCAAAATTACAGCGGCTTAGCTAACAAATTTAACCGACGATCGCCTCGGCGGGCTGCAGTTGCGCCAGCGTCGCGGCGATCTGCTGCTGCAGCGCCTGCGGCGCCACCTGCATCGGCGAGCGCAGTTCGTTGGCGATCAGCCCCTGTTGGGCCAGTACGGTCTTGACCGGCGCCGGATTCGGGAAGCTGAACATCTGGTGGATCATCGGCAACAGCTCATAGAAGTTGCTGCGCGCCGCGGCCAGATCGCCAGCGGCGACTTGCTGCACCAGCTGGACGAAACGTTCCGGGTGAACATGCGCGGCAGCGGAGATGGCGCCGGTGCCGCCGAGGCACAGCGTGGTGAGGATCAGATTGTCTTCCCCGGTCATCACATCGATTTCGCCGTCGGCGATCAGCGCCATGGTGGCGTCAGGGTTGCCGCCGCAGTCCTTGATGGCGGCGATGCGCGGGTGGCGTGCGAGCTGGCGCAGCGTGGCCAGCTCCATGGCGATGCCGGTACGCTGCGGAATGTTGTACAGGATCACTGGCACGGTGGAGGCGTCGGCCAACTGGGTGAAATAGTCTATCAGGCCGCATTGCGAAGGGCGGATGTAGTAAGGCGCCGGGATCAGCACGCCGGCGATGTCGCGCAGCTGAATGGCCTGCTGCATCTGCAGCGTGGCGGCCATGTTATTGCCGGAAAGGCCCATCACCACCTGATGGGCGGGCGTCACCTCCAGCACGGCGTCGAGCACCGCCAGCTGTTCTTCCTTGCTTAGCGCGGCGGCTTCACCGGTAGAGCCGCAGACCACCAGGCCGTCGATGCCGGCGTCGAGCAGGTGCCGCGCCAGGCGTTTAACCGCCGGCAGATCGACGGCATCTTGATTGAAAGGGGTAACCATCGCCACCCAAATACCCGAAAATGAGGCCATAAAATATTCCTTCTGTGTGACCGACAGAGAAGCCAGATGAGAAAATTGAAGGCGGGGCGTTGCAGGCCATCCAGTCAGCTCATCTGACGGGACAGCTCGCCCCGGTCAAATGAGCGTCTGTTTCTTCGATGTAACCGCCGCCAAACCGCCAACGGGCAACGCCGGGAGAATCGGTGTATTAACGTTGCGCGGATAGGCCATGGCAGTCTCGTGAAAAGAGGATGTGGGGGTGATAATGAATATTCTTCATCAGGCTGTCAATTTACAACAGATTGATAACATTGTTATTCATGATGGGTGAGGGCAGATGAGTTTGGCTAATAAACGACAATCCCCGCGGCGGCGGGGATTGTTTGGCTGATTCAGCGCGGCGGGCGGGTACCGATGGTGGCGGACCAGCTGAAGGTGTCGCCGCTTGGCCGGTAGCGGTTGGCCTTGCGTTCCGCGCGCTCTGCCTTGGCGAGCTTCGCTCTGGCGGCCATGATGCGCGCCACCACTTCATCTTTGACCTTGTGCTGTTCGGCGTTGGTCAGCGGCCGGCCGTGGCTTTTACGCGCTTTGTCCAGCTCGGTTTTGACTTCTCGTTGCTCGCTTTCCGTCATCTCTTTCAACGTCAACTTTTTCATCTTTGCCGCCCGTTCGGTGAAGTTGGCTTTCAGTTTAACGGTGTTATGTGACCGAAAATGTTATGGGCATAACGAAAATGCCCCGTAAGCCCAGGTTACACCTCTTCCAGCAGATCGTCGACAAAGCGCCGCATCCGTTCGGTGCGCTGCTCGGCCATCTGTCGCCCGGCGGCGGTCTGGAAGCCGTCTTGCAGCTTGAAGAGCTTGGTTTCGAAGTGATCCAGGCTGAAACGCTTGTCATCGTATTGACGATGTTCGGCCCGCGGATCCGCAGCGTCATACAGCGCGCTGCGCATGCGGCCGCTGATATAGAAGCAGCGGGCTACGCCAATCAGGCCAATGGCGTCGAGACGATCGGCGTCCTGCAGGATCTTCGCTTCCAGCGTTTGCGGGGGGATGCCGGCGGAAAAACTGTGCGCTTCAATGGCGTGGGCCACCGCCGCGATGTCCGCCGGCGACCATTCGAGCCGGGTCAGCGTCAGCGTGGCTTGCTGCGCCGCCATGCGCGAAGCCAGGTGACGCTGCGGCGAATTCTTTTCCACCGCCACGGCGTCATGCAGCAGCACCGCCGCGCAGAGAATGCGTCGGTCGCCGCCTTCCAGCTTGCTGATGCGGCGGCAGTTCTTCCAGACTCGGTGTAGGTGCGCCACATCGTGCGAGCCATCGTCCGATTCGAGGGTGAGCGGCAGCAGCGTTTGCGCCAGCGTCTGGTAGGGGGAAAACGGCTGTAACAGCTCTTGCGTTAGCGAGGGTAAAGACACGTTCAGCTCCTGTTGGGGGAAATCGGGCAATCAGCATAGCCGCGTCGGAGGTCGAGAGAATGACAGAAGACGACTATTGTTTACTAAAGTGCAACCTACTATTGTCACAACTGCGGTTTTTGCAGCGAAACAAGCAACCTAGAATAGCCGTATTCCGCCGTCTCCGCCTGGTGAGAGCCTGTGTCCGCGGAGATGGTCGGAATATCCTTATCAGCCATGGGAGAAGAGACATGCCAACCCCTCTTGAGATAGTGCGCGCGACTTACGAAGGCAGTTCCGAAGAAAACGGCCGTAATCTGCTGGCGGCGCTGGCCCCCGATGCCGAGTGGACCGAAGCCGCCGGTTTCCCTTACGCCGGTACTTATATCGGCCCGGAGAATATCATCAAGAACGTGCATCAGCGTTTGGGCAGCGAATGGCAAGGTTACCGCGCCGATGTCGATCACTTTTACGACGCCGGCGACAACGTGATTGCTCAGGGTTTTTATCACGGCACTTACCGGGCCACCGGCAAAGCCTTCAGCGCCTCCTTTGCGCATATTTATACGGTGCGCGCCGGCAAGATCGTGAAGTTCGTGCAGATTGTCGACAGCGCTAAAGTGCTGGAAGCGATGCAGCCTTAATTGCCGCTGTGCTTGCCGAATTTGCGATCAAACTCGCGCCGGTAACCCCGAGCCTTGTTGCGATCGCGGATCCACAAATAGCCGCACACCAGCGCAACCGCTCCCGAGAAGGTGACGTTGCGCATATCCCGGTCATACCAAAACACCAACAGCGCATCCAGCGCAGCAATCAGCGCGATCCATTTGTACATATGGGATTGGCGCCGCGTGGCGGCGTTGAGTCGTTTTAACTGTCTGGCTTCGTCCAACACCGGTTTTTGCTGCATAGCGTTTCGTTATCATCAGGCTGTTCACGCTAAATTAGCAGAATCCTCCCAACTGCCGCAAAGATTAACGCACGCCGTCAGGCGGTTTTCAGCGTTCCTGGGGATACGCTGAAAATTTATGCGCGGACGCTTGAATTGTTTATCGGGCGTGATAGGTTATTTATTCGCTATTTATGGGTTTTTATTCAACTATCACTGTGTCATCAACCCGTAGCACTGGGCGGTTAACGTGATGGGTTCGACGCATGCGGCGGTTAACTTTGGCAGGAGAATGTGATGAACGATAAGACGGCACGCCCGCAGGATGTGGTTCAACAACAGCTTGACGCCTATAACGCCCGCGATATCGAGGCCTTTATGGCCTGCTGGGCGGATGACGCGCAGTATTACGAACACCCCGACACGCTGCTGGCCAGCGGCAAAGCGGCGATCCGCGAACGGCATCTGGCGCGCTTTCGCGAGCCGAGCCTGTACGGCGAACGGATAAAACGCATGGCGGTGGGGAATATGGTGGTCGATCAGGAGGTGGTGACGCGTAACTTCCCGCAGGGGCGCGGCAAAATGGATGTCATCGCCATTTACGAAGTGGAACAGGGGCGGATCGCCAAAGCCTGGTTCAAGATCGGCCCCTGCGTGCCGGACGAAGGCGCGCTCTAGCCGCGCCTTATTGCAACGCCATCACCGCCTCTATCTCTACGCACACTGCGGGTGAGAACAACGCGCTGACCGCCATCAAAGAACAGGCCGGCAGCGCGCCGTCGAAATAGTCAAACAGCACCGGGCGCACGCTCGCCAGATCGGCGATGTCGGTCAGGAACACGCTGATTTTAATCAATGCCTTGAGATTGACGCCTTCGCTGGCGGCGATGGTCGCCAATTGCTCAAGGATCTCCTGCGTTTGCTGCGGCGCGCTCAAGCCCTGCGCGTCGGTGGCGAAGGCCGTCAAGCCAGATACGTACAGGCGATCGCCGTGGCGCACGGCGTGCACATAAGGGCCACCCGGCGTAGGCAATTGCGGATAATTAATGCGTTTTAATGATGTCATGGTCAAACCCCGCGCAAGACCGGTTAATAAAATCGACAAACTTGGTTAGGATACTGGAGAAAACGCGGCAAAGCGCCGCACGCCGATGATATCTGAGAGAATCATCCCCCTTATGTTATACGCCGTCTCTCACGCGAATGTGACAGTGCGGCGCAGATCGGCAACAAGGACGCAGAGACGATGAACCCGCTTTTTACGCCTTACCTGCAGCGCTGGCGGCTGGAGCAGGACGGCAAAGCCTTCGAAACCCACAGCAGTCTATTGATGCCGGTGCGTTACCGGGGCGCGGCGGCCATGCTGAAGATCGCCCGCGAGCAGGAGGAGCGCTTCGGCGGGCAGCTGATGTGCTGGTGGCGTGGAGAAGGCGCCGCGCAGGTGCTGGCGTGGCACGACGACGGCATTTTGCTGGAGCGTGCGCAGGGCGAAGGGTCGTTGGCGCAGCTGGTGCGTGACGGCGACGATGAACAAGCCACGCAGATCCTGTGCCGGGCGATCGCCGCCTTGCATGCGCCGCGGGCGGCGCCGTTGCCTGAGCTTATCCCGTTGCAGGAGTGGTTCAGCTCGCTGTGGCCGGCGGCCCAGGCGCACGGCGGCATGCTGCGTCTCAGCGCCACGGCGGCGGCGGAGCTGTTGAGCAGCCCGCGAGAAGAAAGCGTGTTGCACGGCGATATCCACCATGACAATGTGCTGGACTTTGGCGCACGCGGTTGGCTGGCGATCGATCCCAAGCGTTTGTACGGTGAACGGGGCTTCGATTACGCCAATATCTTCTGCAATCCCAACTACGGCGTCGCCACCGATCCGGCCATTTTCCATCGCCGCGTGGAACAGGTGTGCCGGTTGGCCGGGCTGGATCGCCGGCGTCTGCTGCAATGGATCCTGGCCTGGTCGGGGCTTTCCGCCGCCTGGTTCATGGAAGACGGGCAGGCGGCGGACATCGATTTTCGCGTCGCGGAACTGGCGGCGCGCGCGCTGGATCTCACGTTGCCGGACGGCGATTCAGGGTTCATCCTGCCAGTAATCGAGCGAGGCTGAAGGACGCTGCAGATAACGCACCTGCTCGCCGTCATTGCCGCGCGCCATCGCCTGGTATTTACCTGAGTCCGGATACATCACCACTTCCGGCTGTTCGCGCGTGCTGACGGACAGATACTTCAGCGGCGCATCGGAGGTGTTGATGATCTGGTGCGGGTATTCCGGGCCAGGCGGAATGAAAATGACATCCCCACTGACGATCGGCAGCATTTCTCCGGCTACCCGCAGCGTTCCGCTGCCTTCCAGAATGATGAACATTTCCTCCTGAGCGTAGTGAAAATGATAGGGGCAGGAACGCATGCCTGGCGCCACACAATCGAAGGAGGCGCCCAGCTTGTCGGCGGCGGTGCCGGTGCCGAGACGAGCGCCGACGCTGTCATACAGCGGCGGCCGCCGGTCATGCTTCATCTCTACCTGTTCGACATTGCGTATCAAGCGCTGGGCTAACAGCGCGGCTTTCTCGGTCATAAGCTTCCTTGGTGACGGCGTCACTTATTATGTGAATTGACATTCAGACGACAGAGAAAGTGAAGGCGCCACGGCGCCGCTTGTCAATGTAGACCGCCCGTTAGGTCACGGTGGTTCGCCGCGGCAGCGACAGCAGCAGATGCGCGATGGCGCCGCCGACAATGCCCCAGAATGCCGAACCGATGCCGAGCAACGTGACGCCGGAGGCGGTGATGAGGAAGGCGATCAGCGCCGCGTCGCGCTGTTTTTCATCATGCAGCGCGCGTTGCAGGCTGCCGCCGATGGTGCCGAGCAGCGCCAGCCCGGCGATGGTGTGGATCAAGGCGACCGGCAACGCGCTGAACAGCAGGCCGATGGCGCCGCCGAACAACCCGGCCAACAAATAGAAGCCGCCGGCGGCCACCGCGCCCATATAGCGCCGCTGTGGATCGGGATGCACGTCCGGCCCCATGCAAATGGCGGCAGTAATGGCGGCGATGCACACCGAGAAACCGCCGAATGGCGCCAGCAGCAGCGCGGTCAGCGCCGTCCAGGCGATCAGCGGTGAGGTGGGGACACGGTAGCCCGCCGCCTGCAGCGTAACGATCCCGGGGGCGTTCTGTGAAGCCATGGTGACCACGAAGAAGGGCACGCCGATGCCGAGCAGCGTCGGCCAACTGAAATGCGGCGCGATAAATTCCGGCACGGCGACCGCCGGCGCCTGTTGCGCCAGATGGATATCGCCCTGTAGCGCGGCGATCGCCAGCCCAATCGCCAGCGTCAATACGATGGCGTAGCGCGGCAGGTAACGGCGGCTGAGCAGATAGGCCAGCCCCATACCGGCGCTGAGGAGGAAATTGAGCTGCAGTGAAGCGAAGGCGTCCAGCCCGAAACGCAGCAGGATCCCCGCCAACATCGCGGCAGAAATCGCCTGCGGAATATAATCCATCAGGCGGGCGAACAGCCCGGTGACGCCGCAGAGCAGGATCAGGCCCGACGCAAAGATGAACACCCCGATCGCCTCATTGATCGGCGTGCCGGGCAGGCTGGTGACCAGCAGCGCCGCTCCTGGCGTCGACCAGGCGGTGAGGATCGGGGTGCGATAGTAAAGCGACAGCCCGAGGGAAGTGACGCCCATCGCGATCCCAAGCGTGCTCAGCCAGCCGCCGATCTGCGCCGGCGTGGCGCCAGCAGCGGCGGCGGCCTGGAAAATGATGGCGGCAGAGCTGGTGTAGCCGACCAGAACGGCGACAAAGCCAGCCATGACGGCAGGCAGAGTCAGGTGACGCAGGGTGACGGCAGGGCGCATGAGCAGCTCCAATCGATAATTGTGCGTTATAACGCACGGTCAGAAATCAGCATAGCACCGTGCGCTATAGCGCACAAGCGAGTATAATCGAGCGCGATACGCAGAGGAGAACAGGATGCAGGAACTTGCCGGCCATTTGGCGCACACCCTTCGCACGCTGCGCGCGCAGCGCGGCTGGAGCCTGACGCAGGCGGCGGAATACACCGGCGTCAGCAAAGCGATGCTCGGGCAGATTGAGCGCGGCGAATCCAGCCCGACGGTGGCGACGCTGTGGAAGATCGCCACCGGTTTCAACGTGGCGTTCTCCGCCTTTCTTGAGGCGTCGCCCGCGCAGCAGCAGGCGACGCTGCACCGCTACGGCGAACTGCCGGTGTACGATCAGGACAACGCCGATATGCGTGTGGTGCCGCTGTTTCCCTACGATCGCCAGCTGGGTTTCGACATGTTTGTCATCGATCTCGCGCCGGGCGCGCTCAGCGAATCGTCGCCGCATGAGCCGGGCGTGATTGAGCATGTGATCGTGATCAGCGGCCGGTTGGAATTGGCGATAGACGGCGAGTGGCACAGCCTGGCGGCCGGCGAGGCGATGCGCTTTCAGGCCGATCGGCCGCATGCCTACCGCAACGCCGGTTCAAACACGGTGCGCATCCACGATCTGATCCACTATCCTCAATCCTGACTCAACGCGGCGGCCGCGGGCTTTGACTCCGCGCCGCCAAACGCCTACCTTGTTGAAAATGACTCTTATTTCACAGGCTGTCGCCCATGACGGGGCGGCGTTGCAGCCGACTCAAAAGGAGCTTGATTTTGCCGGTCACCAATCGACGTCAGTTCATTAAACTCAGTGCGCAAACCGCAGGAGCCGTATTCGCGATGACTTCATTACCCAACAGTATCCGCCTGGCGATGGCGGCGGAGGGCGGCGCGGCCGCCGGCGATGGATTCCTGTGGCTGGAAGAGCTGCAGGGTAAAAAAGCGCTGCAATGGGTGCAGCAGGAAAATCAGCGCACCGTGGCGCGTTTCGGCCAGGGCGAAGACTTTCAGCGCATTGAGCGCGAAGTCCTGGATATCCTCAATAAAGACACCCAGATCCCGTGGGTGAGCAAACGCGGCGAGTACTATTACAACTTCTGGCAGGATCAGGCCAACCCGCGTGGCCTGCTGCGGCGCACCACGCTGGACGAGTACCGCAAGGCCAAACCGGCTTGGGAGACGGTGCTGGATATCGATGCGTTGGGCAAGGCGGAGGGCAAGGATTGGGTCTATCAGGGCTCGCAGCCGCTGGCGCCGGAATACCGCTATTGCCTGATGCAGCTGTCGCCGGACGGCGGTGACGCCACCGAAATCCGCGAATTCGATCTGGTGGCCAAACGCTTCGTCAAAGACGGCTTTAACGTGCCGGTGGCGAAAAGCCGGGTTTCCTGGGTCGATCGGGACACGCTGTTCATCGCCACCGATTTCGGCCCCGGCTCGATGACCCAGTCCGGCTACGCGCGCATCGCCAAACGCTGGCGGCGCGGCACGCCGCTGAGCGCCGCCGAAACGCTGTACGAAGCGCAGCCCGAGGACATGGCGGTCTTCGCCTATCACGACCGCACGCCGGGCTTTGAGCGCGATTTCGTCGGCCGCAGCCTGGACTTCTACCGCCGCGACTATTTCTTGCTGACTCAGGACGGCCGGCAGAAAAAAATCGACATCCCCGCCGACGCCGAGCTGGATACGCATCGGGAATGGCTGCTGATCAAGCCGAGCAGCGATTGGGACGTGGGCGGCAAGCGCTATCCGTCCGGCTCGCTGTTGGCGGCCAATTTCGACGACTATCTGGCGGGCAAGCGCGAGCTGCAGCCGCTGTTTACCCCGACGGCGGAGCAGGCGCTGAGCGGCTACAGCGGCACTCGCGATCACCTGATCCTCAGCATCATGGATAACGTGGTCAACCGACTGGAAGTGCTGTCGCCGCAGGGCGGCAGCTGGCAACGTCGCCCGCTGGGCAATCCCGGCGCCATCAGCACCCTTTCCGCCGGCGGCATCGACGACGAGAGCAACGCCTATTTCCTGACGGTCAGCGGGTTCCTGCAGCCGACCTCGCTGTATATGGGCAACCTCGACGGCGGGGAAGCGACGCTGCTGAAACAGGCGCCGCAGGACTTTGACGCCGCCGGCTATCAGGTCAGCCAGCATTTCGCGCGCTCCAAGGACGGCACCCGCGTGCCGTATTTCCAGATCGCCGCCAAAGATCTCAAGCTGGACGGCAGCACGCCGACGCTGCTGTACGGCTACGGCGGGTTTGAAGTGCCGCTGCTGCCGGGCTATCTGGGCGGTAAGGCGCCGGCCTGGCTGGAGCGCGGCGGGGTATACGTGGTGGCCAACATTCGGGGCGGCGGTGAATATGGTCCGGCCTGGCATCAGGCGGCGCTCAAACAGAATCGTCATCGCGCCTATGAGGATTTCGCCGCCGTGGCCGAAGACCTGTTCGCGCGCAAGGTGACTTCCGCGCCGCATCTCGGCGCGCGCGGCGGCAGCAACGGCGGCCTGCTGGTAGGCAATATGCTGACGCTGTATCCGCAGCTGTTCGGCTGCATCGTCTGCGAAGTGCCGCTGTTGGACATGCAGCGCTATACCCAACTCTCCGCCGGCGCGTCGTGGATCGCGGAATACGGCGATCCGAGCAAGCCGGAGCAGTGGGCCTATATCAAAACCTTCTCGCCATACCACAATATTCAGGCGAAAACGGCCTATCCGCCGGTGCTGTTCTATACCGCCACCAGCGACGATCGGGTCAACCCGGCCCACGCGCGCAAAATGGCGGCGCGCATGCAGGCGATGGGGTATCAGCAGGCTTACTTCTACGAAAATACCGAGGGTGGGCACAGCGCCGCCGCCGACAAGCAACAGGCGGCGTTCCACAGCGCGCTGGTGAGCGAATTCATGTGGGCCAACCTGAGCGGCAAGCGCAAGCCAGCGTAAACACGTTTCTTGCGGGCATAAAAAACGCCGGGGATTAACCCCGGCGTTTCTATTTACGCTCAATCCGTCGGCGATCAGTGGGCCGCGGTGGCTTCCTGCGCTTTCTGATTCAGGTCTTCGCTGGTGTCCAGCGTCATGCGGTACAGTTTCGGCGCGGTCAGCATCATCAGGATGGCGATGACGGCGGTGGCGATGCCGATTTGCATAAACACATGGCTGTAGATGGCCAGCGAAGCGTGCGCGTCGTTGATGTCGCTAGGGACGGCGGTCAGACCGGCGACTTTACCGGCGATCAGCGCCGCGGCGGCGGTGGTCAGGAACCAGGAACCCATGATGAAGCCCATCAGACGCTGCGGCACCAGCTGCGCCACCATCGCCAGACCCAGACCGGAAATCATCAGCTCGCCGATGCTCTGCAGCGCGTAGCTCAGGATCAGCCAGTTGACCGACACGATGCCCTGTTCGTTGGCGAAGCTGGCGCCCCATGGCAGCACCAGGAAGGCGCAGGAACACAGGATCATGCCGAAAGCGAACTTGTGCGGCATCGGCAGGCGATCGCCCATCTTGTTATACAACGCGGCCAGAATCGGGCTGGCGAGCATGATCCAGAACGGGTTCAGCGCCTGGTACTGCTCCGGCTCGAAGGCGACGCCGAAGATGCTGTGCTCCACGTTGTGGATGGCGAAGAAGTTCAGCGACGTCGGCATCTGGCTGTACAGCACGAAGAATACCACCGCTTCCAGCATCAGCAGGAAGGCGACGATCATTTTGCGGCGTGCGGCGCCATGCAGGGCGAAGGCTTCCTTGGCGAACACGATCACGATCCCGGCAGAGATGAAGGCCAGCGCCCAGCGCGCGATCACCTGGTTGTGCAGCAGCCAGCTGGACACGGCGACCAGCGCCACGATGCCGACCAGCACCATCAGCAGTTTCGGCAGATGCAGCGGCTTGAAGTCAGGCCTGGAGCCGTTTTTCTTCACCCACTTGTGGCACATCATAAAGTTGACCAGGGTGATCAGCATGCCGACCACGCTCAGGGAGAACGCCACGCTCCAGCCGTACTTCGCCGCCAGCCACGGGGTAGCCAGCATGGAGAAGAAGGAACCGATGTTCACCGACATGTAGTACATGGTGAAGGCGCCGTCGATACGCGGGTCGTCTTTCTCATAGCAGGTGGAGAGCAGAGAGGACGGGTTAGCCTTGAACAGGCCACTGCCCACGGCGATGGTCGCCATGCCCAGGTAGACCCAGAAGATGTCGTGGCCGGAGTAGGCCACCATGGCGTAACCGGCGGCCAGCACCAGCGCGCCGAGCACGATCACGCGTTTGGCGCCCAGCACCTTGTCGCCCAGCCAGCCACCGATGGCGACGAAGCCGTATACCAGGGCGCTGAAAGAAGAGAACAGGGTGATGGAGTCGGCTTCGCTCAGACCGAGCATCTTGACCAGATAAACCGCCATGATGCCTTGCAGGCCGTAATAGCCGAAGCGCTCCCACAGTTCGATCGAGAAGATCAGATAGAATGCTTTCGGTTGTTTGAACGCGTTAAGGCTCACGCTCTCCTGGTGTTGGTTGTTTGCTGTTGACACTGGTACCTCTGTTTTTTCGCAGCCCGTCTTTAGGGGACGGGAAAGTACAAAAGTTGATGCGGAACGGCATCCTTTTGCGTTGTTATAGGATGGGGACGGCGGTTAATGTTCACTATCTTTGTCAACGTGGCAAGCAGTTTGTCATATTCGGTTACATTTAACGCCGACAGGATTATGCCGCGATGTTGCAAATGTTATGCAGTATTAACTTTCGGCTTTTAGTGGTTTATCGATTTTTTGTTTTGACTAAAAGCTATACGAATTTTAAACAGGGATATATTCTGCTGAATTGCTATTTTTTAGCGCATCAGTGTACGTGAGGTTATTAATCCGTTGGAATGTTGTGTATATGGCGCGATTTGTAAAATTATAGAAATTTAGGAAAACGGGGCTGGCATTTGTGAACGCCTTGTGATCCTGAAAGCGTGACGTTCACCGCAATTTTCGACTAATTTTTTGCTTGAAAATAACGCTGCGATGGGTTTCTTACTGAAAACCGCGATAACGCCGGGGTTACTGCTGCGCGATATCACATTTTTGATAAAAAAGCGGCGTTGGCGAGGGAAGAGGACGCGGCGGGTGCGGTTTGCCGCACCCAACGGACTCAGGATTCCGGATAAACCTTTTCTTTATATTCGCACAGGTCTTCGATGATGCAGGAGCCGCAGCGCGGTTTGCGCGCGATGCAGGTGTAGCGTCCGTGCAGGATCAGCCAGTGATGGCAATCGACCTTGAATTCGGCGGGCACCACCTTCAACAGTTTCTCCTCCACCTGATCGACGTTCTTGCCCGGCGCAAAGTGGGTGCGGTTGCACACCCGGAAGATATGGGTGTCCACGGCGATGGTCGCCCAGCCGAAGGCGGTGTTGAGCACCACGTTAGCGGTTTTGCGGCCAACGCCCGGCAGCGCCTCCAGAGCGGCGCGATCTTCCGGCACTTCGCCGCCGTGCAGCTCCAGCAGCATGCGGCAGGTCTTGATCACGTTTTCGGCCTTGCTGTTGAACAGACCGATGGTCTTGATGTACTCCTTGACGCCATCAACCCCCAGCGCCAGCATGGCGGCGGGGGTGTTGGCGACCGGATAGAGTTTGGCGGTCGCCTTGTTAACGCTCACGTCGGTGGCCTGCGCAGACAGCAATACCGCGATCAGCAGCTCAAACGGCGTGGTGTACACCAGCTCGGTGGTCGGATGCGGATTGTTGTCGCGCAGCCGGGTCAGAATTTCCAGTCGCTTCTGCTTGTTCATCAGGCCTTCTCAGCACGTCCTTGTTCCAACAGCGGTTCCGCCGCCACGGCGCGGGCTTTGCGCGCCTTCATTCTTTCGTCGATCAGATACTTGACCGCCAACAGCAGGCCCAGGCCGATAAAGGCGCCTGGCGGCAGCATGGCCAGCAGGAACGGGCTGTCGAAGTGCACCACTTCGATGCGCAGCGATTTGGCCCAGCCGCCCAGCAGTTGATCGGCGCCGTCGAACAGCGTGCCGTTGCCCAGCAGCTCGCGCATTGAACCCAGCGTCACCATGACGCCGGTGGCGCCGAGGCCGATGGCCATGCCGTCCAGCGCCGAGAGGCCGACCGGTTTCTTGGCGGCCACCGCTTCGGCGCGGCCCACGACGATGCAGTTGGTCACGATCAACGGAATAAAAATGCCGAGCGACTGATACAGACCGAAGGCATAGGCGTTGATCAGCATCTGCACGATGCTCACCACCGCGGCGATGATCATGACGTAGATCGGAATACGCACTTCGCTTGGCACCCAGCGGCGCACCGCGGAGATGGAGGCGTTGGTGAGCGTCAGCACCAGCGTGGTGGCCAGCCCCAGGCCCAGCGCGTTGGTGACGGTGGAGGTCACCGCCAGCAGCGGGCACATGCCCAGCAGCTGCACCAGGGCGGAGTTGTTCTTCCACAACCCCTGGACGATCAATTCTTTGGCTTCACTCATTCGCTGGCTCCACACGCAGGTAAGCTTTCAAGTTTAGGCGGCAGCGTTTCCATATACAACGCCGTGCGGCGCACCGCATTGACCACCGCACGCGGGGTGATGGTGGCGCCGGTGAATTGGTCGAACATGCCGCCGTCTTTCTTCACCGCCCAGCGTTTGTCGTCCGGGCCTTCGATTTTCTTGCCGCTGAAGAAGGAAATCCAGTCGGAAATGCGCAGTTCGATCTTGTCGCCCAGCCCCGGGGTTTCATGGTGTTCAATCACCCGGGTGCCGAGTACCGTGCCGTTGAAATCGGCGCCCACCAGCAGCTTGATGGCGCCGGAGTAGCCGTCAGGCGCGGTGGTTTCCAGCGCCGCGGCGGTCGGTTGCCCGTTTTTGCGCGCCAGATATAAACGGTGTGGCGCGCCGTCGCCCAGCGCCGGATCGCTGACCAGGAAGCATTCGTTCTGCATGACGTTGTCGTAATTTTCCGGCGGCACCACCTGATCGAGCAGGGCTTTTTGCTGCAGCGCCGCCTGATGCGCGATGGTGGTTTTCGTCAGGGCGTAGACCACGGCGGTGAGGCCGGTGGTGACCGCCGCAAACACCGCCAGCGTGGTGCCGTGCTTTCTCATGGAATTCAGCATGGCGGCTCCTTAGCGATGGCCGTACACGCGCGGCTGCGTGTAGTGGTCGATTAACGGGACGGTGATGTTGGCGAGCAGCACGGCAAAGGCCACGCCGTCAGGGTAGCCGCCATAAACGCGGATCAGCCAGACCAGCACGCCGATCAGCGCGCCGTAGATTAAACGGCCCTTCGGCGTGGTGGAGGCGCTGACCGGGTCGGTGGCGATAAAGAACGCGCCCAGCATGCTGGCGCCGGAGAACAGGTGGATCAGCGGCGAAGCCTGATGCGCCGGATCGAGCCACCAGGCCAGACCGGAGCAGAAGGCGATGGCGGCCAACATGCTGAAGGGGATCTGCCAGTGGATCAGGCGGCGCGCCAGCATAAACAGGCCGCCGGCCAGAAAGCCGAGGTTGACCCACTGCCAGCCGATGCCCGCCAGCGCGCCGCCGAACAGCGGCTGCTGCAACACTTGTTCAACGCTGTGGCCGCTGCGCAAACCGGTTTTGAAGCCGTCGAGCGGTGTAGCCTGGCTGATGCCGTCAACGCCCATCTGCAATTCGTGCAGCGTCGCGCCCTGAGCGGTATGGCCGCTGAAAATGGCCAGCAGCGTGTCGTGGAACGACAGCGCGGTGGCGCGCAGCTCATCCGGCGGCAACCAGCTGGTCATCTGCACCGGGAAGGAGATCAGCAGCACCACGTAACCGACCATCGCCGGATTGAACGGGTTCTGCCCAAGGCCGCCGTACAGCTGTTTGGCGATGACGATGGCGAAGAAGGTGCCGATGACGATCATCCACCACGGGGCCAGCGGTGGCAGGCTGATGCCGAGCAGCAGCGCGGTCAGCAGGGCGGAGTTGTCCGCCAGCCGGCTGCGCACCGGCAGCTTGCGCAGCCTGAGGATCGCGCCTTCTGCGGCCAGCGCGACGATCGCCGCCAGCGCCACCTGAATCAGCACGCCATAACCGAAGAACCAAATCTGTGCTGCGATGCCGGGAATGCAGGCCAACATCACCCACAGCATAATGCGGCTGGTGCTTTGCTGGTTGTGGGTGAACGGCGAGCTGGCGATGTGTAAGCCTTTGGCGGCTGTGGGTGATACCGGCCTGAACTTCATAGAGTAACGATACCTTCTGCGCCGCGCCTGCGGCAGTTTCGATGCGCCGAATTGCGGGCGCGGCAAAAATAATAGCCGAGCATTCTACCTGATTCGATGCGAGGGTAATACGCCTTAATGATAGGGGTATTCGGCTTTTCGCACCCGTTGAGATCGGCGTGGCGCGATTTGATTTTTTTTTGGCCGGAAAATGGGCTAACGTGAGGAATTGTCTGTGGAACTTGTGCCGCCATTGCCCCTGAGAAACGGGGTAACCGTATGAATGAAATATCATTTTTGTCCAGATTTCCGCACAAAATAACAACTTTCACATAATACGTGTAGGTTACTATCGCGAACATTATTGAGTCAGTGAATCCATAATAATGACAAATGAAGACATTTTTTTTATTGAAGAGCTAATTGAGTGGGTGGAGATACATCTGGAGAAACGGCCAAACCTGGATGAAGTTGCGCGTATTTCGGGCTACTCCAAGTGGCATCTGCAGCGTAAATTCAAGCGTATTACCGGCATTCAACTCGCCACCTATATCCGTTCGCGCATCCTGACGCGCGCCGCGGTGGCGCTGCGCATCACCCGTCGCTCCATCATCGACATCTCCGATGAGCTGGGCTTCGACTCGCAGCAGACCTTTACTCGCATGTTCAAGCAGCGCTTCGGCACCACGCCCAATCGCTACCGCTCAATGGAGCACTGGGACGTGAAAAACCTGATGCCGCGCTTTAACTTCGAAGCCAGCTACGGCGCGGGATATTATCCGGAAGTGAAGCGGCTGACGCTGCCCGAGATGCAGCTGGTCGGCTTCTCGCGCCGGCTGGATTTCGCCTCCGAACAAGAGCTGGAGTACGCGTCCTGCATGGCGATGAAGGACGAGATTTTCAATGACTTCTTCAAGGGGTTGCACGTCGACTGCCGGCGAATTTACAGCATCTATTGCCCGCAGGCCGGGGAAGGCGACGAGCTGTCGTCCACGCTGGTGATGGCGGTCGATCCTGAACATAAAAAGGACATTCTTTCCAATCATCAGATAGACACCATCCATCTGCCGAGCCGCGAGTTTATCTCCATCAACCATAAGGGCACGGCGAAGGAGTGTCTGCAGTTTTTCGGTTATCTGGTGTCGCATGTGATGCCGGGGCTGAAGGATAAGGTGCGCGGCAGTATGGAAATGGAGATCATTCAAACCAAAGAGTGGAACCCGGAGTCCAAACTGCGTCAGATTGAAGTGGACTATACCTATCTGATCTCTATCGATTAAACGGCGCCCGGCGTAGGCCAGGCGCCGCCGTCATCATTTGTCTTCCGTTTCCGCCGCCAGCGATTCTCTGGCGGCTTTTTTGGCTTTGGCGCGGGCGATAGCCGCCGCGACCGCCGCCTTGCGCGGATCTTCTTCGGCGTCAGCCGGAGCCGGTTCTGTCTCAGCCGGAGCGTCCGCCTGCTGCGCCGCTTTTTTGGCTTTGGCGCGGGCGATAGCCGCCGCGACCGCCGCCTTGCGCGGATCTTCTTCGGCGGCAGCTGGAGCCGGTTCTGTCTCGGCAGGAACGTCCGCCTGCTGCGCCGCTTTCTTGGCTTTGGCGCGGGCGATAGCCGCCGCGACCGCCGCTTTGCGCGGATCTTCTTCGGCGGTAGCCGGAGCCGGTTCTGTCTCGGCCGGAGCGTCCGCCTGCTGCGCCGCTTTCTTGGCCTTCACGCGCGCCAGGGCGGCGGCGACTGCCGCTTTACGCGGATCGTCTTCTGTCGCGGCAGGGGCGGTCATATCTGCGGCCTGTGCCTCTTTGCGCGCCTTCACGCGGGCCAGCGCCGCGGCCACGGCGGCCTTACGCGCGTCGTCACCTGAGGTTGCCGGCGAGGCTTGTTCCGCTTCGGCCGCCAACTGGGCGCGCCGTTCACGCGCCTGCGCTTTACGCGCTTCGCGGGCGGCGATCATCTCGCTGTTGTCCGGCTGCTGGCCGTCGACCGGCGTAACCGCCGCTTCGGCATTCTTGCTGCGTACGCGCGCCAGTGCGGCCTGTACCGCCCCCTGATCGTCGTCGGTCAGTTTGACGGCGGCCTTTTTGTGCCGCTCTTCGCGCGCCAGTTTCTCGCGCTCCAGACGCGCCAGCTTGGCCTCGTAACGCGCCTTGGCCTCGGCGGTGCGCGCCGCTTCCAAATCGATAGCCTTGATTTCGGCCTTTTCCTGCCGGTAGTACTGCACCAGCGGAATGTTGCTGGGGCAGACGAACGCGCAGGCGCCGCATTCGATGCAATCGAACAGGTTGTGGTTGCGCGCCTTGTCGTGCTCCTGCCCGCGGCTGAACCAGTACAGCTGTTGCGGCAACAGCCCGGCAGGGCAAGCGTCCACGCACAGGCCGCAGCGGATGCAGGATTGCTCGGGTTCCTGCGGCGTCATTTCATTCACCGTCGGCGCCAGAATGCAGTTGCTGATCTTGACGATCGGCACGTTCAGCGCGGGCAGGGTAAAGCCCATCAGCGGGCCGCCCATCACCACCATCTGCTGCGCCTGCGGACGGAAACCGACGAAATCAAGCAGGTGCTGCACCGGCGTGCCGATGCGCGCCCACAGGTTGCCAGGGCGCTCGACCGCCTCGCCGGTCAGGGTCACCACGCGCTCAATCAACGGTTCGCCGTCGACGATTGCCCGCTTGATGGCGAAGGCGGTGCCGACGTTTTGCATCAGCACGCCGATAGCGGAGGAGTGCTTGCCGTGCGGCACTTCCTTGCCGGTCAAAATCTTGGTCAGCTGCTTGGCGCCGCCGGACGGGTATTTGGTGGGGATGACGCGCAGGGCAATGCCGGACTGGCCGCGCAACGCCTGTTTCAGCGCCGCGATCGCCTCCGGCTTGTTGTCTTCAATGCCGATCAGCGTGACCTTGGGCTGCAGAATGTGTTGCAGGATCTGCGTGCCTTCAACGATCTGATCGGCATGTTCCTGCATCAGGCGATCGTCGGCGGTGATGTAAGGTTCGCACTCGGCGGCGTTGAGGATCAGCGTTTCCACGCCGCTCATGCCGCCTTGCAGTTTACTGGCGGTCGGGAAACCGGCGCCGCCCAGACCGGCGATGCCGGCCTGATGAATACGTTGAATCAGCTCTGCGGCGGGCGATTGGCGGTAATCCGCTACCGGCTCGCGCTCGCACCAGCGGTCTTCGCCGTCTGCCTCGATAATCACGCACAGCTCCGACAACCCGGAAGGGTGAGCGGTGATGTGCGGCGTGATGGCGCTAACGGTGCCCGAGGTTGGGGCGTGCACCGGCACGGTGCGCCCGCGGCCGACGGTCAGCGGCTGGCCTTTCAACACCCGATCGCCGGCGTTGACGCACAGTTCACCTTCCGGCCCCAGATGCTGCTGCAACGGAATGATAAAGGTCTTGGGCAGAGGGGCGACACGCAGCGGCGCGCCGCTCGACTGAGTCTTCATTTCCGGTGGATGGATCCCGCCGTCGAAATCCCAGATCCGGTCTTTTTTAAAGGCGGCGAACAGATTAAGCATGTTGCTCCACGTGGATCACTTGCACCGGGATCGTCTTCATGTCCCACTTCCAGTTGGCGGTGGTGGTGGCGACCGGTCTCATTTCAATACAGTCGGTAGGGCAAGGGGCGACGCACAGATCGCAGCCGGTACAGAGGTCGGTAATGACGGTATGCATCGCGCGGGTGGCGCCGACGATGGCGTCAACCGGGCAAGCCTGAATGCACTTGGTGCAGCCGATGCAGTTGGCTTCGTCGATATAGGCCACTTTACGCTCCGGCTCGGCGGCGGCTTCGCTGCCCAGCGGCTGCGGCTCCACGTTGAGCAGCTCCGCCAGTTTCAGCATCACCTGTTCGCCGCCCGGCGCGCATTTGTTGATCATCTCGCCGTTGGCCACCGCCTCGGCATAGGGGCGACAGCCGGGGTAGCCGCACTGGCCGCACTGGCTCTGTGGCAAGATCGCGTCGACCTGCTCGGCGACCGGATCCTCTTCCACCTCAAAACGGCGCGCGGCGTAGCCCAGCACCAGTCCGAACAGCAGCCCGAGCGCGCTCAAAGCCGCGATAGCTATCCACAACGCAGTCATTAGAATTTCACCAGCCCGGTAAAGCCCATAAAGGCCAGCGACATCAGCCCGGCGGTGATCAGTGCGATCGAGGAGCCGCGGAACGGCGCCGGCACGTCGGCCACCGCCAGACGTTCGCGAATGGCGGCGAACAGCACCATCACCAGCGAGAAACCGGCGGCGGCGCTGAAACCGTAAACGGCGGACTGCAGGAAGTTATAACCGAGGTTGACGTTAAGCAACGCCACGCCCAGCACCGCGCAGTTGGTGGTGATCAGCGGCAGGAAGATACCCAGCAGGCGGTAGAGCGCCGGGCTGGTCTTGCGCACCACCATCTCGGTGAACTGCACGACGACGGCGATCACCAGAATGAAGGAGAGCGTGCGCAGATACACCAGATCCAGCGGAACCAGAATAAAGGTGTTGATCACCCAGGCGCTGACGGAGGCCAGCGTCATGACGAAGGTGGTGGCCATTCCCATGCCGATGGCGCTTTCCAGCTTCTTGGAAACGCCGAGGAACGGGCACAGGCCAAGAAACTTCACCAGAACGAAGTTGTTCACCAGTACGGTGCCGACAAACAGGAGCAGGTATTCGGTCATTGCGATGCCTAAAAAAATAAAAGCCGCCTATTATCGGGAATCGGCGGCCGGACGACAACATATGAATCGCAGGGGTATTGCCTTTTTTGGTGAAAATTTACACAAATCACCCAATAAAACGTGCTGCAATCGCCTTTAACGTTCGGTAAAGGTCCCTTTGACCCGCTGCGAACGCTTGATGTAAGGCACCAGCAGCGCCGCCATCAGCAGCGGCCAGCCGAGGCTGCGCACCGCTACTTCATCCGGCACCGGCGCGAAGGCGAAGGCTTTCACCGCCAGGATCACCGTGATCAGCAGCCATAACAAGAACAGTTTAGGGAAGCGCTGCGACCGCTGGCAAAACAGAAACACCAGCCACAGGGTGAAGCCCCACATCAAGAGCGTGGTCAACACCGAAAAGTACCATTGCAGGGTAAACGCCTGGGCGTTGGTCAACAGATAGTCGCGCGACTCGGGCATGAAGATCGCCATGGCGTACAGGAGCAGCATCAGGCTGGCGCTGAGCAGGGTGACGATCAGATAGGCCAGCGGGGCCAGCAACCAACCGCCGATACGAGAGTATTCAGCTTGAGACATAAAGGCTTCCTGATTGAATCGGGGATCACAGGCGGCATAGCTTAGCGGGTAATACCGGCTTCGTCATCCCTATCAACCGGCTAGCTCGGCGTCGCGGGGCCGGGCCGCACGTTTGGCTACTCCGACCCCGCTTCGAATTAACATCTCATTTACTTCTTGTTCCAGCCGTCCGCATGGTGTCAAATCGAAAGGGTCTGTCGTGAGCCTGCAAGAGGAAATCCCATGGCTGAGAAAATTCGTGTCGGGCTGGTCGGTTACGGCTACGCCGGCAAAACCTTTCATGCGCCGCTGATCGCCGGTACGCCCGGGCTGGAGCTGGCCGCCGTTTCCAGCAGCGATGCCGGCAAAGTGCGCGCGGACTGGCCGTCGATGACGGTGGTGGGCGATGCGCAGGCGCTGTTCGCCGATCCGGCCCTCGATCTGATCGTGATTCCTACCCCCAACGATACCCATTTCCCGCTGGCGCAACAGGCGCTGGCCGCCGGCAAGCACGTGGTCGTGGACAAACCGTTTACCGTGACATTGTCACAAGCTCAGGCGCTGCAGCAGCAGGCGCAGCAGAGCGGTTTGCTGTTGTCGGTGTTCCACAACCGTCGCTGGGACAGCGATTTCCTGACCCTCAAAGCGCTGCTGAACGACGGTTCGCTGGGCGAGGTGGTGTACTTCGAGTCGCACTTTGATCGTTACCGGCCACAGGTGCGTCAGCGCTGGCGCGAACAGGGCGGCGTCGGCAGCGGCATCTGGTTCGATTTGGGGCCGCATCTGCTCGATCAGGCGCTGCAACTCTTCGGCAAACCCGAGCGGCTGTTTGTCGATCTGGGTGAGCTGCGGCCGGGGGCGCAGGCGGTGGATTATTTCCACGCGCTGCTGAGCTATGGCGATCGCCGTGTGGTGCTGCACGCCAGCATGCTGGCGGCGGCGGAGAGCCCGCGCTATGTGGTGCACGGCACTCGCGGCAGCTATGTCAAATACGGCCTGGATCCGCAGGAAGACCGGCTGAAGGCCGGCGAACGCTTGCCGCAGGCCGACTGGGGCTATGACATGCGCGAGGGTGTGGTGACGCTGTCACGCGGCGACCTGCTGGCGGAACAGCCGCTGCTCAATATTCCCGGCAACTACCCGGCTTATTACGCGGCGGTGCGCGACGCGATTGCCGGCATAGGCGAAAATCCGGTGCCGGCCGCCGACGCCATCGCGGTGATGGCATTGATCGAACTGGGGCTGGAATCGGCCCGGCTGCAGCAGGCGCTGCCGGTGGTCTGATCCCGCCCACTTTTCTGTGGCCCGGCGCAACGTCGGGCCTTTTTACGACTCTACGTGCAAGGAAATCCGTTTCATGTCCTGGTTGCAGCGTTTGCGCATTGATAAATTTTTGCTGGTTCTGATTTTGGTGGTGATCGTCGCCTCGCTGTTCCCCTGCGAAGGCATCTGGAAAACCTTCTTTGAACACCTGACCACCGCCGCCATCGCGCTGCTGTTCTTTATGCACGGCGCCAAGCTGTCGCGCGAGGCGATCATCGCCGGCATGAGTCACTGGAAGCTGCATCTGCTGGTGTTCCTCAGCACCTTTGCGCTGTTCCCGCTGCTCGGGCTGGCGATGAACCTGTTGGTGCCGGGCATCATGACGCCGACAGTCTATCTCGGCTTCCTCTATCTGTGTGCGCTACCGGCCACGGTGCAGTCGGCCATTGCCTTTACGTCGGCGGCGGGCGGTAACGTGGCGGCGGCGATCTGCAGCGCCTCGGCGTCGAGCATTCTCGGCGTGTTCCTGTCGCCGCTGCTGGTGGGGGCGTTGATGCATACTCAGGGCGGTAATACTGACGTGCTGCACGCCATCGGTTCAATCATTTTGCAATTGATGGTGCCGTTCGTGATCGGTCACCTGGCGCGGCCATTGATCGGCAAGTGGATCGATCGCCATCGCAAATTGATCAATCTGACCGACCGTTCGTCGATCCTGCTGGTGGTGTATACCGCGTTCAGCGCGGCGGTGGTGGAAGGGATTTGGCATCGCATCGACGGCTGGTCGCTGCTGACCATCCTGGTGATGTCGCTGGTGCTGCTGACGGTGGTGCTGGTGATCAACACCTACGCGGCGCGCTGGCTGGGCTTTAACACCGCCGATGAAATCACCATCGTCTTCTGCGGTTCGAAAAAGAGCCTGGCGAACGGCATCCCGATGGCCAACGTGCTGTTCCCGGCCGCGGCGGTGGGCGCCATGGTGCTGCCGCTGATGATTTTCCACCAGGTTCAGCTGATGGTGTGCGCGGTGCTGGCGCAGCGCTATGCGCGTAAAACCGCTAAACAGCGGGCCGAGGCGGAGGCGCTGGCGGCCAAATAGGCCGCAGGCCGCTAACGGCGGCCCAGCGCGTCGAGCAGAAAGTCGGCGCGCTCGTCCGGTGAGGCGCGCGGCAGCTCTTGCAGCCGATAGCCATAACGGCGATAGACGGCCACCATCGCCCGGTAGGTCAGCTCGGCTTCGGCGAAAGATTGTTTTCTTTCGCTGTCCTGCGCGTAGATCGCTTGCCACGGCGGGGCGATGAACACCCTTTCGGCATAGCGAAAGACGCCGATCGCCGCCGTCAAATGCGCGGGGATCGGCAGTCCGCACAGCGTGAGATACCCGGCGATATCCGGCAGCCCGCGATCGAAGAACCAGCATGTTTCCCCCGTTGCTTCACGCCATGAGCGCAGTTCCCAATCGAGCATCCGCTCGGCGAAGGCCTGGCGATCGCCCCACGGCAGCGCATGGCCGCCGATACTCACCTGATCCTGAATAATCGCCCGGCCGGCCTCCTGCGAGTGCGGAAAGCCGCGGCGATGAAGAACGTCGATGAGCGTGCTTTTGCCCGAGCCGGGGCCGCCGGTCAGCACGATGCGGCGTGTTTTGTCAGACATGCGAAATTCCTCTCTTGCCACAGAGTGATGGGGTGAAAACAGCGATAAAGACGAGCAGGCGGAAGAAAACGGGGGATGAGAAGAAGGCGCCGTTTGGCGCCTGGGGGATTTAGCCCTGAACTTTGGCGCGCAGCGCCTGTTTTTCCTGTTCGCTGAGGAAAGCCAGCTTCAGGCCGTTTTCCTGCGCGGTGCGGATTTCTTCCGGTGTCAGCCCGGCCTGCGGCGCGGCGACGCGGTATTCATGCTCGATCTCGATGCCCTGAACCGCCGGATCGTCGGTGTTGATCGACGCCAGCACGCCGTGGCGCAGGAAGGTGGCCAGCGGATGCTGCGCCAGCGACGGCACGGTGCTGGTCTGGATGTTGGAGGTCAGGCAGGATTCGATGCCGATGCCGTGTTCCGCCAGGAAGTCCATCAGCGCCGGATCTTCGACCGCTTTCACCCCGTGGCCGATACGTTCGGCGCCCAGCTCGCGGATCGCCTGCCAGATGCTTTCCGGGCCGGCGGCTTCGCCCGCGTGCACGGTGATGCGCAGGCCGGCGTCGCGGGCGCGGTTGAAGTGGTTGAGGAACAGGCTACCGGGGAAGCCCAGCTCATCGCCCGCCAAATCCAGCGCGGTAATGCCGTCGCGGTGCGCCAGCAATCCTTCCAGTTCCTGCAGACAGGCGGCCTCGCCGAAGGTGCGGCTCATGATGCCGATCAGGCGAATGTCGATATCACGATCGCGGCAGCCCGAACGGATCCCGTCGATCACCGCTTCCACCACGCCGGCGACCGGCAGTTGATGCTTCATCGCCATGTAGTAAGGGGAGAAACGCAGCTCGGCATAGTGCAGGCCGGCGTTGGCGGCGTCCTCGACGTTTTCGTATGCCACCCGGCGGCAGGCGTCCAGATCGCCCAGCACCGCCACGCCCCAGTCCAGTTTCTGCAGGAAGCTGACCAGATCCGGTTCGGCATGGGTGATCTGCACGTGCGGGCGCAGGCTCTCCAAATCGTTGGCCGGTAGGGCGAGATTGAACTGGCGGCCGAGGTCGAGAATGGTCTGCGCGCGGATGTTGCCGTCGAGATGGCGGTGAATATCGGTAAGCGGTAGGCGGGGATCGATCATGCTGGGCACTCGCTAATTATCGTAGGTAAAGTGCAGAACAGTATAAAAACAAATGGATGAAACTTGCCATTGCGTTGCATAAAAAAGTGACGTGAGTCACAAATAATGCGCGATATATCGCATTATCGTCGTGAATCAGGCTTTCAACACGCTGACGCCCGCCTGCTGCAACGGCGCGATCAGCGCGTCATCGGTAGCCCGCTCAACGATGATGGTGTGCGCCAGCGTAATATCGCCGATCGCATACTGCGAGGCGGCATTAAGCTTGGCGGCAGAAGCCAGCACCACGGTTTCCGCCGCACGGGCCGCCAGCGCGCGCTTGATGTAGGCTTCTTCCAGATCGCCGGTACTCAGCCCCGCGGTGGGGTGCACGCCGGTCACGCCCATGAAATAAATATCGGCGCGGATATGCGACATCGCTTCTACGGCGGCGGCGCCGACGCTGACGATCGAATGCTTATACAGTCGGCCGCCGATCAGGATCACCTCGACCGTGGGGTGATCGACCAGGCCCACGGCGACGCTGGGGCTGTGGGTGACGATGGTGGCGTTGAGGTTGGCCGGCAGTTGCCTGACCAGCTCTGCGGAGGTGGTGCCACCGTCGATGATCACCACCTGGCCGGGGGCGATCAGCGCCGCCGCCGCTTTGGCGATCGCGCGTTTGGCGCCGGATTCCAATTGATTGCGTTCGGCGAAGCTGGCGATGGCGGAAGAAACCGGCAGGGCGCCGCCATGCACCCGTTGCAGCAACCCCTCGGCGTCCAGTTCACGCAGATCGCGCCGGATCGTATCTTCCGACAGCCCGAACATCTCGCTGAGCTGTTTGGCCAAGACCTGACCCTCCTGGGCCAGTTTTTCCAAAATGATCTTCTTGCGTTGGCTGGTCAACATGGCCATTTCCTCTCAAATTTCCTATGCACGAAATATCTTGATCATACACGAAACTGCACGATAGTATCAATTTCCTTCCTCTGGCGGAGTAAACCGATGATAGCCACCAAAGACAGGGTTCGCATTGTCGAAACCCGGGTGTTGTCCGATGACTGGTACCTGCTGAAAAAAACCACCTTTGATTTTCTGCGGCGCGACGGCGTCTGGCAAAGGCAGAGCCGTGAGACTTACGATCGCGGCGACGGCGCCACCATTTTACTGTTCAACCGGCAGGCGCAAACGGTGATCCTGACGCGCCAGTTCCGCTTTCCGGTGTTCGTCAACGGTCATGACGGCATGCTGATTGAGGCCGCCGCCGGGCTATTGGACGACGCGTCGCCGGAGGCGCGCATCCGCGCCGAAGTTGAAGAGGAAACCGGCTATTTCGTGCAGAACGTGGAGAAAGTGTTTGAGGCGTACATGAGCCCTGGCTCGGTCACCGAAAAGCTGCACTTTTTCGTCGGTGAATATCAGGCGAGCGATCGCCTCAACGAGGGCGGCGGGCTGGCGGCGGAGGGGGAAGATTTGGAGGTGATCGAGCTGCCGCTGGCGCAGGCCCTGCAGGCGATTCGTCAGGGTACGATCGTTGACGCCAAAACCATCATGCTGCTGCAGTTTGTCGCCTTGAATCGGACGTTGGAGGAACAACGATGAAAGCCCAACAAATCTTGATCGCCGGCCCTTATCGCAGCGGCACCGATGGCGATCCGCAGCGTATCGCCGCCAATCTGACGCGCCTCGAACAGGCGGCGCTGGCGGTCTACCAACGGGGGCACGTGCCGGTGATCGGTGAATGGCTGGCGCTGCCTTTGGCGGCCGCGGCCGGTTCCACTCAGGTTGGCGATGCGGTCAGCGAGGCGTTTCTTTACCCGGTGGCTCACCGACTGATTGCGCAGTGTCAGGCGGTGTATCGCATCGAAGGGGCGTCTGCGGGGGCCGATAACGACGTGCGGTTGGCTAACGAATGGGGATTGACGGTCTATCGTCATCTGGAGGAAATTCCGTCTGTTCAGGCGTAACCGAGGGGCGGGCAGAGGCTCGCCCCCTCGCGTTATTGCTCGTCCAGCACAAACTTCAACCCGGCGATCAGTTTGTCCATGCCGGCTTCCAGCTTGCTGCGCGGGCAGCCGACGTTGAGGCGCAGGAACCCGCGGCCTTCTTCGCCGTAGGTAAAGCCCGGCATGATCGCCACCTTTTCACGCTCGATAAGCACCTGCTGCAGCGCCCGATCGTCCACGGCCAGCGGCCGCAGATCGATCCAGGCCAGATAGGTGGCCTGCGGCGGGCGCCAGCCCAGCGCGGGAAACGCCTCCGCCAGCCGTTCGGCGACGTAGGTCAGGTTATCCTGCAGATAGTCGCGCAGGGCGTCCAGCCAGGGTTCGCCGTGGCGGTAGGCAGCCACGTGCGCCGCCACCGCCAGCACCGCCGGCGAGGAGAGGCCGTCACGGGCTTTGAGCTGCTGGAAATAGGCTTCACGGCTGGCGTCATCGCTGATAAAGCCGTAGGCGCCGGTCAGCGCCGGGATATTGAAACTCTTGGAGCCGGAGGTCAGCAAGGCCCAGGCGCCGGTCGCCACCTGGCTCCACGGCGTATGGCGGTGTTCCCCCCAGGCCATATCCATGTGGATTTCGTCGCTGATGACGCGCACGTCGTGGCGCTCGCACAGTTCGGCCATCTGCTGCAACTCGTCGCGGCGCCACACTTTGCCGGTGGGATTATGCGGGCTGCACAGTAGCAGGATCTTGGTCTGCGGCCGCGCCAGCAACGCTTCGAGGTGCGCCATGTCGCAGCGCCAGTCATCTGCGGCCTTGTGCAGCGGGCAGGCCAGCAGCTGGCGCTGGTTGGCGAGGATCACCTTATAGAAGGCGTCGTAGGCCGGGGTATGGGTCACCACGTAGTCGCCCGGCACGGACCATTGGCGGATCAGCTGCGCCGCCATGTAGATAACGGAAGGGCCGTACACCGCCGTTGCGGTGTCGATAGCGGTGTTGAAACGTTGTTGATACCAGTGGCGCAGCGCGCCGAGAAAATCCTCATGCTGCCAACGGCTGTAGCCCAGCACGCCGTGCTGCAGGCGCTGTTGCAGCGCCTCGAGAATGCACGGCGCGGTGGCGAAATCCATATCGGAGATGGTGAACGGCAGCAGGTCTGCGCTGCCGAAGCGATCGGCGATGTAATCCCACTGGGTGCACCAGGTGCCGTGGCGGTCGATCGGGGTAGAGAAATCAAACATGGGTGGCTCCCTGCAGCGCCGCGGCAGGGCGCGCCGTGGCTATCAGTGAGTCTAATTCATCCTTCACCGATTGCACCTGCGGGCCGATCACTACCTGCAGATTATGGTCGTTGAGATGCACTACGCCGATGGCGCGGTTGGCCTTCAGCGCCGCGTCGTCCACCTGGCTCATGTCGTTGACCGACAGGCGCAGGCGAGTGATGCAGTTGTCCAGCGTAATGATGTTGTCCGGGCCGCCGAGCGCCGCCAAAATCACCGGCACATTGTAGCCGGATTTGCCCACTGCGCCGCTTGGCGCGCTTTGGGTGACGGCGCCGTCGCTCTCACGGCCCGGCGTTTTGATGTTAAAGCGCCGGATGGCGAAGCGGAAAATGGCGTAATAGCCGACGAACCAGATGGCGGCCACCACCGGCACCAGATACCACTTGGTGGCGGTGCCGTGCAGAATGCCGAACACCACGAAGTCGATAATGTTGCCGTCAGTGTTGCCGATGGTCACGCCCAGCAGCGCCATGACGGTAAAGCCCAACCCGGTGAGCAGCGCATGGATCAGATACAGGAACGGCGCGACGAACAGAAACAGAAACTCGATCGGCTCGGTGGTGCCACCAACTACGCAGGCCACCACGCCGGAAATCAACAGCCCCTTGATTTTATGGCGGTTCTCCGGTTTGGCGCAGTGGTACATCGCCAGCGCCGCGCCCGGCAGGCCGCCGAGGAACGCCGGCATTTTACCCTGCGACAGGAAGCGGGTGGCGCTTTCGGCGAAACCGGTGGTGGTCGGGCAGGAGAGCTGCGCCTGGAAGATGGTCAGGGCGCCGCTGACGCTGTGGCCGCACACCTCCATCGTGCCGCCCGCCTCGGTAAAGCGGATCAGCGCCACCAGTATGTGATGCAGTCCGAACGGCAACAGCAGGCGTTCGCCGGTGCCGAAAATCATCGGCCCGAAAATGCCGGCGCCATTGATCATGCGCCCCAGGCCGTTGATGCCGGCGGCGAACCATGGCCAGATCACGGGGATGAGCAGGCCGCACAGGCCCAGCGTCACGGTGGTGACAATCGGCACGAAACGGGTGCCGCCGAAGAAGGCCAGCGCATCCGGCAGCCGGATGGTGTGGAAACGTTCATGCAGCAGATACACGATGATGCCGACGATCACTGCGCCGAGGATGCCGGTGTCGATCGACTGAATGCCGAGAATGTTTTGGATGTTGTTGGCCTTCAGCACCAGCGGATCGCTGGTGGGCAGCACGCCGGCAGCGGTCAGGTAGAAGTTGGTGGCCAGATTCAGCACGGCGAAGCCGACGAAACCGGAGAAGGCGGCGACGCCTTTGTTGTCGCGCGCCATGCCCAGCGGAATGGCGATGGCGAACATCACCGGCAGGAAGCTGAAGGCGAAGGAGCCTACCTTGCTCATCCAGGTGAAGATCAGCTGGAAGATCGGGTGGCCGATAAACGGCATCAGGGTGATCACGTCGCGGCTGCTCAGCGAGCTGCCGATCCCCAGCATGATGCCGCAGAAAGAGAGCAAGGCGACGGGCAACATGAACGTTTTGCCCAGGCTCTGGAAGAACTCCCAGAGGGTGATTTTGGGTTTGTTGGCTGCTGACATAACCGACTTCTCCTGGCGAAAAGACGAGCAAAAAGGGGACTGCTGATTAGGTAAAAAGAAGATAAAACGTTTTACCTAGCAAAAATGCGCCACCAATCACAAATCTGCCGCCCGGTTTTTGGCGACAATGCGGCGGGCAGTAAAACGTTTTACTGCGTTGACGGATTCGGTATACCCTTGATCATTACGGCGCGGGTTGCCCAGGAACGGGTTCGCAGAGACTATGAGCATCAAAAAGATCACCATTACCGATGTGGCGCAACAGGCGGGCGTTTCGGTCACCACGGTTTCTCTGGTATTGAGCGGCAAGGGGCGGATTTCGCCGACCACCGTCGAGAAGGTCAATCAGGCGATAGAGCAGTTGGGCTACGTGCGCAATCGCCAGGCGGCGACGCTGCGCGGCGGCGAATCCGGGGTAATCGGCCTGATCCTGCGCGACATTTGCGAACCTTTCTATGCCGAAATGACCGCCGGGCTGAGCGAAGCGCTGGAGGCGCACGACAAACTGCTGTTTTTAACCCAGAGCGGGCGCGATGGTCAGGGGCTGCAGCGGGCGTTTGACGCGCTGCTGGCGCAGGGCGTCGACGGCATCGTGCTGGCCGGCGGCATTCGCGTGGCGGCTGGGTTGAAGGAGAAGGCGGCCGAGCAGGGCGTGCCGCTGGTGTGCGTGGCGCGCTCCAGCGGTCTCGAGGGCGTGGACGTGGTGCGGCCGGACAATATGCAGGCCGCCAAGCTGGCCACCGAATTTTTGATCAAACGCGGCCACAGCCAGATTGCTTATCTCGGCGGCCAGAGCGACTCGTTGACGCGCGCCGAAAGGTTGGGCGGATTTTGCGCCACGCTGTTGCAGTACGGCCTGCCGTTTCGCAGCGAATGGATCGTCGAGTGCGATTGCCGGCAGCGTGAGGCGGCGGAAGCGGCGGAACAGCTGCTGCGCCACTACCCGAATATCACCGCTGTCGTTTGCCACAAGGCGTCGGTGGCGCTTGGCGCCTATTTTGGCCTGACGCGCAGCGGCCGCAGCATCGGTTCGGACGGGGTCGACGCCTACTACGGCCGGCAGGTGGCGCTGATCGGTTTCGGCGACGTGCCGGAGGCCGAGCTGACCGAACCGCCGCTGACCTTTGTCTCCAGCTCGGCGCGGGAAGTGGGGCGCAGCGCCGCCGCGCGCCTGCTGCAGCGCATCAATGACGCCGATCTGCCGGCGCAGAACGTCATTTTGCCGCCGACGCTGATCCGGCGCGGCTCCGCTTAGTCCCGCCGCTGTTCCTCTTCCGCTTCGCGGCAAATCCAGCCGATAAAGGCCTTCATCGCCGGCGTCAGATCCCGCGATTTCAAATGGGTCAGCCAGTAGGCGCCGAGCGCGGCCTCGGCGGCGAACGGCCGCTGCAGCGCGCCGGCGGCCAGTTCGCGGCGGAACATGCTGACCGGCGCCAGCGCCACGCCGTCGCACTGGAGCGCGCCTTCCACCATCAGCCTCGATGAGTCGAACACCGGGCCGTTGATTCGCCACGGCGTTACCTGCGCAGCCGTGAACCAGCGTTCCCATTCATCCTGGCGGTAAGTGCGCATCAGCAGTTCGTGCTGCAGATCCTGCGGCGTATGCAGCCGCGCGGCGACCGCCGGCGAGCAGAGCACCGTCAGCGGCGCGTCGAACAGCTTAATATTGCGGGTGGCGGGCCATAAACCTTCGCCGAAACGGATGGCGAAATCCATGCCATCGGCCGACAGATTGACCAGGTTGTTGTGGGTCAGCACCCGCAGATCGATGAACGGATGCGCCGCGCGGAACGCCGCCAGCCGCGGCATCAGCCAGCCGACCGCGAAGGTGCCGACCACCGCCACCGTCAGCACTTCGTGGAAATGCCCGCCTTCGAACTGCTGCAACACCGCCTCGATGCGATCGAAAGCGTCGCTCAACACCGGCAGCAGCGCCTGGCCCTCTTCGGTCAGATCCAACCCGCGCGGCAGGCGGCGGAACAGCTGAATGCCCAGCTGTTCTTCCAGCATGCGCACCTGCTGGCTGACGGCGGCCTGAGTGACGCGCAGCTCCAGACCGGCGCGGGTGAAGTTCAGGTGGCGGGCGGAGGATTCGAACGCTCGCAGGGCGTTGAGGGGAAGTCGGTTGCGCATTGTTGATAGCCATAAGTTTTTCTTTATGCTGGCTGAAATTATTATCGCTTGTCAACCCGGCGGCAAAAACCGATATTTGGCGCGGCTGCCGCAAGATTGGCGGAGCCCGTAAAGGAATGACATCATCCATCAGGGAGTGCGCCGTGCGCAACGCCAATAAAAACTTTTGGCCGCGGCCGATGCCCTGCAACCGAAGAGCCTCTATCATGACGAAAATGAACCGCCTGGCGGCCGCGCTGATCGCCGCACTGATCTTGCCGACCGCGCACGCCACGCAGCAGCAGGATATCGACGCCGTTATTCAGCCGCTGATGAAAAAATACGGCGTGCCGGGCATGGCGATCGCCGTATCGGTCGATGGCAAACAGCAGATTTACCCGTATGGCGTCGCCTCGAAACAGACCGGCAAACCGATCACCGAGCAGACGCTGTTCGAGGTGGGGTCGCTGAGCAAAACCTTCACCGCGACGCTGGCGGTCTATGCGCAGCAGCAGGGCAAGCTGTCGTTCAGCGATCCGGCCAGCCATTATCTGCCTGAGCTGCGCGGCAGCGCCTTCGACGGCGTCAGCCTGCTGAATCTGGCGACCCACACATCCGGCCTGCCGCTGTTCGTGCCGGACGACGTGACCGACAACGCCCAACTGATGGCTTACTACCGGGCCTGGCAGCCGAAGCACCCGGCGGGCAGCTACCGCGTCTATTCCAACCTCGGTATCGGCATGCTGGGCATGATCGCCGCCAAGAGTCTCGATCGGCCGTTTATCCAGGCCATGGAGCAGGGCATGCTGCCGGCGCTGGGCATGAGCCACACCTACATTCAGGTGCCGGCGGCGCAGATGGCCAACTATGCCCAGGGTTACAACAAGGACGATAAGCCGGTGCGCGTCAATCCCGGCCCGCTGGACGCCGAATCTTACGGCATCAAATCCAACGCCCGCGATCTGATTCGTTACCTGGACGCCAACCTGCAGCAGGCGAAGGTCGCGCAGCCGTGGCGCGAGGCGCTGGCCGCCACGCACGTCGGCTATTACAAAGCGGGCGTGTTCACGCAGGATCTGATGTGGGAGAACTACCCGTACCCGGTAAAACTGTCGCGGCTGATCGAGGGCAACAACGCCGGGATGATAATGAACGGCACGCCGGCCACCGCCATCACGCCGCCGCAGCCGGAGCTGCGCGCCGGTTGGTATAATAAAACCGGTTCGACCGGCGGTTTCTCCACCTACGCGGTGTTTATCCCGGCGAAAAATATCGCCGTGGTGATGCTGGCCAACAAATGGTTCCCGAACGACGATCGGGTCGAGGCGGCTTACCGCATCGTGCAAGCGCTGGATAAGCGCTGATCGTGGGGGGCGCCGTCGGGGCGCCCCTGTTACCGGTGCTGTCGCTCTCGCCGCTCGCGCATGAAATCGATAAAGGCGCGCAGCTTGAGCGGCAGATGCCTACCGGCGGGAAAGTAGATGAAAAATCCCGATGCCTCGCTGGCATACTCCGGCAGCACTTCCACCAGATCGCCCTGCGCCAGTTCCTGCACCACCGTGCCCTGAAAACGTTGCGCGATCCCCAGGCCCGCCAACGCCGCATCCTTGATCAGCCGATCTTCGTTAAAGATCAAACTGCCGCTGACGTCCAGCGCCCGCTCATCGCCGTGCCGACTGAAATACCAGGGCTCCAATTTGCCGCTGCCGGGAAAACGGTAGCGCAGGCAATGGTGCGCGAGCAGATCGTCCGGCGTGGCCGGCGCGCCGCAACGCGTCAGATAATCGGGTGAGGCGACCAGCACCCGGCGCTGGCCGTTGTCGATCGGCACGGCGATCATGTCCTTTTGCAGCATGGCGTGCATGCGAATGCCGGCATCGAAACTGCCCAGCACCAGATCGGAAAAGCGGTCTTCGGTAAACAGCTCCAGCTGCACTTCGGGATAGCGCCGCTGAAACTCCGCCAGGTGCGGCATCACCAGCAGCGAAGCGGCCAGTTGCGGCAGCGTGATGCGCAGCAGGCCCGCCGGCTGCGCGCCCAGGGCGCGCACGTCGTCCGCCGCCACGTCGATCTGGTTCATCGCCGGCGAGACCTTCTGGTAAAACAGTCGGCCCTCGTCGCTGAGGCGCACCGAGCGGCTGGTGCGGTGGAATAAGCGCACCCCCAGCTGATTCTCCAGCGCCTGAATGTTTTGCGACACCGCCGGCGGCGTGACGCCCAGTTGGTTGGCCGCACGGGTGAAGTTGCCCAGCCGCGCGACGGCTTCGAAATAGGGCAGCAGCTGCAGGAGTGAACTCATCTATCAATAACCTGTGCTTAATGATTCATTAAATTATGCCTTATTTTAATTTATGACGAACGTTTTAGACTGATTTTTACTTTCCCTCAGCGAGATAAAAATCATGTCGGCAGAACAACGGGCGTTAACAGAACGGATCGCGGCGATCGATCAACAGGCGATGGCCGAAGGGCGCATCGTGGGCAGCGTGGTGCTGGTGGCGCGGCGGGGTGAAATTTGCTACGCCGGTGCGGCCGGTTATGCCGATCGCGAAGCGCGGCAACCGATGCGGCGAGAAACGCAGTTTCGGCTGTCGTCGGTTTCCAAGCCCTACACCACGCTGGCGGCGCTGCGCCTGATTGAACGAGGCAAGCTGAGCCTCGACGATGCGGTCAGCGATTGGCTGCCGTGGTTTACCCCGGCGCTGGCCGACGGCCGGCGCCCGACGATCAAGATTCGTCATTTGCTGAGTCATACCGCCGGGCTCGACTATCGGCTGAATCAACCGCCAGCAGGCGTTTACCATCAGTTGGGGATCCAGGACGGCGTGGAGCTGTCGACGCTGACGCTGGAGCAAAACCTGCGGCTGTTGGCGCAGGCGCCGTTGCTATCGGAACCGGGCGCGCGCTTCAACTATTCGCTGGCGATCGACGTGCTCGGCGCGGTGCTGGAGCGAGTGACGGGCATGCCGCTGCCGCAGCTGTTTGTCGAATGGGTGGCGCGGCCGCTGGGGCTCGGCAATACCGCGTTCCATGCGACCCATGCCGCTAACCTGGCGACGCCTTATTACAATACGCCGCAGGGGCCGCGGCGCATGCCGGAAGGCGTGCGGATCGCCTTGCCGGAAGGCATGGCGGGGGGAGAAGTGACGTTCTCGCCGGCGCGCGCGCTTAACGTCGGAGCCTATCCCTCCGGCGGCGCGGGCATGGTCGGTGATGCCGACGACGTGCTGCGGCTGGTGGAGGCGCTGCGCAGCGGCGGGCAGGGCATTTTGCAACCGGATACGGTGGCGTTGCTGCGTCACCCGCACGTCGGCGCCGAGGCGCAAACGCAAGGGCCGGGCTGGGGCTTCGGCTTTGGCGGCGCGCTGCTGGTGGATCCCGACGCTGCGCAGACGCCGCAGCATGCCGGTACCCTGACCTGGGGCGGCGTTTACGGCCACAGCTGGTTCTTTGATCCAGAGGCGCAGCTGAGCGTAGTCGTCTTGACCAATACCGCATTTGAGGGCATGTGCGGCCGCTATCCGCAGCAGATCCGCGATGCGGTTTATGCGGCGTAAATAACAAGGGCCCCACAGGGGGCCCTTGTTCAGGCTTTCAGGCGATTACTGCGCCGGTGCCGGAGCGGGTTCCGCTTCCTGCGCCGGTTCAGCGTCTTCCGCCGGGGCGCCCAGCATGGCGAACTGGCTGATGAACTCCTGCAGCGACATTTTGTTGCCGTTCAGGTCAACCTGATTGTCAGCGTAGTGGAACTTGCTCGCGATCACGCCGTCTTTCTGGGTGGTCAGCTTGAACATCTGACCCATGGCCGCCAGGCCCTGCACTTGCTGCTGCGCCAGTTTCTGCGCGTCTTCCTCATTGTAACCCTGCAACAAGGCGGTCTTCGCGGTCACTTCGGTAGCCATCGCTTCCGGAATGGTCAGGCTGAGATCCAGCTTTTTAACCGCCTGAGCGATCACTTGATCCGGCGACTGTGCCGGGGAGGCGGCCTTGCTCGGATCGGTCATCGCCAGATCCAGCGTGAAGATGCTCTCACCCTTGCTGTTTTTCCAGCTCAGCGGGGCGATGCTGAGGCTTGGGTTGCCTTTCAGCAGCAGCGGCAGGTTCTTTTGCAGCATCTCGGAGGTCTGCTGTTCGTAGACGTCCGGATCCAGGTTCTCGCCCTGCTGCAGCAGCGCCATGGTTTGGCGGTTGTAGCTGTCGGAGAAGTCTTTCAGCGCCTTGCCGTCGACGTTGTCGATTTTCATCGTCAGTTTACCGGCGCCGAAGTCGTTGCCCTGCACCTTGAGCGCGTCCATGGTGTAATCGATCTGGCCGCCGATATTGCTGCTGCCTTGCTCGCCGAACTTGCTCACCAGATTGAAACCGTCCAACGCCACGGTGTCTTTACCGTCGATCGTCAGTTTGAACTGCTTCTGGGTCATCGTCTGATCGCCGAGCTTCACGCCGAACTTGCTTTCGTTGCTGTTGCCTTTCAGGTTGAAGCCCTGGAAGGTGATCTGCTCGTTTTGGCCGAATTCGTTCGGGCTGGCGAACACGATGTTGTCGCTGTTGGCGTCCAACGCGATTTTTTTCAGATCGCGGGACACGTCGGCGTCAATGGTGGCGCCGCTGAATTTCAGCGAAGACTTATCCTTCTGGTAGTCCAGTGGGATAAAGTCGATGGTGGACGCGGTATCGCCGCTGTACGAGATGCGCGAATCGGCGGTAAACAGCGATTTGCCTTTGGTGGTTTCAAACAGGCCTTTCACCGCCGGGGTGTTTTCCAGCTCGGTATGCACCGACGCCATGCTCGGCAGCAGGTTGAATTTTTTCAGCTGCGCGAACGGGAACGGACCGTGATCGATGGTTTCCAGGAATGCCACTTCTTCACCGGCTTTCAGCGCCGCGTTTTCGCTGGTATCCGTGCCGTCGGAACGCAGCACATAACGCACTTTACTGCTGAACAGGCCGCGCTGGTAATTTTCATAGCTCAGCTTGACGCCGGCTTTCGGCAGGTAGGCTTTCAGTTGGCCGTTGGCGTTGTCGACGACTTCGCCCATGTGCTGCTCGATCTGTTTCCCGGTGTACCAGGATGCCCCGGTCCATGCTGCGCCAAGAACGACAATGACGCTGACAGCGACTAACGATTTTTTCATAGCTCTGTTTCATCCTTTTTTCTTATAACCCTCCGTTGCGAGGGAGGGGGCAAATGTGGGCCGACAAAAAACGCCCGCAGGCGTTTAATTGTGGGGGCAGCTCTCGCTTTCAGCAAGCAATTTGCTGAAATTTATCAACGGTTAGGCCAGTTGGTTATAAACCCTGGCGATACGGCCGCTGCCGCTGACGTTGACCGGCGATTCGAAGGCGCCGATAAAGCAGGATTCACCCGGTTTGAGCGTCAGGCGCTGCCCGGATTTTTCCAGCGTCGCTTCGCCGCTGACGCAGAACACGATAGCCGCGCTCCGTTGCGCGAGCGCCTGCGGCGCGGCGGTCAAATCGTGCAGCGAGAAGGCGAAATCTTCCACCGGGATCGGGAAGAACAGTTCGTTGCCGCGCCGCTCCGGTTGGGTCAGCAGGCCGGACGCCGGCTGCGGGCGGAACTGCAGGTTGGCCAGCAGCTCGGGCACGTCGATAAATTTCGGCGTCAGGCCGGCGCGCAGCACGTTGTCCGAGTTGGCCATCACCTCCAGCGCCACGCCTTTCAGATAGGCGTGCGGCGTTTCGGCATACAGGAACATCGCCTCGCCCGGCGCGAGCTGCACCACGTTCAGCAGCAGCGGTGAGAACAGACCGCTGTCGTCCGGATAGAAACCGGCGATGAAGCGCACGGTATCCCAGGGTTCACCCTGCTGGTTGTTGAGCGCGGCTTTCAGCACGCCGAGCGCCAGCGACTTTTGCTCGCCGCTCATCGTCAACAGGCTGGCGAACAGGGTAGACAGATGGGCGGTGTCCGGCTGCTGCAGGAAGGTGGCGATATCGTGGTGCGCGCCGGCGATCGGTTGCAGCAGGGAGACGATATCGGCCAGTTCGCGAAAGCCGTTCATCGCCAGGAACGGCGTCAGGGCGAAGACCAGCTCGGGCTTGTGATTGGGATCTTTATAGTTGCGTTCGGCGGCGCTCAGCGGGATGCCGGCGGCGTTCTCTTTCGCGAAGCCGATCTCGGCCGCCGCTTTGCTCGGGTGGACCTGGATCGAAAGCGGTTGATCGGCGCAGAGCACTTTAAACAGGAACGGCAACTCGCCAAAGCGGCTGGCGACGTCAGCGCCCAGCTGCTTTGGCTGGTCTTCATCGATAAGAAAGCGCAGCGAACGCAGTGCGCCATCGGCGCCGGGCACGCGGGAAGGGCTCTTGGGATGCGCGCCCATCCACAGTTCGGCCATCGGCTGATTATCCGGGTTGGCGATGCCGTAAAGACGGGTCAGCGCATCGTGGCTGCCCCAGGCGTAATTCTGTACCGCGTTGGTCATTTTTTGCATGTCGATAAACGTCCTTTGCGTCATTGCCGCACTAATGGCAATAACTTACTGATTTTATACGATTCGCTTCATCTGTGCCGACAACCATCATACGCCCGTGTCGGCAGGAACCCTCATGGGCGCGATCAAAACAACGCCGGATAAGGTTGCGTCCGGCCACGCGGCCAGAGTATAGCGTGATAACGATCGGCGTCTCAAATGGCTCACCGGCCTCAAGAGGGCCCGGCAAATCCGCCAATCGATCGTTGATGGGAGGGAAAGAAATTATTGCCGACAGCGCAGGCTTTCTACGTCATTATTTATTTATCGGCATGTCAAAGTATGTCGGCGGAATTTATTTTTTACCTTCTGAGCCATTCCCTTATTATTATTTTTGCGCCAAGTCGGGCGATCACACGCCGAGCTTAAACCTGAACGACAGACCGCTTTACCGTAGCCGTTAACGAGTCGATTTAACGAAATGAGAGGTCTGTTGCATGAAAAAATGGTTGCTGTTGTTGGGGCTTTGCACCGGGGCGGCTCAGGGGGCGGTGATCGTCACCTATCCCTACGCGGCCCCGCGCGCCGTGGTGATAACGCCGGCGCCGATCGTCGTTGCGCCCGCACCGGTCGCGCTTCCCGCCGTGACTGCACCCGTGACACATCCGCTGGCGCTCACCGCCGGCGCGGTGGCGACCGGGGCGTATCGCCATAATGAACGGCAGGATGCCTACGATGAGATCAATCATTTGCAACAGCAGCGGATCGATGAACTCAATCACTTACAGGCGCAGCGCATCAATAATTTTAATTCGCGTCACGCGCGTTAATTTCATCTCCGCGTTTATTATCCCGGTTCTTTCTTCGTCTTTATTTCGGCGCGGGTTAACCGACGGCAAATAACCGCGTCATGAATGGGTAAAAGAGATGAATCGTGCTGTGAGATAACTCTCTTAATGCGAATAGTTATTATGTCACTATACTGGGAATGCGTGCCGACGGGGGGTAGCGCGTCGGCCTAACCCTACAATTTTAGGAATTATGCTAAGGAGACAATGATGGCAGGCGTTCGTATCGAAAAAGACTCCATGGGCCCCATCGAAGTACCGGCCGACAAGCTGTGGGGCGCACAGACCCAGCGCTCATTGGCGCATTTCCGCATTTCCTCCGAAAAGATGCCGACCGCGCTGATCCATGCGCTGGCGTTGACCAAGCGCGCCGCCGCGCAGGTGAACGTGGATCTGGGGCTGCTGCCGGCCGAGCGGGGTGCCGCCATCATCAACGCCGCCGACGAAGTGCTGGCGGGCAGCCATGCCGACCAGTTCCCGTTGTCAATCTGGCAAACCGGCTCCGGTACCCAGACCAACATGAACATGAACGAAGTGTTGGCCAATCGCGCCAGCGAGCTGCTGGGCGGCGTGCGCGGTGAAGAGCGCAAGGTGCATCCGAACGACGACGTCAATAAAAGTCAGAGCTCCAACGACGTGTTTCCCACCGCGATGCACGTGGCGGCTGTGATTGCGCTGCGCGAGCACCTGATCCCCGAGCTGAAAGTGCTGCACAAGACGCTGAGCGACAAGGCCGAAGCCTACCGCGACATCGTTAAAATCGGCCGCACCCACCTGCAGGACGCCACGCCGCTGACCCTGGGGCAGGAAATCTCCGGCTGGGCGGCGATGCTGGCGCACAATCTGAAACACATCGAAGACAGCATCCCGCACATCGCCGAGCTGGCGCTGGGCGGCACGGCGGTCGGCACCGGCCTGAACACCCATCCGGAGTACGCCGTACGCGTCGCTAAAGCGCTGGCGGAGTTGACCCATCAGCCGTTCGTCACCGCGCCGAACAAGTTCGAAGCGTTGGCGACCTGCGATGCGCTGGTGCAGGGGCACGGCGCGCTCAAAGGGCTGGCGGCTTCGCTGATGAAGATCGCCAACGACGTGCGCTGGCTGTCGTCCGGCCCGCGCTGCGGCATCGGCGAGATTTCTATCCCGGAGAACGAGCCGGGCAGCTCCATTATGCCGGGCAAGGTCAACCCGACCCAGTGCGAAGCGATGACCATGCTGTGCGCGCAGGTGCTGGGCAACGACGTGGCGGTGAATATCGGCGGCGCTTCCGGCAACTTCGAGCTGAACGTGTTCCGCCCGATGGTGATCCACAACTACCTGCAGTCGATCCGCCTGCTGGCCGACGGTATGCAGGGCTTCAACGAGCACTGCGCGGTGGGCATCGAACCGAACCGCGATCGCATTACCCAGTTGCTGAATGAATCGCTGATGCTGGTGACGGCGCTCAACACCCATATCGGTTATGACAAAGCGGCGGAAATCGCCAAGAAAGCGCACAAGGAAGGGCTGACGTTGAAAGCCGCGGCGCTGAAGCTCGGCTATCTGACCGAAGCGCAGTTCGATGAATGGGTGCGCCCGGAGGCGATGGTCGGCAGCATGCAGAAATAATTGATCTGTGAGGCAACCGGGGGCTTACTGAGGTAAGCCCCTTTTTTATGGAGAAATTAAGATGTCGCGCGCACAACGTTTACTCGATCTGATGCAGCTGTTGCGCAGCCACCGCTATCCGGTGGCGGGCCATGCGTTGGCGCAGACGCTGGGCATCAGCATGCGCACGCTTTACCGCGATATCGCCACGCTGCAGCAGCAGGGAGCGGAGATCGTCGGCGAAGCGGGGCTCGGCTATGTGCTGCGCCCCGGTTTTATGCTGCCGCCGCTGATGTTCTCGCAAGCGGAAATAGAAGCGCTGGTGCTGGGCATGCGCTGGGTCAGCCGCCGCGGCGACAGCCAGTTGGCGAGCGCCGCGGGCCAGGCGCTCGCCAAGATCGCCGACGTGCTGCCGACGGCGCTGCGGGAGGAGCTGGAGGCCAACACGCTGCTTATCGCACCGGCTCAGTCGCCGCCGGTGGCGGATGAGATGCGGGTGTTAATCCGTGACAGCATCCGCCGCGAGCGCAAGCTGCATATCGACTATCTCGACCTGGCGGGGCAGCGCAGCGAACGCCTGCTGTGGCCCTTTGCGCTGGGCTTTTTCGACCAGTTCCAGATGCTGGTTGCCTGGTGTGAGTTGCGTCAGGCCTTTCGTCATTTTCGCCTCGATCGCATTCAGGCCGCCACGCCGCTTGAACAGCGTTATCCGCATGGCCGGCGGCGACTATTGAAAGAGTGGCGGTTGAGCGAAGGCATTGCGGAACAATAACGACACGCTGCTGCCATAAACTGTCAGTCGCCTCCTTTAGTCTGTGCCTATCGGGAACCAACCGGTTCCCATCACCCAGAGGACAGACCGATGACCCTTCCCAGCATGACCCTGCTTTACGTCGATAACCCGCTCAACAGCGCCGCCTTTTATCAACGCCTGCTGGGGCAGGCGCCGGTAGAGCTTTCTCCCGGCTTTGCCCTGTTCGTGCTCAACAACGGCTTCAAGCTCGGGATGTGGGCCAAACAGGGGGTAAAACCCGCCGCCACGCTGACCGGCGGCGGCGGTGAACTGGGCTTTTTATGCCAGGATCCGCAAGAAGTGGAGGCGCGCTATAACCAGTGGCGCGAGCTCGGGCTGCCTATCGAGCAAACGCCAACCGAAATGGAATTCGGCTACACCTTTGTGGCGCGGGATCCGGACGGTCATCGCCTGCGGGTATATGCCCTCAGCGAGTAGTGCCGTCGGTATACAGGTGCAGGCGCGGCACCAGCAGCCGCAGCGGTCTGGCGTCGGGTTTGTAGCGATGCTTTACTGCGTCGGCGTCGTAGTTGAGCAGTTCGCCGATCTTCGGCACCGCAGCGCCGCTTTCAACCTGACACAGGGCGATCAGCGGCAGCGGGCAGGGATGTTGCACCTGTTTTTGCTGCTGCTGATACCACACGCGGGCGATCGGCTGCACTTTTACCGGCCGCTTGATTTTCAACGTCGCATGCTGCGGCAGGCGGCTGACATCGTCTATCTCGCGGCTGACCAGGGCGGCCCACTGTTCACGGCTGTGCGGCGGCACCGCGCGGCCGGCTTTCAGGCTTTTCTCCAGCTGCGCCAGGATGTCGTCCCGTTTGACGTTTTTGATGATGTGCTTGTTGGCCCAGCCGAAGCGCACCGAGTCGGGATTGGTCAGGGCGGTGAGGGTGCGGTAGGCGCTGAGGGTAATCAGCCCGTGCAAATGGGTGTGCACGAATTCGAAACGCTGCTCCGGCGCCAGGCCGGAATCGACGGTGATAATCTGCTCCAGTTCGCCCTTCAGGCGGTTGATCAGCGCCAGCTGCGCCTGCAGCGCCTGATACTCCGCTTGCTCCACCGCCAGACAGATGACGCCGGGCAGGCGCACGGCGGCCTTGCTGCTGACATTCTCACGGTTATGGTGGATGAAGAGCCGCTGATAGTGTTCCAGCGCCAGATCGCGCGCCGCTTGCCCCACATGCTGCTCGACCGCGATATGCGAAATAGCTTGATGTTCCTGGCCTTTTTCTACCTCCGGCAGGCTAAACACCCGCGCCGCCAGCAGCCGCAGCGGGGTTATCTGCTGCTGCAATGCGCCGAGGGCTTGCTCCAGTTCGGCAAAGCAGGCGTTCATCCGGCCAATCACATCGTATTTGCTCATCATATGCCCCTATTTTAGTTACAACATACTATAGGAGAGTAGCGGACTGGGGGCAACATCGGCAATGGGGCAATACTCGGCTTAACTGTCCGCCCGGCTTACCAGGAGGAAATAGGGCGGGCAGCAGGGGGAATTCTCTCGCTCGTCTGCTACGCATGCGGGCAAGTGTGATTGTCGAAAATAAACCTGCTCTTCTTATGGTTTGATTCATTGATGGATTTTTTCCTGTTCGTTTGTCTTCTGTTTAATCCATTTCCCGTTTGCCGTTGTCCAAACGCTGGAACAAACAGAATGGCAGGACGCTATGAGCCCTTGGGGTTATCTTTTCTTCTGTCATTAACGGGTGCTTTAACAGGAGGTTTACTGTGGATATTAAACAGAAAGTCAAAAACATGACGCTGGAAGAGAAGATCGGGCAAAAAATCATGCTGGATTTTCGCTACTGGGATCGGAACGGTAGCAGCAATCAGGATATGACCGTTCCCGATGAAGCCATTGGCAAGCTGATCACCGATAACCATGTGGGCGGGGTGATCCTGTTTGCCAATAATCTGAAAGATAAGCAGCAGATCAATACGTTAACGGCCTGGTATGCCGCGATGAAAACCCACGCCGGCATCCGCCTGTTCATTGGCACGGATAACGAGGGCGGTAACGTTTTCCGGCTGCCGCGCGGCGACTATGCCTCATTCCCCGGCAATATGGCGCTCGCCGCGGCGATTGAGGGCGGCGCCGATAAACAGCTCGCCGTTGAACAGGGCAAACTGATGGCCCAGGATATGCGCGCGTTGCATATCAATACCAACTTTGCACCGGTTGTGGACGTCAACACCAACCCGTTCAACCCGGTGATTAACGTTCGCGCCTTCAGCGATGATAAGAACGCCGTTTCCCGCCTGGCCGAGAAAATGGTGGCGGGGATGAAGCAGCAAGGGCTTATCACCGCTTACAAACACTTCCCTGGCCATGGCAGCACCTCCACCGACTCGCATACCGGTTTGCCGCGCGTCGATCGTACGCGGGAAGAGGCGTTTGCCATCGATATCGCGCCTTACAAACAGGCCATTGACCGCTGTGCGGCGCCGGACATGGTCATGACCGCGCATATTCAGTACCCCGCGCTGGATAACCGCCAGATCGACACCCGCAGCGGCGAAAAAATCACGGTGCCGGCCACCATGTCGCATGAAATTCAGACCCGCATCCTGCGCGATGAGCTGGGTTATGCCGGCGTAACGATTTCAGATGCGCTGGATATGGGGGCGATTGCCGAGCATTTCAGCCAGCAAGGGGCGGCTGAAAACGTCTTTGCCGCCGGGGTGGATATCGCCCTGATGCCTGTCAGCATCGCTTCGCCGGCCCAGGCTAAATTGCTACCGGACCTGATTCGTTACCTTGCGGACCGGGTGAAAACAGGGCATCTCAGCGAGGCCGATATCGATGCTTCGGTTGAGCGCATTTTGCGCCTCAAATTACGCCATCACCTGATGGGGCATCGCGAGGCCCCTTGTTCCAGCTGCGTTTCGTCCTCAGCGCATAAGCTGGAAAAACGCATCGCCGAGCGCTCCATTACCGTGGTCATTAACCGCCACAGCCTGCTGCCGTTGAAAGACAAGGCACTGCGCTATTTTATCCTGACCCCGTGGGGTGAGCAGGCCAAAGGCATCGCTAACGTGATGGCGCAGGAGGGCTACCAGAACGTCGTTGCCGCGAAGGAAACGGAACTGAGCGATGCCCAAATCAGGGCGCATATTGCCGATTGCGACGTGTTCCTGCTCGGCACGCTTTCGACTCGCTTTACGCCTGCCGAGCAGGATGGGGTCGTGACCTCCGCAACCGGGGCGGCTAATGATACCAGTCCTTATCCGGGCTGGTTGAAATACGCCGCCGAGCAGGGGAAAAAACGCGTTCACCTCTCATTGCGCGCGCCTTACGATATCGTGAACTATGCCGCAGACGTGGATGCAGCCGTCGCCACCTATTCTTACTACGGGTATGACAGCGGCGTATGGCGTGGCCCTTCGATGATCGCTTTGGCACAGGTGCTGACGGGGAAAATCACACCGCACGGAAAACTGCCGGTCAACACCTGGCATGACTACGATGAGGAAACCAATACGGGCAAGGTGGCGTTCCCTCGCGGGACGGGGCTGAGCTGGTAATGGGACAAGTACCGGCGTCGTCAGAAAGGGCGACGCCGGTCGCGGGATAGCGTTGATAAAGCGTGCGGTTTCTTGCTCTGCACGATACGACATGGGATAACCGTCACTCACGGAAGGAGAACATTTATGCCGACAGGCGCAACAAAATTAGGCGGATGGCTGTTGATGGCCGCCATGCTGGGCGTGAGCGGATGCGCCAAACCCCCTGAGCCGGAAAAGCCTCCGCAGCCTGCACCGCCGGTCACACCGATGCGGGGCATCTGGCTGGCCACCGTCATGGGGCTGGACTGGCCGCCGGCGGCCTCCCTGAAAGCGGAAACCGCGCCAGAGCGAATTCGCCTGCAGCAGCAGGCACTGACGGACGCACTGGACGACATGGTGAAAACCGGGATTAACACGGTGTATTTTCAGGTTAAACCGGACGGAACGGCCCTGTGGCGTTCTGACATCTTGCCCTGGTCGGAGGTATTGACCGGCACCGTGGGCCAGGATCCGGGTTACGATCCGCTGGCCTTTATGCTGAAAGAAGCGCACCGGCGCGGCATCAAAGTGCACGCCTGGCTGAATCCTTATCGGGTTTCCATGAATACCCGGCAGCAAACGATTGATGCCCTTAATCAAACGCTGCAGTCTCCGCCGGCCAGCGTCTATGCGCTGCATCCCGACTGGATACGTACGGCCAACGACCGCTTTGCGCTCGATCCTGGCTTACCCGACGTGCGCAACTGGATCACCGGCGTGGTGGCCGAAGTCGTCAAAAACTATGACGTCGACGGCATTCAATTTGACGATTATTTCTATTATGAGACGCCGCAATCGCCGCTGGATGATGAAAAGACGTATCGCGAATACGGCAAAGGGTTTGCAGACAAGGCCAGTTGGCGAAGAGACAACACGCTGCAATTGATAAAACAGGTTTCAGCCACCGTCAGGGCGCTAAAGCCCGCTGTCGCGTTTGGCGTCAGCCCGGCGGGCGTCTGGCGAAACAAAGCGGACGATCCCGCCGGCTCGGCGACTCAGGCCGGCGCGCCATCGTACGATGCGGCCTATGCCGATACGCGCCAGTGGGTCAAACTGAGGCTGCTCGACTACATCGCACCGCAGCTGTACTGGCCCTTCGATCGTGAAATAGTTCGCTACGACGTGCTGGCCAACTGGTGGGCCGAGGTGGTGAAAGACACGCCGGTTCGGCTTTATGCCGGGGTGGCGCTGTATAAAGTGGGCACGCCATCGGCGAGCGAACCGGCATGGACCGTCGACGGCGGCGTTCCTGAGCTGAAAAGGCAGTTGGATCTCAACGAGAGCTTGCCGGGGATGGGGGGAACCATCCTGTTCCGGCAACGTTATCTGACCGAGCCGCAAACGGATAAGGCCGTGGAGTACCTGCGTACCCGCTGGAAAACCGCTCAATAATCACCGGCATTGGCATAGCGAGCCGCGGTAATCCACCGCGGCTTTTTTATTCACAGGCGCGCCGCTTCCGGCAGGCGCTTCAGGTAATGCACCACCAGCAGCGCCAGCAACAGCATCAGGCTGATGAACGCCGCCACGCCATTCCAGCCGAAACTGTGCCAGAACACGCCGCCGAGGGTCCCGGCCACGCTCGAGCCGACGTAATAACAGAACAGATACAGCGACGACGCCTGGCCTTTGGCGCGGCGCGCACGGCGGCCGATCCAGCTGCTGGCCACCGAGTGGGCGGCGAAGAAACCGGCGGTGAACAGCATCATGCCGATAAAGATCGCCGGCACCTGCGGCAACGCGGTAATCAGAATCCCGATCAGCATAATCACGATCGACGCCAGCAGCACCGGGCCGCGCCCGAAGCGCGAGGTGAGCGCCCCGGCCTTGGGCGAGCTGTAGGAACCGGTGAGGTAGACCACCGACAGCAGGCCGACGATCGCCTGGCTCAGATGATAAGGATCCGCCAGCAGGCGATAACCGATGTAGTTGAACAGGGTGACGAAGCTGCCCATCAGCAGAAAGCCTTCCGCGAACAGCAGCGGCAGCCCCTTATCGTGCCAATGCAGTCTGAAGTTGATCAGCAGCGTGCGGGGGCGCAGCGAGCTGGCGCGAAAATGCCGCGAAGCGGGCAGAATGCGCCAGAACATGAAGGCGGCGGCGAGGGCGAACAGACCGATGACCCCGAGCGAGACGCGCCAGGAGAAGAAGTCGGTCAACACCCCGGTCACCAGGCGGCCGCTCATGCCGCCGATCGAATTGCCGCTGATGTACAACCCCATCGAGAAGGCGACGAAGCTGGGATGGATCTCTTCGCTGAGATAGGTCATGCCGACCGCCGCCACGCCGCTCAGCGACAGGCCGATCAACGCGCGCATCAGCAAAATGCCGTGCCAGCTGGTCATAAAGGCGCAAATCAGCGTGCAGACTGCCGCCAGCAACAGCGCCACCACCATCACCGACTTGCGGCCGATGGCGTCGGACAGCGGCCCGGTGAACATCAGGCCGATCGCCAGCAGGCCGGTAGAGACCGAGAGCGACAGGCTGCTTTCGGCCGGCGAGACGCCGAAATCTTGCGACAGCACCGGCAGGATCGGCTGCACGCAGTAAAGCAACGCGAAGGTCGCCAGCCCAGCGGAAAACAGCGCCAGCGTTACGCGCATAAACTGCGGCGTGCCGCGTTCGATATAGGGGAGTTTGTTGTTGAGGGTGGAGCGTTTTACTTTTGGCGCAGCGGCCGCGTCATCGTTGGCGGCCAGCGTCGACGGCATCACGGCCGCAGAACGCACAGGGGTTGTCACAGCGTTTCCTTACCGAACTTCGGGGAGATAAACAGACACTTTGCAGATAACAAAATGATAGGGAGCGGCGATTTTTTTGTCTAATATATTAATAATTACAATTAAGACTTTTTAAATATGAATATCGAGTTGAGACACCTGCGTTACTTTATCGCCGTGGCGGAAGAGCTGCATTTTGGCCGCGCCGCGGAGCGGCTGCGTATCTCCCAGCCGCCGCTCAGCCAGCAAATCCAGGCGTTGGAAGAGATGGTCGGCGCGCGGCTGCTGGCGCGCAACAACCGCAACGTCAGTTTGACCCAGGCCGGGGAGATGTTCCTCAAAGAAGCCTATCAGGTGCTCGATCAGGTCGGGCGAGCGGCGGAAAAGGCGGCGCGTCTGGATCGCGGCGAGCTGGGGGAAATGACCATCGGCTTTACCTCTTCCGCGCCCTTCATCGGCGTGGTGTCGCGCAGCCTGCGTGCTTTCCGTCAGCAGTCTCCGCAGGTGCACATCAAAATGCGCGAAATCAACACCAAACAGCAGATCGAACCGCTGCTGAACGGTGAGCTGGATCTGGGGGTGATGCGCAACACGCGGCTGCCGGAAGCGCTGCACTATCAGCTGCTGCTGCGTGAACCGCTGGTGGCGGTGGTGCCGGAGGGGCATCCGCTGGCGGAAACGCCCGGCGGCGCGCTGCGTTTTCAACACCTGGCGCAGGAGCCGTTCGTGTTCTTCTCGCGCGAAGTGGGCACGGCGCTGTATGACGAAATTCTGCTGCTGCTCGGCAAGGCCGGCATTACCCCGTATATCACTCAGGAAGTGGGGGAAGCGATGACCATCATCGGTTTGGTCTCCGCCGGATTGGGGGTCTCGATTCTGCCGGCATCTTTCGCCCGGGTGCGGGTGGACGGCGTGCGTTATTTGCCGCTGGCGGAGCCGGACGCCACGACCGAAGTGTGGCTGGTGCATCACCGCCGACGGCCGCTGACCGCCGCGGCGCAGGCGCTGATGGCGTTGATGCTGAAATGACGTTGAGATTGGGCAAATAAAAATCAATTCGCGCTGAAATTGCGAGGAATTTGTGCAGCAAATCACATAACGAATCAAATAGTTGACGCTGTATGACAAAAGCCCCACCATAACCCCTAGTCTTTATTTAGAAGCGCGAAAAATAGTAGGAGCCGGTTTGTGATTGCGGTTGGGCAGCCTGGGCATATTGATCAAATCAAACAGACCAATGCGGGGGCGGTTTATCGGCTAATCGATCAACTGGGCCCGATTTCGCGCATCGAACTGTCAAAACGCGCACAGCTGGCGCCCGCCAGCATCACCAAGATCGTGCGCGAACTGCTGGAAGCCCATCTGGTCAAGGAAACCGAGTACCAGGAAATCGGCAGCCGGGGCCGCCCGGCGGTGGGGCTGGTGCTGGACACCGAGGCCTGGCACTACCTGTCCGCCCGCATCAGCCGCGGGAGCATCACACTGGCGCTGCGCGATCTGAGCAGCAAACTGGTGGTGGAAGAGCTGCTGCCGCTGGCGGCCGAAGATCCCGAACCGCTGCTGAAACGCATCCTGACCGAAGTCGATCAATTCTTTATTCGCCACCAAAGCAAGCTGGAACGGTTGACGGCGATCGCCATTACGCTGCCGGGCATTATCGACGTGCAGTCGGGCGTGGTGCACCGCATGCCGTTTTACGACGTGCTGGAGATGCCGCTCGGCCCGGCGCTGGAAACCCGGACCGGTCTGCCCGTCTATTTGCAACACGACATCAGCGCCTGGACCATGGCCGAGGCGCTGTACGGCGCCTCGCGCGGCAGCCAGAACGTCATTCAGGTGGTGATCGACCACAACGTCGGCGCCGGGGTGATCACCGGCGGCCGTGTGCTGCACGCCGGCAGCCACAGCGTGGTGGAGATCGGCCACACCCAGGTCGATCCTTACGGCAAACGTTGCTACTGCGGCAACCATGGCTGTCTCGAGACCGTGGCCAGCATCGAGAACATGCTGGAGATCGCCCAGCAGCGGCTGAGCGGCTCGATGAGCTCCAGCCTGCACGGCGCGCCGCTGACCGTTGAATCGCTGTGCGACGCCGCGCTGGCGGGCGATCAACTGGCGCGGGACATCATCCTCGGCGTCGGCCACAGCGTGGGGCGCATTCTGGCTATCATGGTCAACCTGTTCAATCCGGAGAAGATCCTGGTGGGTTCGCCGCTCAACCGCGCGGCGGAGATCCTGCACCCGGCCATCGCCTCCTGCATTCGCCAGCAGGCGCTGCCGGCCTACAGCGAGCAGGTCAAGGTTGAATCCACGCAGTTCTTCAATCAGGGCACCATGCCCGGCGCGGCGCTGGTGAAAGAGGCGCTGTATAACGGTTCATTGCTGGTGCAGCTGCTGCAAGGCTAACATCAGAACTTCTTATTAATCCTGCAAAAGATTGAGCTACCTCAAGCCCCTACGTGGCGGCATCCCCTAGAATTTTTCCGCAAGACTTCTTCGCCGCCGGTGCGGCGATACATTGTTAACGGGGCATTCTGGGGCATTTTATTCATGTTGAAGCGTTTATTTGTGACAGGCACGGATACCGACGTCGGTAAAACCGTGGTTTCCCGCGGGTTGATGCAGGCGCTGGCCGCCGATGGCCGCTCGGTCGCGGGCTACAAGCCGATCGCCGCGCGCTGCCAGGAAACCAGCGAGGGCATCCGCAATAAAGACGCTTTGGTGTTGCAGGCATCTTCCACCTTGCCGCTGTGCTATGAGGAGATCAATCCCATCACCTGTCTGGATGAGGTGTTTCATGCGCATGCCACCGAGGACATCAACTACGGCCTGATGAGCAGCGGCCTGCGCGATCTGTCCGCCAAAGCCGATACGGTGGTGGTGGAGGGCAGCGGCGGCTGGCGCGTGCTGATGAACGATCTGCGGCCGTACGCCGAATGGGTGGTGCAGGAGCAACTGCCGGTGGTGTTGGTGGTGGGTATCAAGCTGGGCTGCGTCAGCCACGCGCTGCTGACCGCGCAGTCGATCATCAACGACGGCCTGCCGCTGCTGGGCTGGGTGGCCAACCGCATCAATCCGGGGTTGGCGCACTATGCCGAAACCATCACGGCGCTGCAGCAGCGCATTTCCGCGCCGCTGCTGGGTGAAATTCCGTATCTGCCGCGCGCGGAGCAGCGCGAACTGGCGCACTACCTCGATATTTCCACGTTGCTCTAGCCCATTCAGGCGCAGAACGTCACCAACAACCGGGCGGCGATCAGCAGGCCCAGCCCATACACCGTGTGGGTGAGCAGGCTGAGGAGCCGCGCTCTGCGCGGATTGGCGGTTTTCGCCGCCGCCACGCCAAAGCCCAGCGCGGGCTGCATCACCAGAAACGGCGCCGCCAGGCTCAGCCAGCCGCTCAACAGCGCGATGCGCGGTTCCGGTGCCGCATACCACTCGATGCCCGCCAAACCGAGCGGGATAAAGGCGAACGCCAAGCCGATGGCGTAGTGCAGTATCCAGCCGATTTTTCTCTCACCCTGGCGCGGCGGCTCCGTGACGATGGTGGCGTGAAACCAGCGGCCGTCGAACATGCCGAGAAACCAGCGGCCCACCAGCGCGTAATCGAGGGAAGGGATGCCGAAGCGCCGCTTCAGTAGCAACGCCCACAAATCCATGCAGAGGGTGGCGCCGGCGCCGGTTAACAGAATGCGCAATAACAAATCGGGGGTCATAGGGGTGTCCTTGGCTCGGTGACGTGATAAGGTGCGCACAGTGTGCAACTTAAAGTCGACTTCAAGTCAATGGCAAAAGAGCTGGATATCGGCGCGGTGGCGCGCCTGAGCGGAGTCGCGCCTTCTGCGCTGCGGCATTACGAGAAAAAGGGGCTGATCGCGTCGATAGGCCGCCACGGTTTGCGCCGTCAATACGCCGCCGGGGTGCTCGATCAACTGCGGTTGATCGCCCTCGCGCGCCTGGCCGGTTTTACGTTGGATGAGATGAGCGCCTTGTTTGACGAACGGGGCAAAATCGCGCTCGATCGCGTGTTGCTGGCGGCGCGGGCGGATGAGTTGGATCGCCATATCCAGCGCCTGATACAGGTGCGCGACGGGCTGCGGCACATGGTCGATTGCCCTGAACCCGAGCACCTGCAGTGCCCGCAGTTCAGGAAAATATTGCAGCAGGGTGAGTTCTAAGCCTCGCGTTTGGGCAGCGGCGCCGTGTGGTACACCGAGATCGGCCGCAGGCCGCGCGACACGGTGGTGGCGATCACGCAGGCGAGCAGAATGCCGGGCAGCAGCGCGTATTCGCCGGTCATTTCAAACACCATCAGCGCCGCCATGATCGGCGCATGGGTGGTGGCGGCCAGCAGGGTGGCCATGCCGGTCAGCGCCAGCAGCAGCGGCACCGCCGCATCCATGCCCGGCCACAGGCCGAACAGCTGACCGATTATCGATCCGAGCGCGGCGCCGACGAACAGCGTCGGGGTGAAGACCCCGCCGGGCGCGCCCGAGCCGCTGCTGGCGAGGATCGCCAACAGTTTACACACCAGGATCGCGCCCAGCAGCAACACCCCCGGCGGCGCGATCAGCAGCGCCTGCACCACGCTGTAGCCATTGCCCCACACCTGCGGAAACAGCAGCGAAAGCAGCCCGACGATCAGGCCACCCAACGCCAGCTGCAACGGCGGCTTCAGGCGCAGCGATCGGAAGGCACGGCCGGTGGCGGTCATCAACCACAAAAACAGCGGCCCGCCGGCGCCGGCCACCACGCCGACCAGCGCCATCAGCAGGTATTGCGTCGGCAAGGGGGCGGAGAGCGGCGTCACCAGGTAGAGCGGCGCCTGGCCGCCGTTGAGCAGATTGGTCATCAGCAGGGCGCTCACAGCGGCGATCACCACCGGGCCGAGCGAGGCCAGCATCAGGGTGCCGAACAGGATCTCGGCGATAAACAGGCTGCCCGCCAACGGCGCATGGTAGGCGCTGGCCATCCCGGCGGCGGCGGCGCAGGCCACCCACAGTTTCCATTCTTTCTCGTGCGTAAAGCGCTGGGCGAAGAGCGATCCCACCAGCGCCGCCAGCAGGATCATCGCGCCTTCGCGGCCGATGGCGCTGCCGCTCGACACCACCAGCAGCGACGCCAGACACTTCACCAGGCTGGCGCCGGTATCCAGCTTGCCGTTGCCGGTCTCAATCGCTTCCATATAGTCGGTGGGCGCCGCCGGGCGCTGGTGGCGGTAGCTCTGGTGAATGTACAGCAGTAGGCCCGCCGCCAGACCGCCCAGCGCGGGCGTCAGCGCGCGTCGCCAGCCGGGCAGCGCGGCGGCGGCGGCTACCAGGCTGCCGTCGGCATTGCCGAGCAGCAGCCACTCGAGGCCAATCATCGAACGGTGAAACAGCCACACCGCCAGGGCGGCGGCGACGCCGATAAACACGGCGATAAGCAGGCTGCGCAGCAGGGCGCGATAGTGGTGCAGGTGGACCAATCTTTTCATGCGTGGGCGGCGTCGTGAGAAAAATCAAAGGGTCATCAGCGCATTGTGCTTGGCGCTCCGGCCGATGACCAGTGAATCTTTAGCAAACTGCGGCATGGGCGGGGCGGCGAGCGCCCCGGCGTGGGTTATTGCGGCGTCAACACCCGGCGTGTGCGGCCGGAACTGAGGTAGTCGGCGATATAATCCTGCGAGATTTCGCCGCTGTAGCGGCCGTCTTCATCGACGATCGGCATCCAGGAAGTGTTGTGTTCGTACAGCTTCGACAGCACCACGCGCAGGTTCTCTTCCGCGCGGGCGGTGACGCGGAAACGGTGCAGGCTGTCGGCGCACACCCCCGGCGCGCCTCGCGCCTCACGGCGTTTGACGTAGCCCAGTGGCTTGCCGTCGGCGTCCACCACCGTCACCGAACGGGCGTCGATATCGTCCATCAGCCCGAACGCCTCCACCAGCGGCGTTTCCCGGCGCACCGTCACCGTCTCTTGTTGGCCTGCCACGTCGCCGGCCTGCACCAGCAGCAGGCGCTTCAGCGTGCGATCCTGGCCGACAAAGGAGGCGACGAACTCGTTCGCCGGCCGCGCCAGCAGCTCATCGGCGCTGGCGTTCTGCACGATTTTGCCTTGGCGGAACACCGCAATGCGATCGCCGAGCTTCAGCGCTTCGTCGATGTCGTGGCTGACCAGCATCACGGTCTTTTTCAGCTGGCGCTGCATGTCGAGAAACTCGTTCTGGATGGTTTCGCGATTGATCGGATCCACCGCGCCGAAGGGTTCATCCATCAGCAGCACCGGCGGATCGGCCGCCAGCGCGCGGATCACGCCGATGCGCTGTTGCTGCCCGCCCGACATCTCTTTCGGGTAGCGGTGCAAAAAGCGCTTGGGATCCAGCGCCACCATGCTCATCAGCTCCTCGGCGCGGGCGTGGCAGCGTTTTTTGTCCCAGCCCAGCATGCGCGGCACCACGGTGATGTTCTCCTCGATGGTCATGTTGGGGAACAGACCGATCTGTTGGATGACGTAGCCGATTTTACGGCGCAGGCTGACGGTATCCAGCGCGCTGGTGTCTTCGCCGTTGATCAGAATGGTGCCGCCGGTGGGTTCGATCAGGCGGTTGATCATCTTCAGCGTGGTGGTTTTGCCGCAGCCGGAAGGGCCGAGCAGCACGCAGATTTCGCCTTCCGGCACGTCCAGATTGATGTTGTCGACGGCGTTGAACGGCGTGCCGTTCTTTTGCATGAACTGTTTGGTCAGATTTTCCAATTTAATCATGAGCGGATCCCCTTGGGCGTTAGCGCAATTTGCAAGCGGTGCAATAACCAATCGAGGACGATCGCCAGCAGGCTGATCATCACGGCGCCGGTAATCAACTGGCGAATGTCACTGCTGCTGATGCCGTTGAGCAGCAGCAGGCCGAGGCCGCCGGCGCCGATCACCGCGGCGATCGCCATCACGCCGATATTCATCACCACGGCGGTGCGGATGCCGCCGAAAATCACCGGCAGCGCCACCGGGATCTCCACCCAGCGCAGCCGTTGCCAGAAGGTCATGCCGATGCCGCGGCCGGCTTCGCGCAGCCCGCCGGGCAGGTTGTCGAGCGCGGTGTGGGTATTGCGCACGATCGGCAGCAGCGAGTAGAGGAACACCGCGGTGATCGCCGGCACGTAGCCGATGCCGTGGCCAATCAATGAAAACAGCGGGATCATCAGCCCGAACAGGGCGATGGAGGGCACGGTCAGCACCAGCGTGGCCAGGCTCAGCACCGGCGTCGCCAGCCATTTGTGGCGGACGATCAGCACGCCAAGCGGCACGCCGATCAGGATCGCCAGACCCACGGCGACGCCGACCAGCAGCAGGTGTTCCAGCGTCAACCCGGCGATATAGGCCCAGTTTTGCCAGGCGTAGAGTAAGGTATTCATCATGCCTCCTTAAATCAGGCCGCGCTGCTTGAGAAACGCGTCGGCGACCTGTTGCGGCGTCTGATAGTCGATATCCACCTTAGCGTTCAGCTCGGTGATCACCTGGTTATTGAACTGTTTCGACAGCGTGTTCAGCGCCGCTTCCAGCCCCGGCGTGTTTTGCAATACGTCGGCGCGCACTACCGGCGTGACCGCGTAGCTCGGGAAATAGCCTTTGTCGTCTTCCAGCACCTGCAGATCGAACCCTTTCACCCGGCCATCGGTGGTGTACACCAGCCCGGCGTCGACGAAGCCGTCGCGGATGGCGTTGTAGACCAGTCCGGGGTCCATCTGGCGGATTTGCGGGCGATCGAGCGGCATGTCGTACAGCGCCTGCATCGGCTTCAGGCCATCCGAGCGGCCGGCAAACTCCAGATCCAACCCCAGCAGCCAGTTGTGTTTCGGGTCGGTTTTACGCACCTGTTCCACTTTGGCCACCAGCTGCGACATCGTGCGGATCTGCTCTTTTTCCGCGCGCCGGCGCTGCATGGCGAAGGCGTAGGTGTTGTTCATGTCCGCCGGCTGCAGCCACACCAGGCCGAGTTTGGCGTCGAGCTTTTTCACCGTGTCGTAGGTTTCCTGCGGCGTCATGCGCTTATTGATGTGGTTAAAGATGATCAGCGAGGTGCCGGTGTATTCCCAGGTCATGTCGATCTGCTTGTTGATCATGGCGTTGCGGGTGATCACCGTGGCCAGGTTGGTCTTGGGTTCGACCTGAAAACCTTTGGCCCGCAGGTATTGCACGGTGATCGCCGACAGAATGCGCTGTTCGGTAAAGTTCTTGCTCGCCAGCGTCAGCGGGGCGGCCCAGGCGGCCGCGCCGGTCATCAGCAAGGAGAACAGCAGCGCGTGGCGGAGGCGTTGTAACCATCGAGTCATCGCGTTTCTCCCATCAGGATGCGGTGTGCGGGCTGAGCCGGCGGCCGAGACCGGCCAGCGCCAGATCGAGCAGCAGGGCGATCAGCGCGGTGGCGGCGGCGCCGAGGATCAGCGTCGGGAAGTCGTTCAGGTAGATGCCGGGGAAAATCAGCTCGCCGTAGCTGCTGGCGCCGATTAAAAACGCCAGCGGCGCGGTGCCGACGTTAATCGCCATCGCGATGCGTATCCCGGCGAAGATCACCGGCAGCGCGTTAGGGAGTTCGACCTGGCGCAGCCGCTGCCCGGCGGTCATGCCAATACCGTTGGCGGCCTCGACCAGCGCCGGCGGCACCGAACGCAGGCCGGCATAGGTATTGCGCACGATGGGCAGCAGCGAGGCGAGGAACAGCGCCACCACCGCCGGCCGATCGCCGATGCCGATGATCACCATCGCCAGCGCCAGCACCGCCAGCGGCGGCAGGGTGTTGCCGACGTTGAAGATTTGCATCACGTGTTCCGCCCAGCGGCCGGCGAAAGGGCGGCTCAGCAAGATACCGCTGGGAATGCCGACCAGCAGCGACAGCAGCATGGAGCAGGCCACCAGGAACATGTGTTGCTGGCCGAGGTAGATCAAATCTTCCCGGCGCGACTTGAGGGTGTCCCAACCGATGCCGTAAACCAGCAGTGCGATGACGGCGATAAACAACAGGCTCCCGAGGAGCAGGCGCCGGTATGGCGCTGACTTGTGCATGATGTTGCGTCCTCCGTTGCGCGGAGCGGCCGACGAGACGGCGCATTCCGCTCTGATTGTTACCCACGGCCCGGCGGGCGTGGCGGTACAAAACGGGTGTTTCGCATGAGGTTAGCGACATTGAGCGAAGGGTGCGTTCGGCACAGCGTGCTGAACGTAGGCTCAATACGTGAGTTAATCAGCATAAGATACTGATATTTAAACCCGAGAAAGCACGAAGCCCAACGACTCCGGCTAGGGAAGGTATAGCACCCTGTCGTTGACCGTACCAAGTTTTATGAACAAAATCAGGTGATTGAGTTTGCGCCGATCGGCGTCTCAGCCCGCGTCAGCGCTGGGATGGGGGGAAAGTGAAAAAAATCCGCCGCATAACGTTACGCCGTAACAACAAGTCCAAATGGTGCGATCCGCCGTCGGCGAAGACGGGATGTGAGGGCGGATAGACTCGGCGCAGGCGCTTGCTGATATACTCAGGGAAAACAAAAACGCCAGGAAACCTGCATAACGCCATGACAAATAACGTTTCACCCGCACCCATCGCTCACCGCCCGCTGATTCTGATCGCCTGCATGCTGGCGATGTTCATGTCGGCGATCGAAGCCACCATCGTCGCCACCGCCATGCCGACCATCATCGGCGATCTCGGCGGTTTCTCGCTGCTGGGCTGGGTGTTCGCGGTCTATTTGCTGTCGCAGGCGATCACCATTCCCATCTACGGGCGGCTGGCGGATCTCTACGGCCGCAAGCGGGTGTTCTTCTTCGGCGCCACGCTGTTCCTGTTGGGATCGGTACTGTGCGGTTTCGCCCCCGACATGTATTGGCTGATCGGCTTTCGTCTGCTGCAGGGGCTGGGCGCCGGCGCCATCATGCCGATCGCCTCTACCATCATCGGCGATATCTACAGCGCCACCGAACGGCCGAAGGTGATGGGCTACCTGTCGAGCGTGTGGGGCGTGTCGGCGATCATCGGCCCGCTGTTGGGGGCGTTTATCGTGCAGCATTTGCCGTGGGCGTTGGTGTTCTGGGTCAACCTGCCGATCGGCCTGTTGGCGATGTTCTTCCTCTGGCGCTATCTGCCGGCGCATCAGCCATTGCGCCAGCACGCGCTGGATCTGGCCGGCACCGCCTGGCTGACGCTGTTCGTTTCGGCGCTGCTGCTGGCGCTGTTGCAGATGGAAAGCCTGGGCTGGTGGGTGGTGCCGCTGTTTGCGCTGGCGGCAGCGGCGCTGGCGCTGCTTGTCCGCCAGGAGCGGCGCGCGGTCGAACCGCTGTTCCCGTTGGCGCTGTGGCAAAGCCGGGTGATCGTCGCCGGTAACATCGGCGGGCTGGTGATCGGCGCGGCGATGATGGGCATCAGCGCCTTTCTGCCGACCTTCATTCAGGGCGTGATGGGGGGCTCGCCGCTGGAGGCGGGCACCACGCTGGCGCTGATGTCGATCGGGTGGCCGCTGGCCAGCACGCTGAGCGGCCGCTTGATGCTGATGACCTCGTACCGCGCCACGGCGCTGCTGGGCGCGCTGTTGTTGGTGGCGGGCGGCCTGATCTTGCTGCTGCTGCAGCCGGAGGGCGGCTTGCTGTGGGGCCGGGTGGCGGCGTTTATGGTCGGCGCCGGCATGGGGCTGTGCAATACCACGTTTCTGGTTTCGGTGCAGAACGCGGCCCATTACAGCATTCGCGGCATCGCCACCGCCTGTACGGTGTTTACCCGCATGGTGGGCTCGGCCATCGGCACCGCGATTTTGGGCGCGACGCTGAATCTCAACCTGCAGTGGCGGTTGCCGGAGATTGACGATCCGGTGCAGCGGCTGATGGAACCGGCAGTGCGCCAGAGCATGGGGAGCGAGGCGTTGGCGCAGCTGACCCAGCAAGTGGCGGCTTCGCTGCATTGGGTGTTTCTGGTTTCGGCGCTGGTGTCGTTGCTGGCGCTGGCGGCGGCGATGCTGATCCCGTCGCGTTGTCGGCCGCAGGGCGAAGAGGAAGAGGCGGAACAGGCGTAAGGAAGATAAGGAGCGGGCGCTGCTGCAGAGCGCCCTGGTAGCCGGTGCGGCTTACTGCGTGTTGGAGGTATCCTGGCTGGTGCCGGTCTGCGCCGCATCACCGCGATCGTCGCCGTTGTTCAGGCGGGTATAGACGATCTTCTGGGTGTCGTTTTCGCAGTGGCCGACCACCTGGCCGCCCGCTTGATCGGCCTGATCGTTGGGCACGATCTCCAGTTTGAAGCCGGACTCCGGTACGCCGTTATTGACGATTTTTTGCGAAATGTCCGCTTTCACGCTTTCGCAGGAGGCCAGGGCCGCTATCGGCGCGCCGGCCAGCAACACAGCGGTTAATATCAGCGTTTTTTTCATCACGTCATCCTTTTAGACAATGGACTTCCTGTAACAGGATAGCAGCAACGGCGGCCGGGTTTCACGCTTGCCCGCCCGCCGCAGGCGGATTAAGGATTAATCCGACGCCCGGTCTGGCGATCCAGACATTTACGGGTGTCCGGCTCCCAGTAGGCGTTGACGTTGTTGCTGTCGTTGCAGCGATCTTCGTCATCCGCCGCGCGATCGATCTTGTCGAATTCTTTCTCGACGCGGGTGTTAACCTTGTGGCGCAGGGATTTGGTATCATTCCACTGCTCTTTGCTCTGGCGCGCTTCTTCGGTGCTCATCGCGCCGCTGCCTTTGCCATCGACGGTGACGCAGGTGCTGCCCTGAGTGCAGGTGGCGGCCAGCGCCGGCGCCTGCCAGGCGCCCATTACGGCCAGCATGGCGACCGGCAGCATCCCGCGCAGCAGTCGTTGGGTCGAAAATGTTTTCATCGTTTCATCCTTATGAGTGAGTGCGCCTGATGAAGGCGGCACTGGCGTTACCTCGCCCGCAGGCGTGGTGACAAATATACCACCGCGCTCCTGGAATTCACCAGCCAAGCGCCGATTCGTTTACTTTATCGAGAGAAAACTGCGACCGATGTTAAAAACTACGCTGTTGTTTTTCGCCACCGCCCTCGCTGAAATTATCGGCTGTTTCTTGCCTTACCTGTGGCTCAAGAAGCAGGGCAGCGCCTGGCTGCTGCTACCGGCGGCCTTGAGCCTGATGCTGTTCGTCTGGCTGTTGACGCTGCATCCTGCGGCCAGCGGGCGGGTCTACGCGGCCTATGGCGGCGTGTATGTGGCGACGGCGCTGCTGTGGCTGCGAGTGGTGGACGGCGTGAAGCTGTCTGCGCTGGATTGGGTCGGCGCCGGGGTGGCGCTGGCGGGCATGCTGATTATCGTTTCCGGCTGGCGCGCGGCCTGAGGAAACACGGCGGGAGTCGCCTCCCGCCGACAGGGCTCAGGCGCCGCGGTGGATGTTCAGCCCGGCGAAGGACTGGCTGACCGGCATCATTTCCAGCGTGTTGATGTTGACGCGCGCCGGCAACGTGGCGACCCAGAATACCGACTCGGCGATGTCTTCCGGCGTCAGCGCATCGGCGCCTTCGTAGGTTTTATTGACCTTGCCGTCATCGCCCTTGAAGCGCACGTTGGAGAATTCGGTGCCGCCCACCAGGCCCGGCTCGATATCGGTCACGCGGATGCGCGTGCCGTGCAGATCGGCGCGCAGGCCCAGGCTGAACTGCTTGACGAACGCCTTGGTGGCGCCGTACACGTTGCCGCCGGCATAGGGCCAGTTGGCGGCGGTGGAACCGATGTTGATCACGTGGCCGACGTTGCGCTCGACCATGGCCGGCAGCAGCGCGCGGGTCATGTTCACCAGCCCTTTGGCGTTGGTGTCGATCATGGTTTCCCAGTCATCGGCGTTGGCCTTGTGCGCCGGCTCCAGCCCCAGCGCCAGCCCGGCGTTGTTCACCAGCACGTCGATCTGGCGCAGCTCGGCCGGCAGCGCTTCTATCACCTGCTGAATGGCGGCGCGGTTGCGCACGTCGAGCCGCACGATGTGCAGCGCTTCCCCCAATTCTTCCTGCAGCGCTTCGAGACGCTCAAGGCGGCGCCCGGCGGCGATCACCTGGTGGCCTTCACGGATAAAACGGCGTGCGATCGCCTCGCCGAAACCGGAGGTGGCGCCGGTAACAAAAATAATCATGTTGCTGTTCCTCAACTGTTTTTACCCTACATGCCTCTATCATTAGCACAAACCCGCAGGCAGTGGCAGCGGTTATCACGGCGGAAAGGAAAAAAGGTCACACCGGGCCAGCGGCCCGATGCTGATTAGCGCTGAGGCGGCAGGTGGTAGACCACGGCGTCATACTTGATGCGTTCGCAACGGCCTGCCAGCACGCCGCCCAGCGACTCGACGAGGCGGCGGCTGGCGGTATTCTGCTCGGCCACCGGGTAGAGAAAGTGCGGCGGCTGAAAGCGCTCGCTGGCCCAGCGCGCGATGCCCTGCACGATTTCGCGGCCGTAGCCCTGGCCATGCAGGCTCTCTTTCACCCAGATGCCCAGCTCCGGGGTGGGGCTGCGCAGGTTGTGCGCGCCGCCGACGCCGACGAACTGCCGGTCTTCGCGCCGGCGGGCGACGAAGATCACTTCTTCGCCTTCGCGCATCAGCGGCAGCCAGCTTTGCCAAACGTTGGCGAAATCCTCCGGCGACGCCTCCGGCTCAAAGGTCATAAAGCGCGTCAGAGTGGGGGTGATCGCCTGGTAAACATCGTCGGCGTCTGCTGCGGTAAAGGGGGCAATCAACAAACGGTCGGTGTCAACGCGGCACTGAGAAAGGTCATTATGATTCATGTTATTCCCTCGCTTTTCAGGCCAGAATGGCAAAAAAATCCGCGCCCATAAGTCGGGGCGGATCGTCGATACTACGCGCATTGGCGGCAGAAGCGACTTATTTTTCGCCGCTGCGACGGCGCGGAGGAACGTTTTTATGTGACGTCGTCACGTTGATGGGAAAGGCGGCGGGCACGGTTAACCGCGCCCGCCGTTGAGGATCAGAACTTCACCGAACCTTGCAGATAGATCGTGCGCGGCTGGCCGATGTACAGACCTTTGTTGTTGTCGTCATAGGCGCGGGTGAAATACTCGTGGTTGAACAGGTTTTTCACGCCGACGCCCAGATTCAGGCCGGCCATTTCCGGGCCGAAATCATAGGCGGCGCGCACGCCCCACAGCATGTAGCCGGGAATGCGGCCGGTGCTGCCGTCGGCGCTTTCCGCCACGGTGTTGGCGTTGTCGGCGAACTGGCTGGACTGGAACTCGCCGTTAAGGTTAAACGCCCAGTTGCCCGGCGTGTAGTCCAGCCCCAGGGTGCCTTTATGCTTCGGCGAGAACGGCACCTGGTTGCCCTTGTAGCCGCCGTCTTCGCGGATGGTGGCGTTGACGTAGGCGTAGCTGGCGTAGGCGGTCAGGTCGTCCAGTTTCGGCGTCAGCTGCGAAAGATCGTAACGCAGGCTGCCTTCCAGTCCGGCGTGGCGGGTTTTGCCGCGCGCGGTCACGCTGTCGGTCACCTGGTTGGAATCGTACTGGTTGTTGAAGTTGATCAGGAACAGCCCGATCTCGCCGGTCAGTGCATCGCCGGCGTAGCGGGTGCCCAGTTCCCAGGTGCGCGCCTTCTCCGGTTCAATCTTGCCGCTGTTGACTGCCTTGCCCATCTGGCTGTATTGCACGGTGCCGAAGGAGCCTTCGGTGTTGGCGTACAGGTTCCAGTATTCGTTCAGGTGATACATCACGTTCAACGCCGGCAGCGGCGCGTTATAGCTGACGTCGAGGCGGTTGTTCTTGATGTAGTTGTTCTGATACGACTTGATGTACTCGTAGCGCATGCCCGGCGTGATGGTCCAGTCGCCGATGTCGATGCGATCGTCGAGATAGAAGGCGTGCGCCTCGGTGCCGGACTGGGTGTCGCGATCGTACGGGCTGGCGGTGGACGGCAGCCTGCCGGTGCTGGCCTTGCTGGTGTAGCGCAGCTCATGGGTGGATTCACTGACGTAACGGTAGCCGACGCCGACCTCATGGGCGGAATCTCCCCAGCGGAAACTTTGGCTGTAGCGCGGTTCTACGCCGCGCACCCAGTATTCGCGCGGCGACAGCGTCAGGTTCTTGCCCTGATCCAGATAGCCGCTGCGCAGGGTGTAGGTGTAGAAGCTCTGCACGTCGAACTTGTGCTGCTGATCAGGCTGATATTGGTAGCCGAAGTTCGCCAACTGGCGGCGGCCCCAGAACTTGTCGTACGGACGCGTAGACTGGAACGGGTTGGCGTTGTAGTCCGCCCGGCTCAGGCCGCCCGGCATGTTCGCTTCGCCTTCGTAGTATTGCAGCAGGCTGTTGAAGGTGTGCACCTCGTTCGGGGCGTAGCGGCTTTTCAGCATCACGTCGTCGATCTTGGTTGCGCTGTGCTCGCGCCAGTCGCTGCCGCGGGTGCCGGAGTAAAGCAGCGCCGCGCCGAAGCCGTTGTCGGCGGTGCCGCCGATCATCAGGTTGCCGGTGCCTTTGGGGTGATCCTGGCGCGAGGTCGGGCTGAGCTGCCCCTGCATGCCGGCCTCCAGGCCGAAGGTTTTCGGGATGGCGCGGGTGACGAAGTTGACCACGCCGCCGACGCTCTGCGGCCCGTAGCGCACCGCGCCGCCGCCGCGTACCACGTCAATCGCATCCATATTGCCGAGCGAGACCGGCGCCAGCGACAGCTGCGGCTGGCCGTAAGGGGCGAAGGGCACCGGAATGCCGTCCATCAGCACGGTGGAGCGGCTGGCGAGGCGCGGGTTGAGGCCGCGTATGCCGAAGTTCAGCGCCATATCGTGGCTGCCGGTGCCGTTGTTCTCCGGGGCCACCACGCCCGGCACGCGGTTCAACGCTTCACGCACGGTGGTGGTGCCGGTTTTGACGAAGTCTTCGCGGCGCACTACGTCGCGCGCGCCGGGGTGTTCGAACACGTCTGCCTGACGGCCTTCCGCCAGCCAGTCGCCGACCACGGTGATGTCCTCTTCTTTCTGCGGCTGCGGCAGTTTGGCCAGCGTGTAGCCGTTGTTGCCGAGCGCTTTAGCCTGCAGGCCGCTGCCCGCCAGCAGGGCCTGCAGGCCGTCATCGACGCCGTAGCTGCCGCTCAGGCCCGGCGAACGTTTACCGGCGGTCAGTGCGCCGTCCACCGAGAGCGCGATGCCGGCGCGCGCGGCGAAAGCGTTCAGCGCGCCGTCCAGCTCACCGGCCGGAATGTGATAGGCGGCAGCGGCGCTGGCGGCGCTCGCCATCTGCGGTGCAGCGAAGACCAAACCAATGGCCACGGCCAGCGGCGTGGCCCGTTTTCCCCAAAGCGAAGCCGGAGCGACCTTTCCCCAAGCGTTGTTCATACCTTCTCCTGAATCATTTTTTATTTATTGCTGCAGTGTTTTCCTGGGAGTCGGATGAGCAAAGCAAAAGGGATAATCAAGAATGCGATTTTTTATCATTTTCATTAAAAAAATTCAGGCGGGGACGATTTGCAACCAATAGCGGGTAAAGCCTTGCAGGCGTACCGGCAGCGTCTGGCTGAGCAGGGCGAGGGCGCGATCGGTATCGTTGAGCGGGAAACTGCCGCTGACGCGCAGGCCGGCAACGGCCGGATCGCAGCTCAGGTGGCCGCGCCGATAGCGCGCCAGTTCGGCGATCACCCGGTCCAGCCGCCACTGGCTGACGCTCAGCACGCCGTGCAGCCAGCCGTCTTCCGCCGCAGCCGGTTGCTTATCGCTGAAGGCCGCCGCGCTGAAGCTTATCTGTTCGCCGGCGTTCACCCGGCGCTTTTGTTGCGAGTCTTGCGCCAGCTGCGCTTCGACTGCATGCTCCAGCACCGTCAGGCGCGTTTCGCCGCCGCTCTCGCGCACCAAAAAACGGGTGCCGAGCGCACGCATCGCCCCTTGCGGGCTCTGCACCCACAGCGGCCGGGCATCGCGTCCGGTAACCAGGCTGATTTCCCCGGCGTGCAAGCGGATCAGCCGTTGGCGATCGTCGTAATGCACGTCCACCGCGCTGGCGGTGTTCAGCACCAACTGGGTGCCGTCGCTTAACACAATGGGTTTGATTTCGCCGGTGGCGGTGCGGTAGTCGGCGCGCAGCTCCTGGCCGAGTGGCGACCGGTAGAAGAAGCCGCCGCCGCCCACGCCGAGCAACAGCAGCAGGCTTTTCAGCAGGGTGCGGCGATCGATCGCCGATTGACGGCCGGCGCGATCGAGCGCGCGATAGCTGAATTTGCCCGGCACGCCCTGCAGCTGGCTCTGCAACGCTTCGACGCGCTGCCAGGCCCAGCGGTGATCGTCATGCTGCTGGTGCCAGGCTTGCCACTGTTGGCGCTGGCGTTCGGTGACGTGCTCGTCGCACAGCAGGGCATACCAGTGTGCGGCCATTTTCAGCGCCTGGCGCTGCTCGGAGGTGATGGCGTTGCTCATGAATAAACGTCGTTTTCGAGGCTGAACAGCAGGCAATGCTCGGTGGCTTTGGCCATGTATTTTTTAACCGAACTGACCGACACGCCGAGGCGCGCGGCGATGTCCGCATAGCCCAAGCCTTCGAGCTGCGACAACAGAAAGGCCTGCTTTACCTTCGGCCCCAGGCCGTCGAGCATGGCGTCGATCTGCTGCAGGCTTTCCAGCAGGCTCTGGCGCTGCTCCGGCGACGGGGCGTAGCCTTCCGGGATCAGCGCCAGCATCTCAAGATAGGCGCGCTCCAGCGTTCTGCGGCGGAACAGATCGACCATCACCCGCTTGGCGACGGTGACCAGAAAATCTTTCGGCTCGCGCAGGGTCGCCGCGGCGTCGTTTTTCAGCAGGCGCATAAAGGTGTCCTGCGCCACATCGTCCGCGTCGAAAGCGCAGCCCAGCCGCCGACGCAACCATCCCTGCAACCAGGCGTGGTGGGTGGCGTAAAGGCGCGACAGCGCGGCGTGCGGGGCAGAGGCGGTGGCGGACATGGTTTTCGCATTGCTGGTCAAAAAGATGCGCGGATGATAATTGAGAATAGTTATCGTTTCAAGTTTGGCCGTTGCCTCCAGGCTGGGGTTCCGCCCCCGGACGCGGCGTTGAAATAAAGCGGACGGTCGTAAAGAGCGTCGTTTGCCCATTAAAGGTGCAGCGGCGCGGTGTTATTTCGGCAAGCAAACGGTTGCTATTTATCCGCCGTCGAAGACTGAGCGTGGGTCTTATTCTCTTTCGCCGGCCTATGCTTTTAGGTTAATTACCAATCAATTGTTTTTATTTAAAAATGTATTTTATCGCCGCCTGTTGGCACACGGCTTGCTATGCTTAATCCGGTCTTTGCGTTTGGGTAAAAAGGGCCTTGTTTCATCATCGCAATTTATTATGCGGATGGGCTTGGCCGGTCGTCACAAGGAAGAAAATAATGGCACTGCAATTTACCACGGCTATTCGTGGCAATTTTTTTGATATCGCAGCCTGTGTGGAGGCGCCGCAACAGCTCGAAGAACGCCTGCGGCATGTTCCCGACGGTTTGCTGCTGCTGAACGACGGCGTCATCGTCTGGTTCGGCAGCTGGCGGCAGGGCGAGGCGCTGCTGCCGCCGGGCTTCGCGGTCACGGAGTATCGTGACAAGCTGATCGTGCCGGGTTTTATCGATACCCATATCCACTATCCGCAAACCGAAATGATTGGCGCCTATGGCGATCAACTGCTGGACTGGTTAAACAATTACACCTTCCCGACCGAAAGCCGTTACGACTGTGAGCAGCACACCGACGCGATGTCGGCTTTCTTTCTGCAGCAGTTGCTGAGTAACGGCACCACCACCGCGCTGGTGTTCGGCACCGTGCATCCACAGTCGGTCGATGCGCTGTTCAGCCAGGCGGCGGCGCTGAACATGCGCCTGATCGCCGGCAAGGTCATGATGGATCGCCATGCGCCGGAGGCGCTGCTGGAAACGCCGGAGCAGAGTTATCGCCAGACGCGCGAACTGATCGAGCGCTGGCACGGCAAAGGCCGCCTCGGTTACGCCATTACGCCGCGCTTTGCGCCCACCAGTACGCCGGCGCTGCTGGCGCAGGTGCAGCGGCTGCGCGAAGAATATCCCGACGTTTGGCTGCAGACGCACCTGAGCGAGAACCCGCAGGAAGTGGCCTGGGTAAAAGCGTTGTTCCCGCAACACCGCAGCTATCTGGATGTTTACCACCGCTACGGCATGACCGGCGATAAAAGCGTATTCGCCCATTGCCTGCATCTGGAGGAGCAGGAGTGGGACTGCCTGTGCGATACCCGCTCGGCGATCGCCTTTTGTCCCACCTCCAACCTGTTTCTCGGCAGCGGGCTGTTTGACCTGCAGCAGGCCTGGCGCAAGCGGGTGAAGCTCGGTATCGGCACCGACGTGGGGGCCGGCACCACCTTCAATATGCTGCGCACGTTAGGCGAGGCGTACAAGGTCGGCCAGCTGCAGCATTACCGGCTCTCGGCCGTAGAAGCGTTCTATCATGCCACCCTGGGCGGCGCGCGCGCGCTGGCGCTGGACGACAAAATCGGCAACTTCAACGTCGGCAAAGAGGCGGATTTCGTGGTGCTCGATCCGGCGGTCACGCCGCTGCAGCAGCTGCGTCACGCCAACAGCGCCACGCTGATGGAGCAAGGGTTTGTGCTGATGACCCTGGGGGACGATCGCAACATTTATCGCACCTATGTGGACGGTAAGGTGGTTTATCAGGCGCCGCGCTGACGCAGCCGCGCCTGCAGCCAAACGCTGAGCGGCGAGACGGCGACGGCGATCAGTGCGCATAACCACAGCAGGCGTTGCAAACTGCGCGGGGTGAGGCCGCCGCTCAGCAGCGCGGAAGAGAGCAAGAAGGCCACCGTGGCGCTCAGGTGTATCAGGGCGGTTTGCAGCGTGCAGAAGGCGGCGCGTTGCCGATTGTCCGGCCAGCGCATGCTCAGGGAAGAGATCGCCACCAGCCGCGCGTAGGCCGCCGCGAGAAACGTCACCATAAACAGTTCAGCGCGATCGCCACCGCGCGCCGCCAGCCACAGGCTGCCCAGCAGCAACAGCGTGGCGCTCACCGTCAGCGTCACGGCGCCAACGCGTTGCAACCAGCGGCCCGCCAGCACGGTCGCCAGATAGCCGGCCACGCCGCCGATGAGAAACAGCCAGGACAAATGCGCGTCTGCCACCTGTAACCGCTGGGTGAGCAGCGGCGCCAGCACCGGGATCAGCAGCATCGGGCTGAACTGCGTCAGACCGGCGGCGGAGGCGAACAGCAACAGCCGGCGATCGAGCGTGACGGGCGCGGCAGCCTGTGGCTGCGGCGCATCCCTGGGAACGAACAGCGCCACCAACACCGCCGCCAGCAGACACAGCCCGCCGATAGTCACCAGCGCGGCGCGCCAGCTTGCCACCTCGCACAGGTACAGCATGCCCGGCATGCCGACGATGCTCACCAGCGAAAAAGATGCGATCACCGTCGCCAACATTCGGCCGTGCAGCGCGGCCGGCGCGGCGTTGAGCAGCAAGCCGATCCCCACGCCCATCGTGGTGCCGCCCAGCAGACCGGCCAGCAGCCGCAGCGCCAACAGCCAATAAAACTGCTGGGTTGCGGCGATCAGTAAGGTCGTCACCCCCAGCAGCGCGACGTTGAGCAGCAGAAAACGCCGCTTCTCAACGCCGCCGATCCAATAGAACGCGCCGATGCCGGAAATCACCGCCGCCAGCGTATAGGCCGCGCTGACATAACCGGCGTAACTGACGGGCACGGAAAAGTCGGCGGCCATATAGAGAAATATCGGGTTGAACACCATGTATTCCAGGGCATTGGTGAATTGAATAAAGGCGATGACCAGCGCTATCGCCGTCAGCTTTCTCGCGGGTGTCATAAGCATCCATGGGTTGCAGAATCAGGCCGGCAGTGTAGCGTTTGGCGTTGCGCGGGATTAGGTGGTAGAAATGGCATGGTTTGTTATCAAATGTGGGATAATCATGCGCGCCAAATTGGATTTAAACCTGTTACGCATTTTCGTGGCGGTGGTGGAGCAAGGCAGCTTCGTCGGGGCCGCTCGGGCGCTGGCGATGCCTACCTCCAACGTCAGCCGCGCTATCTCGCAGCTGGAGCGCCAGCTCGACCAGCGCTTAATCGAGCGCAGCACCCGCTCAATGCGGCTGACGCCGAACGGCCAACTGTTGCATGAGCGGGCTCAGCCGTTGCTGGCGTCGCTCGATCACACCGCGCAAACGCTCAGCGAACGGCAGCAACAGCTGCGCGGGCCACTGCGCCTGTGCGTGCCGAATGAAGTGGGGCCATATCTGTTGGGCGATCCGTTGGCGGCCTTCGCCCTGCAGCATCCGCAGATCGAAATCAGCTGCGTCACCAATCTGGCGGGAATGGCGTCCCTGCTTGACGATGTCGATCTGGCGGTGATGATCAGCCGGGGCATGCTGGACGACAGCGACTATGTCGCGCAGCCGCTGGCGTCTTTCCCCTGTATCGTGGTGGCCGCGCCGGCGCTGCTGGCGCAGTGGCCGCCGACGGCGGAGATTGAGCAATTCACGCAATTGCCCTGTATCAGTACGGTGGATGCGCTGAAGGGCATGCCGTGGCAGTTCGTGCGCCCGGACGGCAAGTTCGTTACCGTCCCGGTCAATGCGCGCTATCGCGTCAATAGCGGGGAGATGGCGCTGAAGGCGGCCCTGGCCGGCGTGGGGTTCGCCATGCTCTCCGAGCTCGGTTGCCGGCCGTTTCTGGCCGACGGACGTTTGGTTGAGATACCGCTGGCCTTGCCGCCGGCGCCGCTGCAGCTGTATGCCGTTTATCCCGGCCGCCGCTATCTGCCGGCCAAAACGCGCGCGCTGCTGACCTTTCTGATACAGCAGGTTGGCGAGGCGACTAACTTCTAATCACTTGTTTTTGCTCAAACTGCCAACTGCGCCTAAGCTAGGTGGTGACTCAGAGGGAGCCATTCCCCGAGACCTTATTCCGTGAACATGGAGGAGTTTCGATTTGATGCGTTTATCCACATTGGTGCTGGCGATCGGCATGGCGCTGGGCTCGCAGGCACAGGCAGCAGAAACCCAACCTCACGCCGACCATAGCGCGCTGCCCAGCGGCCAGGCGAAGGAGGCTACCGTGACCGGTGAAGCCAATCAGCACGACAAGCAAAAGACCCAAAACCCGTTCTTCTATCAAAGCCGTCTGCCGTTCCAGGCGCCGCCGTTCAACCTGATCAAGGAGAGCGACTACGCGCCGGCGATCGAAGCGGGCATCAAGCAAAAGCGGGAAGAGGTGGAGAAGATCGCCAACAACCCGGCCAAGCCCAACTTTAAAAATACCTTCGTGGCGCTTGAGCAGGCCGGCTCGCTGCTGACGCGGGTGATGAACGTGTTCGGCGCCATGACCTCGGCCAACACCAGCGACGCGCTGCAGAAGCTGGATGAAGAGACCTCGCCGAAGCTGGCGGCGCTGAACGACGACATCATGCTCAACGGCAAATTGTTCGCGCGCATCAAGGCCATTTATCAGGATCGCGATGCGCTGAAGCTGGATCCGGAATCGCGCCGGCTGGTGGAAGTCACCTATAAGAACTTCGAGCTGGCGGGCGCCAACCTGTCGGACGCCGACAAGGCCAAGCTGAAAGCGCTGAACCAGGAAGCGGCGACGCTGAGCACCCAGTTCACCAACAAACTGCTGGCGGCGAGCAAAAACGGCGCGCTGGCGATAACCGACCAGGCGAAGCTGAACGGTCTGTCCGAAGGTGAGCTGGCGGCGGCAGCGCAGGCGGCCGCCGAGCGCAAGCTGGAGAAACAGTGGCTGTTGGTGCTGCAGAACACCACCCAGCAGCCGCTGCTGCAGAGCCTGAAAGATCGCGATACCCGCAAAGCGCTGTTCGACGCCTCCTGGACGCGGGCGGAGAAGGGCGACGGCAACGATACCCGCCAGACCATTTCCCGACTGGCCAAGGTGCGCGCCGAGCAGGCCAAGCTGTTGGGTTACCCGAACTACGCCGCCTGGAAACTGCAAAACCAGATGGCCAAGACGCCGGATGCCGCGCTGAGCTTTATGCGCAACATCGTGCCGGCGGCCACCGCGCGCGCCGAACGTGAAGCCAAAGACATTCAGGCGGTGATCGACCAGCAGAAAGGCGACTTCAAGGTGCAGGCCTGGGACTGGCAGTTCTACGCCGAACAGGTGCGCAAGGCCAAGTACGATCTGGACGAGTCGCAGATCAAACCTTACTTCGAGCTGAACAACGTGCTGAACAACGGCGTGTTCTACGCCGCCAACCTGCTGTACGGCATCAGCTTCAAAGAGCGCAAGGACATTCCGGTCTACCAGCCGGACGTTAAGGTGTATGAAGTGTTCGACAAGGACGGCAAATCGCTGGCGCTGTTCTATACCGACTACTTCAAGCGCGATAACAAGGGCGGCGGCGCCTGGATGAGCAACTTCGTCGATCAGTCGAAGCTCAATGGCACCAAGCCGGTGATCTACAACGTCGCCAACTTCACCAAACCGGCGCCGGGGCAGCCGGCGCTGCTGTCGTATGACGACGTGATCACCATGTTCCACGAGTTCGGCCACGCGCTGCACGGCATGTTCGCCGATCAGGAATACCCGAGCCTGTCGGGCACCAACACCGCGCGCGACTTCGTCGAGTTCCCGTCGCAGTTCAACGAGCACTGGGTCAGCGATCCGAAAGTGTTCAGCCACTTCGCCAAGCACTACCAGACCGGCGAGGCGATGCCGCAGGAACTGGTCGACAAGATCAAGAAGGCCGACAAGTTCAACAAGGGCTACAGCATGACCGAGCTGCTGTCCGCCGCGCTGCTGGATATGCACTGGCACATGCTGACCGCCGATCAGCCGCAGCAGGACGTGGACAAGTTCGAGGCCGAGTCGCTGCAAAAAGACAAGGTCGATCTCAGCTACGTGCCGCCGCGCTACCGTTCCAGCTATTTCCAGCACATCTGGGGTAACGGCTACGCTGCGGGCTATTACGCCTATCTGTGGACGGAAATGCTGGCGGACGACGCCTTCCAGTGGTTCACCGAACACGGTGGCCTGACCGCCGAAAACGGCCAACGCTTCCGCGACATGATCCTGTCGCGCGGCAACAGCCAGGATCTGGAGAAGCTGTACATCGACTGGCGCGGCAAAGAGCCGAGCATCGAACCGATGCTGATCAACCGCGGGCTGAAGGACGAGTAAGTTCGGCCATTCCCGGTAAGCAAACAAAAGGGCGCATTATGCGCCCTTCGTCTTTTTGGCGTGGCCGACGCTCAGCGGTTCACCACCAGCCCGGAGAGGTTGGGCAGCGATGTGATGTCGCTGAGCGTCACGACAACGCTGAATGTGAAACCGCAGGCACAAGATGGCGCGGCTGCGCACTGAGCCGCCTCAGGCATGGCGCAGGAACGCCACCAGCCGCTGCGCCGGCAGCGGCAGCTGCGCCAGGTCACGCACCGCGATCGACAGGCGCCGGGTTGCCCACTCGTCTGTCAACGTCAGTGCGCTGTGCCGAATTTGCGGATGGCGTTGGGCGCTCTCTTCCGGCACCACCGCCAATCCGGCACCGCGCAGCACCATGCGGCAGATGGCGTCGAAATGAGCCGCGCGCGCCCGCAGCCGCATCGGGCCGCCGCTGCGTATCGCCAGCTGTTCCAGATGCTGTTGCAGCGCACTCTCTTCCGGCAGGCCGATGAAATCAAAAGGCAAGGCGTCCGCAAAGCTGAGCGTGCGGCGGCCGCTGAGCGCATGCCCCGGCGGCAGCGCCAGCACCAGGCGATCCTGGCGAAAAGGGTAGCTTGTTAGCCCGCGCAGATCGGCGTGATCCGCCACGATGCCGATATCCGCCGCCCGTTCAGCGACCGCCTGCGCGATGGCCGGGCTGGGCAGCTCCTCCAGTACGATATCGGTATGCGGGTGCAGCACCAGAAAATCCGCCAGCAGCTCCGGCAGAAAAGCGTCGGCGGCGACGGTATTGGCGACGATGCGCAGCCGGCTGCGCTGGCCCGGCGCGAACTCGGCCAGGTCGCCGCGCAACCGCTCACGCTGCTGCAATAGCACCCGCGCGTGATGCAACAGGCGCTCACCGGCGGGCGTCGCCTGGACGCCGCGCGGATTGCGCGTCAGCAGCGCTACGCCGGCCTGTTGCTCCAGCCCGCGCATGCGGGCGCTGGCGGCGGCCAGCGACAGCCCGACGCGCTCGGCGCCGGCGGTGATGCTGCCGGTCTCGAGTACCGCCGCCAACAGCCGCAGATCGATAAAGTCAAAATGCATGCGTTTTCCCTCTGTCTTTGCCGCAGGCAGGCTCTGCCATTGCTGCATTGTGCCGCGCTATATCACCGGCCACAATCGAGCCGTTGATTCGCCATAAGGATAGACGCATGTCGCTGACGTTACTCGAAATTGTCGCCCTGACGGGCATTTTTACACTGGCCGGCACGGTCAAAGGAGCGATCGGTCTGGGGCTGCCGACCGTGTCGATGGGGCTGCTCAGCCTGATGATGCCGCCGGGGCAGGCCGCCGGGCTGCTGCTGTTGCCCTCGCTGATCACCAACCTGTGGCAGTTGCTGTGCGGACCGCGGTTGGGGGCGCTGTGGCGGCGGCTCTGGCCGATGATGCTGTGCGTCACGCTGGGCACGTTGTTGAGCGCGGGGGCGCTCACTGCCGGCGACGGCCGCCTGGCGCCGCTGGCGCTGGGCGTGTGTCTGATCGGTTATGCGCTGCTGGGTTTTACCCGTTTCGACTGGCGCGTTTCCGCTGCGGCGGAACCCTGGTTGGGGCCGCTGTGCGGCCTGGTGACCGGTGCGCTGACCGGCGCCACCGGAGTGTTCGTCATTCCGGCGGTGCCTTACCTGAATGCGTTGGGCCTGGCGCGCGACGATCTGGTGCAGGCGCTGGGGCTGTCGTTCACCGTCTCGACGCTGGCGCTGGCCGCCGGTTTAGCCTGGCATCAGGCGCTGCCCGCCACGCTGCTCGGCGGTTCGCTGTTGGCGCTGTTGCCGGCGTTGGGCGGCATGTGGCTGGGGGAGAGGGTGCGCCGTCATTGTCGCCCGCAGCTGTTCCGCCGCCTCTTCTTTATTGGGCTATTAATCTTGGGCGTTGAGATTATTTGGCGATTCAATTAATTGAATCGATAGCATGTGCGTGTAATTAGGTTCGATATATTATTCTGGGGTTTATTTTAATATGATGAGTTGCAATGTTTAGAACACACTTTTCTTATTGGTTTTTTTTCATGAAATACAGGGTGGTTATGGATTGTTATTAGTGTGTTTTACATTTGCCACTACAGCTGTTTTTAATGACTGTAAAACCAGTAAACCCATAGGAGAGTATTTATGAAGGAAATTTTAAGTAGCCAATTCGATGCGGTGTCAGGTGGATGGCAGGATCGAGATGGGAGCGGCAAAAGATCGTCTGATAACGGAGGCTCTGGTGCTTCAGATCGTGGTGGAAATAACGGCGGTGACCGCGGGCCTCAGTCATTCTTGTCAAAAAACAGCCCTTATGGCAGTGGTTCCGGCGCCAGTGGTTTCTGGGGGAATGGCAGCTCTACAGGAAATGGTTATGGCGGCAATGGCACTGGGCCGAGAGAAACCAGAGAATCCGGAACCAAACGCTAATTAACAGCTGCAATCCCAGCACAGAAGTAACATTCTGTGCTTTTATGGGGTATATGATGAATAAATATGTTGTTTTTATAAAGAGCGATGAGTCAAGGGTACTGAGAAAGGAAGTGGTTACACGAGAAATAATTAAAGACATGAAGCGGAAGGGGTTCAGAAAGCATCATGTTGAAGTAGAAGCTGAGAACGAAAACGATGCTATTAACAAATTAAATAAGAACAGCAATGACTACCTAGACTCATTGAGAAATTTTTCTGGTGATTTATTGTTTTGTTCTATTTGTGTCATTGTTATGGTCATGGTTTATTTGTTTAACTGACCCATAATCCAGAGTTGAATCATTCGGATTTTTTATACTATATTTTGCGTGGTGATTTAAATGAGCCATCAGATATTGGGTGTGGATTTATCAAAGACAGAAAAGCCATCCGTTCCAAATATCTTGCACTTTATATGGATTGGTGACTTAAATGAAGTAAATACTCATTATGTCGATATATGGAAAAAGACGAATAAAGATAAGCAGATATTCTTTTGGTATGACAAAGACGCTTCACTGTGTCATTTGCTAAACAATGCCATACGCGATTTCGTCAACGCCGAAAAAAAATAAATTTAAGGTTGAATTGAAAATAAAAAATCACGCCTTTAATTATATATACCCAAAGATAATGGAGGGCTTTTCTTTTGATGAACTGATTGTTGAATTCTTAATTAAAAATGAAATTCCTTATCAGAAACCGCCAAAAGCGATTGAAGACGCATGGTTTGAAAGTAGAGGTTTTACAAAAAAATGTATAACGGAGCTTTTTTGCAATGGTTTCGATGATTTCATGAGATATTATTATTATGAGATTATATTAAGGTGTAATCTTGCCAGTGCAAGCGACATAGTCCGGCTTTTAATTATCTACCAATATGGCGGGACTTATGTAGATGTTGATACACTCCCATATACTGACAGCATATATCATGGATTAAATAAACATATAGAAGATGAGGGCATTATCGAGAGTAACTCGTTTCTATTATTTAAGACCGTGTGTTTTTTAAAAAAGACAAATTCAGAAGAGCTATGGCCTGCAGCAGTGATCGGCTGCGATGAAAATGAGTTAGGAGTAGATGCTGTTGGATTTGAAAAAATAAAACAGCTTGTCGAACAGGACCTCTCTGGTTTTTCTTTGGATATGATACTGCCATTGGGTGAAACATACGTTCATAAAAATTTATTGGCGTTAGGATCACTCAGAAGATTTAAAGGTGTTTATTTTAATAATTTCATATCTTCTCATCAAAAATCAAAAGCGATAAGGATCATCCTTAGAACCATGAAGAAAAGGTATCGCTTTTTGGAAAAAAGCAATTGCATATTTGATTGTTACGTTGATGACAAGCCCAAGTGTTATCTGACCAGGCTTTTAACATGGAGAACCGAGTTAACAACAAGGGACTATTGTGTGACTCAGGTCTTAACTGGTCCGGGATTGATTGTCGAGGTTTTATTGGGGTTGGCTTATAAAGTATTCAATATTGAATATTCAGTTGAGCCACATGTTATAGCCGAGTACATGCAAAATGCTGATTTTGGAATTGCATTATTTCAACACAACATAGATACACCTGATGGCGTCTATTCCACATGGAGAAAATAAAAAATAGCTTTGGACGCAAGGTGGTTTAAGTTTCGATGGATTATTGCCAATCTAATAGCGTGTGAGTTTTGTCATTATACTTCACTAAGGGACGCTGCTCATGTTTCGCCAGGAAGCGATCGAGAATCAGAAAATGAAATGGCGTGGCAGGGCGCTCCTGCTACCCGGTATTCCCGTTTGGGGCACGACAGGGCTCTGCCTGTTTTTCTTCATCGCCTTTCTCACCTTCGCGATCGCCGGTACCTATACCCGGCGGGTCAACGTGACCGGTGAGATCAGCACTTATCCGCGCGCCGCCAACGTTTATTCCGTCGTCCAGGGGATAGTGGTCAAGCAATTCGTCACCGAAGGGCAGGTGATTGCCGCTGGTGCCCCCATTTACCAGATCGACGTCAGCAAGAGTACCCGTAGCGGTGTGATCAGCGACAATCAGCGCCGGGATATCGATGGCCAGCTGGCACGCATTGCGCAAATCATCAACCGACTGGAAAGCAGCAAGCTGGCCACGCTTATCATGCTGGAACAACAGAAGGCGCAATACACCGCCGCATTCACCCGTTCCACCGATATCCTCAAACGCGCCCAGGAAGGGACACGCATCATGAAGGAAAACATGGAGAACTACCGGCACTATCAGACCAAGGGGCTGATCAATAAGGACCAGCTTACCAACCAGGTGGCGCTGTATTACCAGCAGCAGAACAACCTGCTGGGCCTGTCCGGCCAGAACGAACAGAATGCGCTGCAGATCACCGCGCTGGAAAGCCAGATCCATATCCAGGCTGCCGAATTCGACAACCAGATTTACCAGATGGAGCTGCAGCGCTACGAGCTGCAAAAGGAGCGGCAAAACATAGATGCCACTGGCGATATTATCGTTCGCGCGCTGGCCGGCGGCCGTATCGATTCGCTGAGCGTCACGGTTGGCCAAATGGTCAACGTCGGCGACAGTCTGCTGCAGATTATCCCGCAAAACATCGATCGCTATGCCCTGGTACTGTGGGTGCCCAACGACGCTATCCCCTACATCGCCGCCGGCGATAAGGTCAATGTGCGCTATGACGCTTTTCCGGCGGAGAAATTTGGCCAGTTTGCCGGTACGGTGGCCGTCATCTCCAAAGCCCCGGCCTCGCCGCAGGAAATGCTGACCTATCAGGGAGCGCCCAAAGCGGCGCTGACCGCCGCCGTGCCGTACTACAAGGTGATCGTCATGCCGGAGAAACAGGCCATTGCCTATGACGGTAAACGTCTGAGCCTGGAAAACGGCATGAAAGCGCAAAGCCCCCTGTTTCTGGAAAAAAGGAAGATTTATAAATGGATGCTGTCGCCGTTCTACGACATGAAACACAGCGCGACGGGGCCAGTCAATGAGTAGGGCCACATTCAAACAACGGGTCAGCCAACTGGATCTGCGGTTGCGCCACCGGGTTTCGATGGTGCACCAGACCGAGTCGTCGGAATGCGGGCTGGCCTGTCTGGCGATGATCTGCGGTTATTACGGCAAAAATATCGACCTGATCGCGCTGCGCCGGCAGTTCAACCTGTCAACCCGCGGTGCAACGCTGGTTGGACTGACCGGTATCGCCGAGCAATTGGGGTTGAGCACCCGTCCCCTGTCTCTGGATCTGGACGAACTCGGCGCGCTAAAACTGCCCTGCATTCTGCACTGGGAATTCAACCATTTTGTGGTGCTGGTCAGCGTCAAAGGCCACCGCGCAGTGCTGCATGATCCGGCGCGCGGGCGCCGGGCCGTCAGCCTGACGGAACTGTCGCACAGTTTCACCGGCGTAGCGCTTGAGGCCTGGCCTGGCAGCGAATTCACCGCCGACAGCGTCCGTCATCGCATTCATCTTCGCACGCTGATCGGCAGCGTGCATGGCCTCAAGGGGGCGCTCGGCAAAATCTTTTGCCTGTCCCTGGTATTCGAAACCGTCAACCTGGTGATGCCCATCGGCACGCAGCTGGTGATGGATCACGCTATTCCTGCCGGAGATCGCGGGTTACTGTCGCTCATCTGCGCCGGATTGATGCTGTTTATCTTGTTGCGGGCCGCCATCGGCATGGTGCGGGCATGGTCAGGATTGGTCATGGCGACGCTTATCAACGTTCAGTGGCAGTCCGGGTTGTTCACCCATCTGCTGCGCCTGCCACTCGGTTACTTTGAACGTCGTAAGCTGGGGGACATTCAGTCACGCTTCGGTTCACTGGATACGCTGCGCAGCACTTTCACCACCAGCATCGTCGGCGCCATCATGGACGGCATCATGGTGATCGGTGTGCTGGTGATGATGGCGCTGTATGGCGGCTGGCTGACCTGGGTAGTGCTCACTTTCACTGCGCTTTATGTGTTGATGCGACTGCTGACCTACGGCTATTACCGTCAGCTGTCCGAGGAGGCGCTGGTGAGAGAGGCTCGGGCCGGCTCGTATTTTATGGAAACGCTGTACGGTATCGCTACCGTCAAGATGCAGGGCATGGCAGAACGCCGCATCGCTCACTGGCTAAACCTTGAAATCGACACCATCAACACGGGGATCCGCGTCACCCGAATGGACATGCTGTTTGGCGGGATCAACACCTTCATAGCGGCGTGTGACCAGATCGTCATTCTGTGGTTGGGAACCAGCCTGGTGATCGATAACCAGATGACCCTCGGCATGTTCGTGGCGTTCGGCGCCTTTCGGGGGCAGTTCTCCGACCGCATCGGGTCGCTGACGGAATTTTTGCTGCAGCTGCGCATGATGAGCCTGCATAACGAGCGCATTGCCGATATCGCCCTGCATCCGCGGGAGGAGCGTAAACCCGATCACCCTTACACGGCGGGCCTGCAACCTTTGGGATTGACGACCCATGCCCTGAGCTATCGTTACGACAGCCAGTCACCGGCTATCTTTGATGGCCTGGACATCAGCGTTGCGCCGGGCGAAAGCGTGGCCATCGTGGGCCCGTCCGGCGCCGGCAAAACCACGCTGATGAAGGTGTTGTGCGGACTGTTTACCCCGGCTTCAGGGCGGGTTGAGGTGAGCGGCGTTGATATCCGGCAGCTCGGCATCAACAACTACCACAAAATGATTGCCTGCGTGATGCAGGACGACAAACTGTTCTCCGGCTCAATCCGCGAAAATATCTGCGGGTTCGCGGACGAGATGGATGATGCCTGGATGGAAGCCTGTGCCCGTGCCAGCTATCTGCATGAGGTGATCATGCGCATGCCGATGGGGTATGAAACCCCGATCGGCGAGTTGGGGGAGGGATTGTCCGGCGGGCAAAAACAACGGCTATTCATAGCCCGGGCAATCTACAAGAAACCGGCTATTTTGTTCCTGGATGAGGCCACCAGTGCACTGGATAAGGAGAGCGAAGCTGCCGTGAATCAGGCAATTAAGAGACTCAATATCACTAAGCTGATCATTGCCCACCGTGAAACGACCATTGCGTCGGCAGATCGGGTTATCCATCTTGGATAAGGGGGGATATCACCCGTGCCACAAGCCATTTACATTGCTTTTCTCCCTAAAAACCCAATAAGTGGCGATGGGGCAAGGCTATTTTTGCTGCTCGATTCCGCTTTCAATTTACGGCGCGGCGCATTGCGCGATATTCTGGTTTTCTGATGGGCTAACGGCGGATGAGGGAACCATGACAGACAGCCAGGCATTTGAACAACAAAGCCTCGATAATCTGCTGAGCTATTGGCGGCGCCACCGCCGCCTGCCGGGCGCGCGTTATCCGGCCGGCCCGACCGACACCCTGTGCGACGTGCCGGGCGTCAGCGTCGGGCATCACACGCTGGCCGACGGCGAATGCCAGACCGGCGTCACCGCCATCGTGCCGCCGGGCGATCTGTTCAACCAGCCGCTGCCGTGCGGCAGCGCGGTGCTCAACGGCTTCGCCAAGCCGCTGGGGCTGGTGCAGCTGAACGAACTGGGGGTGCTGCAAACGCCTATCCTGCTGAGCAACACCTTCGCGGTCGGCACGCTGTTCAACGCCATGGTGCGGCGCAGCTGCCGGCGCTATCCGCAGATCGGCCGCGGCAGCGCCACCATCAACCCGCTGGTGCTGGAGTGCAACGACGGCTACCTCAACGATATTCAGGCGATGGCGGTGCGTGAGGAGCACGTCTTCAGCGCGCTGGATAACCATTCCACCCGCTTTGCGCGCGGTAGCGTCGGCGCCGGGCGCGGCATGAGCAGTTTCGGCTTGAAAGGGGGCATCGGCACCGCCTCGCGCTATTGCCCGGGGCTCGGCACCACGCTCGGCGTGCTGGTGTTGGCCAACTTCGGCACTCTCGACTCGCTGACGCTGAGCGGCGTGCGCGTCGGCCAGGCGCTGGGCAAGCTGTTGGCGGATCCGCCGCCGCAGGTGGACGCCGGTTCGGTCATCATCATCATCGCCTGCGATCGGGCGCTGGACAGCCGCCAGCTGAACCGCATCGCCCGCCGCGCGGGCGCGGGCCTGGGGCGGGTGGGCAGCCATTGGGGGCACGGCTCCGGCGACATCGCGCTGGCGTTCTCCACTCGGTTGCTGGGGGCGACGCTGCCGGACGAACGGCTGGAGCCGCTGTTCGCGGCGGCGGCGGACGCCACCGAATACGCGGTGCTGGATGCGTTGCTCAGCGCCGAAGGCATCAGCGGCTTCGAGCAGCATGCGCGCGTGGCGCTGGGCCCGCTGCTCGATCGGCTGGCGGCAAATTAAATACAGGAGCCTGATGTGAAAGTCTTTATCTCTGCGGATATCGAGGGGATCGCCGGCGTGATGCGGCCGGAGCAGTGCAACCCGGCCCACGCCGACTATGCGGCGGCGCGCGAGCTGATGGAGCAGGAGGTCAACGCCGCCATCGACGGCGCTTTTGCCGGCGGCGCCACCGAGGTGACGGTGGCCGACAGCCACGCGATGATGCAGAACCTGCGCGCCGAACGCATCGATGCGCGGGCGCGCCTGGTGCAGGGCAAACCGCGCGGGCTGTCGATGGTGGAAGGGCTGCAGCATCAACGTTACGACGGCCTGATGTTTATCGGTTATCACAGCGCCGCCGGCGAGCGCGGCGTGCTGGCGCATACCATCAACGGCCGGGCCTTTTACCGTGTCAGCCTGAACGGCGAGGCGGTAGGCGAAAGCGATCTGTATGCGGCGGCGGCGGCCGAATTAAACGTGCCGCTGTGGCTGGTGAGCGGTGACGACGAGCTGCAACGCTGGATCGCTGAACGTTATCCGCAATCCGGCTATGTTTGCGTGAAGCGCGCCCTCTCGCAAACCGCCGCCGAATCACTCAGCCCACAGCGGGAGCGCGCCGAGATCCGCGAGCGCGCGATGCAACAGGTGCGCCAGGGCGCCAGACTGCCGGTGGAGCGCCGTTTTATGCCGCCTTACCGGCTGACGCTGATGGCGGCCAAACCGGTGCTGGCGGATCTGTTCAGCCTGGTGCCCGGCGTGGAGCGCCAGGATGCGCTCACCGTGGCCTTCGACAGCGACAACATGGCGGCGCCAATCCGCCTGCTCAGCGTCTTCTCCTATCTGGCGACGACGCAGAGCTGACCCCCGGTGCGGGTTTCCGCCCGCACCGCACGATTCTCCAATAGAAAATCCCTCTTCAACATTAAGCCTACTGGATAATAGGCTACGCTAATTATTGCTCTGTTGTGCTATGTCACCTGACCGGCGCGGCAAGCCATTCCCATAATTAGCGCTGTTTCGCCGAAGGCAGTGACGCCTTCGGTTTTTTTGGAGTCATGAGCAATGAGCATATCCCAAGTTCCGCTTTCGCGGCGGCGGTTTATCGTCGGCGCCGGGGCGTTGGTGATCGGCGCCTATCTGCCGTCCACCGGTGCGCTGGCGCGCTCGAACGCCCCGGCCGCCGCCGGCGCGACGGCGTTTGACGCCAACGCCTTCGTCCAGATCGGCGCCGACGGCATCGTCACCGTCATCAGTAAACACACCGAAGTGGGCCAGGGGGTCTATACCGGCATGGCGACGCTGGTCGCCGAAGAGCTCGACGCCGACTGGGCGCAGGTGCGGGTCGTGGCCGCGCCGGTGGACACCGCCGTCTACAAGAACCTGGCGTTCGGCTTCCAGGGCACCGGCGGATCCAGTTCGGTGGCCAACGCCTATGAACAGATGCGGCGCATGGGCGCCATGGCGCGCGCGCTGCTGGTGCAGGCCGCCGCACAGAGCTGGAAAACCTCGGCGCAGGAAATCACCGTGCAGGCGGGCAAGATCCGCCATGCCGCCAGCGGGCGCGAAGCGGGCTTCGGCGAGTTCGCCGAGTTGGCCGCCACGCTGCCGCCGCCCGATCCCGCCAGCCTGGCGCTGAAGGATCCGACCAATTTCACCCTGATCGGCAAAACGCGCGGTTTGCACCGCGTCGATTCACTGGCGAAAACCAACGGCAGCGCGCAGTTCTCGCAGGATATCCACGAGCCGGACATGCTGACCGTCACCATCAAGAAACCGCCGCGCTTCGGCGGCAAGGTGGCGACGTTCGACGCCGAACGTGCGTTGGCGGTGCCGGGCGTGGTGGCGGTGAAACAGGTTGCCACCGGCGTGGCGGTTTACGCCAAAAATACCTGGGCGGCGATCCAGGGGCGGGATCGGCTTAGGGTCACCTGGGACGATGCGCAGGCGGAGCGACGCAACACCGAGGAAATCTACGCCGAATTCCGCCAGGTGGCGCAGAAAACCGGCGTAGTGGCGAAGAGTCTCGGTAAGCCGGACGAGGTGTTCGACAAGGCCGATAAGGTGATCGAGGCCGAATACACCTTCCCCTACGTCGCTCACGCGCCGATGGAGCCGCTGGACGGCTATCTGTTCTGGGACGGCGAGAGCGTCAAGGCGCGCTACGGCTGCCAAATCCAGACGCTCGACCACAAGCAGCTGTGCGATCTGTTCGAGCTGCCGCCGGAGAAGGTGCAGATTGAAACCATTCTGGCGGGCGGCAGCTTCGGCCGGCGTATCGATCTGGGCAACCCGACGCTGGGGCCGGATCTGGCGGCCGACATGGCGGCGGCCGCCAAGGGCATCGGCCCCGGCCACGGCGTGAAGGTGGTATGGACGCGCGAGGACGACATCCGCAACGGGTGGTATCGCCCGATGATCCTGCATCGCCTGCGCGGCGCCATTCGCGGCGGCAAGGTGGTGGGCTGGACCGATACCGTAGTCGGACACTCCTGGACGCGCCACAGCGCGATGGATGCGCTGGTGGTCAACGGCCTCGATCAGATGATGGTCGAGGGCGCCAGCGAGGTGCCTTATACCTTCGAAGCCTTCCGCTGCGATGCGCATATCGTGCCCGGCAAGGTGCCGACCACCTCGCTGCGGTCGGTCGCCAGCACCCACACTGGCCACGCGGTAGAGAGCTTTATCGATCAACTGCTGCAGGAAACCGGGCAGGATCCGGTGGAAGGGCGGCTGGCGCTGATGGGCGACGCGCCGCGCGCGGCGGGCGTGCTGCGGGCGGTGGCCAAAGCCGCTGATTGGCAGGGCGCCAAGGTGGTGGACGGACGCGCGCGCGGCGTGGGCGTCGCCAAGGCGTTCGATACCTATGTGGCGCAGGTGGCCGAGGTATCGATCGGCGAAGGCGGCATCCCGAAAGTGCACAAGGTGTGGTGCGCGGTGGACTGCGGCGTGGCGGTGAACCCCGACGTGATCCGTGCGCAGATCGAAGGCGGCATCGGCTACGGCCTGAACCTGGCGCTGTACGGCAATATCACGCTGAAAGACGGCGTGGTCGAACAGTCCAACTTCAATAATTTCCGCCCGCTGCGCATCAATGAGATGCCGGAGGTTGAGGTGATCATCGTGCCCTCGACCGAGAAACCGACCGGCGTGGGCGAACTGGGGGTGCCGACCATCGCTCCGGCGGTCGGCAACGCGCTGGCGCTGCTCGGGCGGCCTCGCGCCTCGCTGAGCCTGCCGCTGCATAATCCCACTGCGAATCCGGCGTCTGACAAGGAGAGAACCTGATGATTCATTTAACCGTAAACGAGCAGCCGCTGACCTTTGAGGGCGATCCGCACATGCCGCTGCTGTGGTTTTTGCGTGACGAAGCCGGCCTGACCGGCACCAAGTTCGGCTGCGGCATCGCCATGTGCGGCGCTTGCACCGTGCATCTGGACGGCGTGCCGGTGCGTTCGTGCATGACGCCGGTCTCCGCCGCCGCCGGCAAGAAAATCACCACCATCGAAGCCGTCGGCGCCACGCCGGAAGGCAAGGCGGTGCAGGAAGCCTGGCTCAACCTGGACGTGGTGCAGTGCGGTTACTGCCAGTCCGGCCAGATCATGAGCGCCAGCGCGCTGCTGGCCCAGAGCAAAAACCCGAGCGATGCGGACATTGACGCGGCGATGGGCGGCAACGTCTGCCGCTGTGCCACCTATGTGCGCATTCGCGCCGCCATCCACCAGGCCGCCAAGGCGTTGGGTTAGGGAGAGATGCGATGAGCAACGCCTTGAAAGGGCTGTTATGGCTGATTATCGCCGTGGTGGTGTTGGCGGGAGGATACGTGCTGTACACGCTGCTGCGGCCTGCCGGCGCGGAGCCTGCGGCGCCGATCGCCGGGGCGCCGGCCGGCATGACCGATAAACTGGCGCGCGGCGAGTACCTGGCGCGCGCCGCCGACTGTGTGGCGTGCCATACCGCGCCGGGCGGCGCGCCTTATGCGGGCGGCTTCGCCTTTAAGCTGCCGTTCGGCACCATTTACGGCACCAACATCACCGCCGACAAGGAGACCGGCATCGGCAACTGGAGCGACGATCAGTTCGTGCGCGCGGTGCGTGAGGGCATCGGCCCGCAGGGCAACCTGTACCCGGCGATGCCGTACACCTCGTACACCGGGCTGAGCCGCGACGACGTGCTGGCGATCAAGGATTATCTGTTCAGCCTGCCGCCGGTGAAACAGGCCAATCCGCAAAACGATCTGTCGTTCCCGTTCAACCAGCGTTGGGGCATGAAATTCTGGAACCTGGCGTTCTTCCAGGAGCAGCGCTTCGCGCCGGATCTCAACAAGGATGAACAGTGGAACCGCGGCGCCTATCTGGCGACGGCGCTCGGCCACTGCGGCGAGTGCCATACGCCGCGCAATCTGGGGTTCGGCCTTAACCAGAGCAAGCACCTGAGCGGTGAAGTGGTGCAGGGCTGGTTCGCCGCCAACATCACGCCGGACAAACAAACCGGCATCGGCGGCTGGAGCGACCAGCAGCTGTCGCAATATCTGGCCACCGGTCATGCGCCGGGGCGCAGCAGCGCCGCCGGCCCGATGGCGGAAGCGGTGGAAAACAGCCTGCAGTTCCTGACGCCGGAAGATAATCTGGCGCTGGTGAAATACCTGCGCGATATCGAGCCGATCGCCGGGGACGACGCCGCGGCGGTGAACCTGCAGCCGAAGGGTGCGGGGGCTTCCACGCCGATCCTGCCGGGCGGGCAAGACAGCTCGCTCGGGCGCCGGGTGTTCGCCAACGACTGCAGCGGCTGCCACCAGTGGAACGGGCCGGGCCGCCAGAGCGAGTACGCGTCGCTGGTCGGCAGCACGGCGGTGAACGATCCGCAGGGGCGCAGCGTGGTGCAGGCCATCCTGAAGGGGACAAGCATCATCGTCGGCGAGCGGCATGAGATGATGCCGGCGTTCGGCAGCGCGTATTCCGACGAGGAAGTGGCGGCGGTCGCCAACTTCGTGGTCGGCCACTTCGGCGATAAGCAGGGCAACGTCACCGCCAAGCAGGTGGCGGAGCAGCGCAAGCAGTAGCGCATCGCGGCCGCCACGGCGGCGAGCAGGATAAAGGCGGCGATATCGCGGATATTGCCGCTTTTTTTATAAAACAGGACAGAGCAGTTTATTCTTTCTGCATAGAAGGATCGACGTCATACGTGAAGGCGCAATTTCATTCTATCTCTCCCTCTCGCTTTCTGTTTTTCTCAGCATGAACGTTGTGCGCATTTATGCACGTGCATAAAGAAAATAACCGAATGCAAAGAGGCGGGTATGACAGGGAATATGATCGATTTGGTTTCATACACTTTTGCAACTGCCTTCACGCCCGGCCCCAACAATATCGTTGCGTTGGCATCGGTCATGGCGCTCGGTCTTAGGCGCAGTGCCCCCTTTTTATTGGGAATAGGCGCCGGAATGGGCGTGACCATGTTGGTCACGGGGGCATTGACCTCCTGGATCTTGCTCACCTTTCCGGCGGCTGTCGTTTTTTTAAGAGGACTGGGATTTATTTATCTGGTCTGGCTTGCGTATAAAATTGCCACCAGCAGCCGTTTTGACGAGGAACAACGCGAAAACGGTTATGGTTTTCTTAGCGGTTTTGTTCTTCAGGTTATCAATGTAAAAATCATACTGTTCACCATAACGGCCATTTCCGCTTTTATCATTCCGGTCGGTAGCGGCCTGTTGTTCATTTTAGGGGCATGCCTGGTCACAGCATTGATAGCGTGTTTGGGCACGCTGACCTGGGCGGTCGCAGGGGCGTTTCTCAAAAAAGCTTATCTGAGGCACTTCAAAGCGGTGAATATAACCATGGCCGCCGTGCTGATCTATTTCGCCTGCAAAATGATTATTTAAGCTGTTCGGGGTCTGTAGGTGAGCCGCGGTTAATCGCCCTGGCTTAATTGATTGAAAAGATAATCAAAGACCACGCGCACGCGCGCCGGGCAGGCGTGCTGATGCGTATGATAGAGGTTGACCGGCCAGGGCGGCGGGGCGTCGCCCGGCAGAACGGCTACCAGCTCACCCGCAGCGAGGTGTTTTTCAACCAAATACCCGGCCAGTTGGCCAAAGCCTAAACCGGCGAGCACCGCTTTACGCTCTATATCGGGCGTGTCGGTGACGAAGGCGGCGGACTTCGGGTAGAGATAACGTTTTTGGCTAAATTCCCAGGGCCAGTAGCGCCCGGTCTTGCGGTTCACCAGCGCGACAATCGGCAGATGGGCGAGTTGGTCTACCTGCTCCGGCGGCGGCAGGCGATCGAGCAGCGTCGGCGAGGCAACCAGATGGAAAGGCATGGTTCTGGGCTGGCGAACGATACAGGTTTGGTCGTGCAGAAAGCCGATGCGAATGCCGATATCAATTCTTTCTTCGACCAGATCGCTGTGGATATTCGACAGGTGGAACTCGATCGTAATCGCAGGATACTGGCGCGCGAATTCCGCCAGTATCGGCATGACGACCTCGCTGCCATAGGTATGCGGCGCCGTAATGCGCACCACGCCGCCGAGATCTTCCGCCGCTTTCCCCTGCGGCTGAAACAGCCTGTTCAACTGATCCATCGCCGTTTTGGCCTGCTCAAGAAAACCGAGGCCGAAATCCGTGATCTTCACGCTGCGGGTATTGCGGTGGAACAGCTGCTCACCGAGCACCGACTCGAGCTCTTTGATGGCTCGGGTCACTTTTTGCGGGGAAATGCCGAGCCTGGTCGCCGTGTGTTTAAAGTTCATCTCCTCGGCGGCGGCGCAGAAAATGCGCAAGGCTTCTTGTCTGTTTTGCATGTTGACCTCTTTGTTCCAAAAAATGGAATTCTCAAAGCATAACACTTCCATTTACCGGGCGGAAACGGCGGATAAAGTATTCGCACTGACCCTAACAAGAGGAACGAGAAATGAACCGTATTTCAGGCAAAGTGGTGGTGATTACCGGCGCCAGCAGCGGGCTGGGCGAGGCGACCGCATTACATCTGGCCGCGCAAGGGGCGACGGTGGTGGTGGCGGCGCGCAGGAAAGATCGTCTTGATGCGCTGGTTCGGCAAATCGTTGGCGACGGCGGCACCGCGTTGGCGCTGCAGGTGGATGTGACGAAGCGCCAGGAGGTCGAAGCGATGATCGCCCAGGCCGTCAGGCAGTTTGGCAAGATTGATGTCCTGGTCAACAACGCGGGGCTGATGGCAATCGCACCGCTGAGTGCCGTAAAGGTCGATGAATGGGAACGGATGATCGATATCAATGTGAAAGGCGTGCTGTACGGCATCGCGGCAACCTTGCCGCTGTTCGAAAAGCAGCAATTCGGTCATTACATCACCATTTCCTCCATTGCCGGCAAGAAGGTGTTCAGCCCCGGCGGCACGGTCTATAGCGGCACCAAATTCGCGGTCAGCGCGATCGCCGAAGGTTTGCGTCACGAAGTCGGCGGGAAGATCAGAACCACGACGATCGCCCCCGGCCTGATCGACACCGAACTGAAACAGGGCAGTTCGCACGCGGAAAGTTTGCAGGCCGTCGGCGAACTCTACCAGAGCCAGGCAATTTCTGTCGATGCCATCGCGCGCGCCATCGCCTATGCGATCGAGCAGCCTTCGGATGTGGACGTGAGTGAGATTGTCATCAGGCCGACCGTGCAGGAGTTTTAAATCGCCAGGGGGCATTCCCAGCAGGGCTTTTAGCCGTATCTTCTTATCGTTATGAGGTTTTCTATGCGTCGCAATCTGCTTATTGGCGCCTTTTTCGCCGCTTTTTCTGCCGCTGCAATGGCCGCGGCGCCTTTTTCTACAATAGACAATCCCGGGTTTTACCGGATCATGCTGGGCGATGTGGAAGTGACGGCCCTGTCTGACGGCATCAGCCCGATGCCCGCCGATAAAATCTTGATCAACACCCGGCCGCAGCAGCTTGAAAAGGCGATGGCGGCCAACAACCTGTCGCTACCGTTGCCGACCTCGGTGAACGCCTACCTGATCAATACCGGAAGCAAACTGGTTCTGGTTGATGCCGGCACCGGCGCGCTGCATGGCGAAGCGCTGGGCAAAATGATGAAAAACCTGAACGCTTCCGGCTATCAGGCGGAGCAGGTGGATGAGATTTATTTAACGCACCTGCATCCCGACCATGTGGGCGGGTTGATGGCGGACAAGCGTCTCGCCTTCCCGAACGCCACCGTCTGGGTGGAAAAAGACGAAGTCGCTTTTTGGCTGAGCGAAGAGAAAAAACGGCAGGCGGAAGAGAAAGATAAACGTTTCTTCGATGCCGCCATCGCCTCATTGCAGCCTTACGCCACGGCGGGGAAACTCAAAACGTTTGAAGGCAATCAGGTGCTCACCCCGGGCATTTCGGCTATCGATACGCGTGGGCACACGCCAGGGCACAGCGTGTTCGCCGTCGAAAGCAAAGGGCAAAAGATGGTGATTCTGGGGGATATGATCCACGTCGGCTCGGTGCAGTTTCCCGATCCGAATGTCGCCATCGCCTATGACATCGACGTCCCCGCCGCCGTTGCGCAGCGCAAGCGGCTGTTCGATGACCTCGCGCAGCAAAGGGCGCTGGTCGCAGGGGCGCATTTGTCTTTCCCGGGCCTTGGCTACATCAATAAACAAGGGAAAGGTTACGACTGGCAGCCGTTGAACTATGGCGCGATGAATCCACATTAATCGGCATGAGAGCAAGGCAAGAAGGCAGACGAATAATGTGAAGGGGCCAGGCGGCCCCTTTTTGCCGACGTTCAGAAAGCCGCTTCCGTGCAGAGCGCAGGGCTTTCACACGGTACGTTGTGTGTTATTTTGGCCGCTGTGGATAACCGGCAATCGGGTAAAAGAGGATGGGCAATTCGGCATTTATGCATCGTTTTGACGCATTGGGCGGGCTTGAACTGCTCGTCGCGGACTTTTCAGACCATCGGTTTGACGTGCATTGGCATGATACCTGGTCGATTGGCGTTGTCCTGCGCGGCGCCAATAACAACAGCGCCAAAGGCGATGCCGACGGTATCGTCAGCAGCGGGCAAGTCAGCCTCATCGCGCCGGGGCATATGCATGCCGGGACGGTGCTGGGAGAAGAGGGATGCCATTATTTCATGTTTTACCCCAGCCACGAGATGCTGCTGGACGCGGCGGAAAACATGGAGATGCCTCTGCCGCCGGCAGTGAAGGGGAAGCATATCGACCATGCGCCTTTCGCCAACCGGCTGTGTGAGGCCGCGACGGTATTGACCGCGGCGCAATCCAGCCGTTTCGACCAGGAGGTGGCCTGGAGCCACTGTGTGGCGGATCTGCTGGCGGTGTGTTCCCCGCGGCGCGCGCCATTGGCAGACGCCGGCATCGCACCGGGCTTGCGCAGGGCGAAAGAGTATCTGCACGATAACCCGGCGCGGGAAGTGCGTCTGGAGAGGCTGTCGCAGGCCGCCGGTCTGTCCAGGTTTCACCTTTGCCGCCAGTTCTCGGCAACATTCGGCTTGTCGCCGAGCCGCTATCAGCGGCAGCTTAGGTTGCAGCAGGCGAAGGCCTTGCTATCCCGGGGCGGCGACATCGCGGAAATCGCCATCGCCTGCGGGTTCGCCGATCAGTCGCACCTGGGCAGGGCGTTCAAGTCGAGTTACGGCGTGACGCCGCGCGGCTATCGCGATCGCTGCATTTGAGCAATATCGTTCTATCTCGCTGACTTATGGGGGCCGACAATGCGCCTATTTACGACGCGAGAAAATCATGGTCATCGAATTATCCACGCTGGGTTTATTTGCCCTTTCGGCCGCCGCCTTAACGCTTATTCCCGGCGCCGATATGCTTTGCGCATTGTCCAACGCCGTCAGCCAGGGAACGAAAGCGGGGCTGATTACCGTATTGGGGGCGGTCACCGGGGTGATATGCCATGTCTGTTTTGCGATTGCCGGCGTCACGGCGCTGATCGCCTCTTCGCCGCTGTTGTATCAGCTTTTTGTCATCGGCGGCGCGCTGTACATCATGTGGGTTGGGTTGAGCATTTTTACCCAGGCAAATGCGATTGGCCTGGAAAGCCACGGCGAGCGCAAAAGCGGCAAAAGGCTCTATTCGCAAGGATTGCTGACCAACCTGCTTAACCCCAAGGCCATTATTTTCATGCTGGCGTTTATTCCGCAGTTTATTCGAGTGGAGGCGGGCAGGCCGGGAATGCAGATGCTGATATTAGGCATTGAACTCATCGTCATCATGTTTCTGATTGAAGTTCCCCTGGTATTTCTGGCGGGAAAGATCGCGCTGAGGATAAAACGGCGTCCGGTCATCGGGATTTATATCAATAAATGCTTCGGTGGCGTCATTCTGTTATTAGCCTGCACCATTTTGGCCGCGCGTTTACTCTAAAAATGCCACTTCTCTTTTGGGCAAAGTTGTTCGTTCGATAAGGTTTTATGTTCGCCCCGCTATGCTGCTCGGCGAGCATTTACCGTAATCTTCTCCCGAGTTTCACAGACACTGAGGAGAATGACGAATGAAACGCTTTGAAAATAAAGTTGCCCTGGTGACGGGCAGTTCAAAGGGCATTGGCGCAGCCATTGCTAAACGCCTGGCGGCGGAAGGCGCCGTGGTTTTCATTAACTATTCCCGCGGGCGTGAAGATGCCAACCGGTTGGTTAAAGAGATCAATGAGCAGGGCGGCGTCGCTTTTCCGCTGCAGGCCGATGTCGGCATTGAGGCCGAAGTCAACGGCCTGATGCAAAACATTGTCGAGCAGTATGGTCGCCTGGACGTGCTGGTCAATAATGCCGGGGTTTATGCCACCAATAGCCTGGAAGCCTTCAGCGACGCGGAATATGAAAGGCACTTCAATTTAAATGTCAAAGGGCTGATTTATTGCTGCAAGGCGGCGGTCGCCGCCATGCCTGAATCGGGCGGCAGCATCGTCAATATCAGCTCCAGCGTGACCTCGTTTACGCCGGCCAATTCGCTGGTTTATACCGCTTCCAAAGCCGCGGTGGATTCGATCACCAAGACGCTGGCCAACGAGCTTGGCGGGCGCAAGATCCGGGTCAATGCGGTCAATCCTGGCTTGGTCATCACGGAAGGCGTGCATGACAGCGGCTTTTTCGATGCCGATTTTAAAACGCACATTGAATCCATCACCCCGCTGGGGCGCATCGGCACACCGGAGGATATCGCCCCGGCCGTGGCCTATCTCGCCTCGGACGAGGCGGGTTGGGTGACCGGCGAGAGCCTGATCGTCGGCGGCGGTTTGCATTAATTTAGCGAAGAATGGAACAGAAATGACATTAGATAAAGCCTACGGGCCACTGATTAACGGCGTATTCGAGCTGGATGGCACGGACATTCATCCCGTTATTTCCCCCTCGACCGGGGAGCGCCTGGCGGATTTGCACTACTGTAACGAACGGGACGTCGAACGCGCCGTATTGGCGGCGGAAGCGGCTTTCCCCGCCTGGAAGGCATTAGGGCAGCAGGCCCGCGCCCGCCTGGTGGCGCAGCTGGCGGATGTGCTGGAAAGCGATCTGGAAAGAATGGCGCAAATCGACGCGCGGGATGTGGGCCGCTGTATCAGCGAAGTGCGCCGCGATTATCAAACGGCAGTCAGACACTATCGCTATTTCGCCGCGGTTGTCATGGGGCACGAAGACAGCGGCAGAAGCATCGCGGACGGCTACAGCCTGGCGAAACGCGAGCCGCTTGGCGTCTGCGGGCAGATTATCCCCTGGAATGCGCCGGCGATCATGGCGGCGTTCAAGCTGGCGCCGGCGCTGGTGACCGGCAACACGGTGGTGCTGAAGGCCGATGAAAACGCCTCGCTCTCCACGCTGGAGCTGGGCAAGATGATCGCCAACATTTTCCCTGCCGGCGTCGTCAATATCATTACCGGGCTGGGGAGCGTGGCGGGGGCGGCGCTGACCGGCAACCGCAAGGTGCGCAAGCTTTCGTTCACCGGCAGCACGGAGGTGGGCAAGCGGGTGGCCAAGGCCGCCGCGGAGCGGTTGGTGCCCGTCACGCTGGAGCTGGGCGGGAAGAGCCCCAATATTGTGTTCCCGGACATCGAGGACATGGATGCGGTAGTGGACAACGTGACCTTTGCCGCCATCCACAATAACGGTCAGTCCTGCCTGGCGGGCACCCGGCTGTTCGTCCACGCGGACATTTACGACCGTTTCAGCGCCAAACTGGTGACGGCTTTCGAACGGGTGCGCGTCGGTTCACCGCTGGCCGAGCAATCCCGGGTCAGCTGCCTGGTTTCTGAGAAGCAGGGCAAGCGAGTGCTGGCTTATATTCAGACTGGCCTCGAGGAGGGCGCCACCCTGCTGACCGGCGGCAAGCGCCGCGCCGTCGCCGGCTGCGAGCACGGTTACTTCATTGAGCCGACGATTTTTGCTGCGGAAAATGGCATGCGCATTTGCCAGGAAGAAATTTTCGGGCCGGTGCTGACGCTGATCAAATGGTCAGACTACGACGAGATGATCGCCCAAGCTAACGACAGCGAATATGGGCTGGCGTCGGGGATCTACACCCGCAGCCTGAAAAACGCCCTGGCGACCGCAGACCGGCTGGAAGCCGGGTCCGTTTGGATCAACCGCTATTCGAACATTACCGATGGCACCGCGTTCGGCGGTTACAAGAACAGCGGGATCGGCCGCGAGTTCTGCAAGGAAACGCTCAATGCCTACACGCAGATAAAAACCATCACGCTGCAGACGGATCTGCCCGCGGTCTGGTTTGCAGAATAAGGATAAGATCGGCACAGGGACGTGCCCCCGTTGGCCGCTTCAGGGGGTATGGCTACCGATATAACTCCTTGGCGACGCGCCCATGCTTTTCTTGAACGCGGTGCTGAAAGCGCTTTCCGATTCATATCCCAGGTCAAAGGCGATCTGGGATATTTTTTCTTTATTGGCGACCATTCGCTCGATGGCCAGGCTAAAACGCCAGATGCGAATGTATTCGTTGACGCTGTAGCCGGCCAGCTTTCTGAATCGGGTAGTAAAGGCGGTGCGCGACATGCCGGCCACGCCGGCGAGCTCGTCCAGGCGCCATTTTCTGCCCGGCTGGTCGTGTATGCGGGTCAGCGCCAGGCCAATATGTTTGTCCGCCATCGCGTAAAACCAGCCCTCGCCGCGGCCGAGCGCGCCGGAAGAGAGCAGCATGCGCAGCGCCTGCGTCAAAATGATCTGCAGCAGATGCTCGGTGATAAGTTCACTGCCCGGGCCTGGCGTTTCTATCTCCGACGAGAGGCGGCTCAGGAAATCCTTGATGCCGGCGTTCTCCTCCCGCTGCGTTTTAATCACGATGGGTTCGGGCAGGCTGGTGATAAAGCGGAAGGTATCGTTGATCTGAAATACGAAGCGGCAACCCACAAAGGAGAAATCGCACCCGCCGTTGCTGAAACAGGAGGAGCGGTCTTTCATCACGTGAATTTTTCTTATATCGATGGCCGGCGCGTTAGGGTTATCAAAAATGCTGAATTCGCGCCCGCTGGATAAGATCAGCACATCGCCTTGTTCAATCGGGTAACTGTTGGCGTCGCCCGCCAGTTTAATGAAAAAAGATCCGCGCTTGGCGATATAAATTTTCATCCCGGAATAGCCGGGAAACAGCGCTTTGGTATTGGCGCTCATGTCGAACGTCACAATTTTCTGGCTGCTGATTTTTAGCCTGGAAACAATATCGGATAACGGATCCATTATTACCTGCTTGTCTGATGCGTTTACTGTTGAGCATAGTCGCTATTGCGCCAGGGTTATGCATGATCCCGGCAGTGCGGCGAGGTGAGCGCATTATGGGTGAGACGCCAGCCGGTGTACAGGCTATCCCGCCGTCCTGTCCGAACGATAAGAAAAAAAGTGCGAACGCGAAAGTTCGCGATCTGGTCGGGTGCTACGATCGGTATTTTCCATGATGGTGGCATAATGACTTCTGACCAGACAAACCGCAGCCAGGTGAGCCTATTGGCGGCGTTGACGATCGCTTTATTTTTTATCTTGTTGAACAGCGGCTCTCCCACGCCGTTATATCCCCTCTATCAAGAAACCCTTGGCCTAAGTAATATCGACCTGACCTTCATTTTCTCTTCCTACGGCTTTGGCGTATTGCTGGCCTTGTTTTTATCGCGCAGGCTCACCATCACCGATAAAAATGCCCGGTTGCTGGTGGTGGTGTCGCTGATGGTGGTGGTGGTGCCAACGCTGTGCTTTTCCTTTGCTCGTTCTTTGCAGGCGCTGTGCCTGTTCAGGTTTATGTCCGGTTTAGGGGCCGGTACGGCCACGGCCATCATCAACATCTTGTTGATCAACGTCAGCCGCGGCGACAGCGCCAAACGCGCCGCGCTGTTGGGCAGCCTGGCTTTGGTGATCGGCCTGGCGCTGGGCCCGGTGATCAGCAGCGTTTACGCCCAGCAGGCGTTTTACCCGCTCACTTCGCCGGCGGTGACCATCGCCGCGTTGGTTTTCCTCTCCGCGATCGCCATCGTCCTGCTTTGGCCGAAGAAGGGATTGCCTACCCTCGGCGTTGCGGACACGAAAACGGCAGAAAAGGGCGCCGGTTTTAGCCAACCGCTGTTCTATCTGCTTGCGCTGTGCGTGTTTATCTCCTGGTCATACGCCGCGCTGATCCTGTCGCTGGGGCCGACGGCCGCGATCCGGGTCTTCGGGCTCCAGTCACCCGCGGGCTTTGGCTATATCGCCACCGGTTATTTACTGGTGGCCGGCGTGGTGCAGTTCACGATCCCGCGTTTTCTGAAGCCTGAGTTTTCTTTGGTACTAGGGCTGATTGCGCAGGTTTTCTCCATGGTGATGATGACTATGGCGCTCGAAAGCGGTTCTGTGGCCAGCGCGGCGGTGAGTCTGGCGCTGTCCGGCTTTTCGTACGGCGCGGTTTTTGTGGGCGGAGCCATCCTGGTCAATAAGCTCTCGCTAGCGGTGCCAGGGTGGAACGCGGTGTCGAAGTTTTACTTTATCGTCTATTTGTTCAATATCATGCCGCCGGCCGCAGGTTGGCTGGCGGATAAAATAGGGGTAGTGAGCGCTTTGTTCGCCGCTATTGTCCTTTTTATGGCGATATACATCACCTTTGCCGTGCTGGCGCTGTGGGCGCTGTTGCTGAGAAAGGCCTGACGTTCCCAGCGTTGGGGAAGGGCTTTACAAGCCTCCCTGGCTTTCATAAGCTTGGCGGCGTGTTTTGGCGCTGATTGCTGGCGATTGCCGCGCATAACAGCGGCTGCCCGGCGGCTCTGCTTTAACACGCCATGTTTTATATAGGTTCAGGTAAGAGAACGGCCCCATCGATGATTGCCGGCGCCCATAGAAATCGGGCGTTGCAGTGAGGATGGGGTGATGCTGTGCCGGTTTCGGTGATGAGAGACGTGTCCGCCTTCACCGGTTGCCGCACGCATAGGTTACTGACCTGTTGATGAATTTTTGGATGGCCTGCCATCTAACTCATTACAGGATTAACAGATTGCGATGCTTACCCTAGATCATTCCTCGTCTCACCGCGTTTTTTACCGCATTCACTCCCCCTTCAGCGAGGCTTTCGTAGCCATGCCGTCACTCACGGTGCGCGAAAAGGTGCTCGTTGGCCTGCATAAATACCCCTTGGGAGCCATTTTATGGAATGGAATGTAAACCAAACCACGCTCTCTCGAGCGCAGATGGTTTCCCTGCCGAAGGCGGAAGTGCATGTGCATCTGGAGGGCTGCTTTGAGCCGGAACAGCTCTCGGCATGGGCGTTATCCTCGGGGATACCGATGCCCAGAAAGCAGGACGAGCTGCTGAATTTTAACGGGCTTGCCGACTTTCTCGATTTCCTCGATTGGTCCTGCAGCCTGGTGAGCAACCGTGAACGCCTGGCGCAGTTAAGCTACTCCTATGCACAACGGCTATCGCGGGATGGCGGGCTGTACGCCGATCTGATTTTCAACCCGACCCATTGGAAAGCGTGGCGCGGCAGGCTCGGTGACATGATCGACGCGATTGACGCCGGCTTGCGCGCGGCCGAAGAAGATGGATTGGCGTCCGTTGGGCTGTGCGTCAGTTTGCTCCGCCGGCAAACCGCAGCCGAGGCGAGTGAGCTGGTGGATTTTTTAACCGCGCTGCGGCACCCCAGAGTGGTCGCGCTGTCCGTCGATGGCAATGAGGCCGTCACCAAAGGCAGCGGTGCGCGTTTCGCGCAGGCTTTCGCCCAGGCGGGCAGGGCCGGGTTGAAGCGAACCGTGCATGCCGGGGAGTCCAGCGGCGCTGAGGGCGTGCGCGACGCCATCTTGCTGCTGGGGGCCGACCGCATCGATCACGGCGTTCGGGCGATAGATGACCCGGCCGTCGTGGAACTGTTGGCCGAACGGCGCATCCCTATCGGCGTATGCCTGACCTCGAACATCAAACTGGGCGTCTATCCCGGCTACGCGGAGCATCCGCTGCGCCGGCTGCGGGATGCCGGGGTCATCGCGACCATCAATACCGACGACCCGGTCTTATTGCACACCACGTTGGTGGATGAATATCTGATCTGTCAGAGCGAATTTGCATTTTCCACCCAGGATATCGTCGATGTGGCCCTGAATGCCTTTGCCGCCAGTTTTGCCGGCGACGAGGCCAAAATGACGTATCGGAAGAAAATGGCCCCTTGGGTTGCTTCTCTTAATACAGAAAATGGAGACAAGCGGTGAGCGAGAAGAAAATAAAATTATATTTTGATTGCGATACCGGCATCGATGATGCGATGGCGCTGGGCTATTTGCTCGCAGAAAGTGACAAGGTGGATATTCTGGCGATCGGCACGGTTTGCGGCAACGTCGGCGCCGATGCCGGGGCCAGAAATACGCTGGAGCTCGCCCGCCTGGCCGGTTTTCCCGCGATCCCCGTCGCCGTGGGAGAACGGGATTACCTGCGCCAGGCGTATCTTTGCGATGTGCAGCATATACACGGCGACAACGGCATCGGCGACATCGCGCTGGAAGCCTCACACACCAAGCTGGCGCCGCTGTCGGCCCCCGAGCTGCTGGTTGAGCTGGCCAGAGCGCACCCGGGGGAGCTGGACATCTTGGCGACTGGCCCGCTGACCAACATCGCCAAAGCCTTGCAGCTTGAGCCCGCGCTAGGAGAGCTTATCGGCACGCTGACGATCATGGGCGGTGCGGCACTGGCGCCCGGCAACCGAACGCCCGTTGCGGAGGCGAATATTGCCTGCGATCCGGAGGCGGCGGCCATGGTGTTTAAGGCGATGAAGAATATCGTGATGGTGCCGCTTGATGTCACCATGTCGCATACCTTTGAAGAGGCGGATCGGCTCAAACTGCTGTCGGCCGAGAGCCGGTTTGCGCAGGCGATAGGGCAAATGCTGGAACGGTATATCCAGTTTTATATTAATACCTACGGCCGCAAAGCCTGTGCGCTGCACGATCCCGTGGCTGCGGTGTTGGCGGTGCAGGGCATCGGCGCCTGCCTTGCGCCTAACGTGAAGGTGACGATCGATGATTCTGACGGGCCAGGCCGCGGGCAAACCCTGTGCGATATGCGGGGGCGATATATGAACTATCCGCCGCAGCCCGATGCCAACTGCCATGTGGTATTAAGCACCGAGATTAATATGTCGGAGTTGCTGCTCGCGAAGCTGTTGTCGTTGGCGTAATTCGTCTCTATCGACAACGTCTGAGTGTATAAGAGGCCTTTCCGGAGGCCTCTGAATGAGCACTGAAGAAGGGGGCAAGAGATCGGGCTGGATTTATCGATCCGCAGGAGTGCGAATCCAAATCGATGGATGCGTTTGGTATTTGTTTAGCGCATGTTGAGTACAGTGTTGCCCCTGTACAGTCTGATTATTGATGCGTTTTGCCGAATTAAGCCGAGCCATAAAGTATTAACCAATCTTCTTTTTTTATTTTATATATGCGGAACATGTTGTGGAAAATGAAAATTTAACGTTGCATCATGACAATGATGCACGCTCCTTTCTGGAGGGCCAGCTCGATAGATTTAATTCAAAGTTCATGGGATTAAATGCTCACGAGTATGGTGTTTATTATAAAGACGGCGATGAGAAAATAATCGCGGGACTTTATGCAGAGTCTTACGGGGCCGTTTTTTACATCCATTATCTTTGGATTGATGAAGCGCAGCGCGGCCGGCGTTTAGGCCACCGTCTGCTGGAAGCTGCAGAGGCTCATGCCAGACAGTTGGGATGCGCCAGCGTCTCCGTGGACACGTTTAGCTTTCAGGCGCCCAATTTCTACCTGAAACAGGGTTTTCAAATGATTGGCGAGTTGGATTGCGGCAATGAAATAACACGCTCCTATCTGAACAAACAACTGTAATATCTGTTTTTTATAAAAGGAATTCGGTTAACTCACTGAGAGCAAGGTGTTGTTCTTAATATGAAATATGACGCTTTGGCCGATGTGACGGATGGCGAGGGAGTCTCTCCCTCGCCGTGGCGTCAGCGGCTGCGCCGTGACATGACCCGTTTGTCTTTCGGCCGATCCTGCCAGTCCTCAACCTGATTGTTGAAGTTATCCGCCAGCAGGTAGGCCGGGGTTTTCGCCAGCCAGTCGGACAGCGAAATATCCTGATAAATGCCGTTGTCCATCACGATCAGCACCTTCAAATCCTCATCGCCGATGTTCTCGATGTAATGGCCGAAGCCCTGCGGCACGTAACCGACGTCCGAAGGGGCGTACTCTTCCGTCTGTGCGTGGCCGTGCGAGCTGAACACCGTCATGCGGCCCTTTCCGGCGATATAGTATTGCCATTCGTTGGCGTTGGGGTGCCAGTGCAATTCCCGGATCGCGCCGGGTTTCACGATCTCGATGATGCCGGTCATGGTGGTGGAAATGGGAAATTCTTTCGACGACACCAAATGGACGCTGCCGGCGTCATTTTCAAAGAACGGCTTTTGCTTCATTAATTCATAGCGGTGGGTCAGCGGGGCATTATTTAATCCGCCGTCGTTTTTCGGCAATGGCAGAGCGGGCGGAACGGCGCCGCCGACAATATAAGCTTCGCCCTGTTTGGCCTTGGAAAATACCGCCGCCGGCATGTTGACGCTTTTTTCCAATACCTCTTTCGGCATATGCGCCACCCAATCGGTAATGCTGAAAGTGCCGAATTCGGAGAAGTGGCCGTTATCAAACGCCAGAATAAAATGCGCGCCGTCCGCCAGCGCCTGAATGGAATGGCCATAGCCTTTCGGGAAATACCACACGTCGCCGGGGCCGAAATCCGCCACCTCGCATTTGCCTTCGGGATCGAGGATGGTGATGCGCGCATGGCCTTCGAGCATAAACGCCCATTCGGCGGCGATGGCGTGCCAGTGCAGCTCACGCACGCCGCCCGGCTCCAGCGTCATGTCGACGCCCGCCACACCTTCGGAGATCGGGAATTGCTCGACGGTGGCTTCGCGCGCCCAGCCGTTGGGCAGGCTGCGCTTTTTGCTGTCGGTGAATTTGTACTTATAGAGATGCTGTGCATCGGCAGGCGGCTGATAGCTGCTGGGAGGCACGATATTGCGATGGTCATCGGCAGCGGCATTTTTAGCGATGCCGCCGATCATGCCGGCGGCCGCCGCGCTGACGGCGGAGACTTTCAATATATCACGACGCGATAGCATAGCGTTTTCTCCAATATAAAACCGTGCGCCCGCAGAGGCAGGCGACAGGGAAGGCGCGATCGCCATTGAAATGATTTTTTGTCATCGGTGGGAACAGGCGGTGACCCTTAAATCCTAGTGGCTGGAATTTATTGGGTAGGCGCTTATTTGTTTGCGTTTGTTACTAAGTGAGAGCGGGTTTAATTAATTAACCGGAAGTTGAATAGTCATGGATTGGAATTAATTTTCACCGCTCATAGGCTTAAATAAATAATAAACGAACGTCATTTTTTATTGGCCGTTCGGGCTTTTCATGACTGCCCCACGGTCTCCAGCACCAGCTGACGAAAGCGCTCGACGATCGGCGAAGCCGGGCTGCGGCGCAGCGCCAGGTAAAGCGGGGCGCTGAGCTGCGCTTCTGCGGCGAGGGTGCGGTAGACGATGCCGTCGCCGCCCAGCCGCCGCATGGAACCGGGCACGATTGACACCCCTAATCCGGCGCCCACCAGGCTGAGGGTGGCCGGCAGGCGCGGCGCTTCCTGCACGATGCGCGGGCTGAAGCCGGCGCGGTGGCAGGCGGCCAGGATGGCGTCGTACAGCCCCTGGCCGGCCGGGCGGCGATAGAGAATAAACGCCTCGTGGGCCAGTTCGGCCAACGGCAGCGGTTGCTGCGTTTCTTGCGCCAGCCGGTGGCCCAGCGGCAGGGCGACGATCATCGGCTCGCTGAGCACTGGCTCGACGCTCAGGCCGGGAATGCCGTTGGCCGGCGAGCGCACGAAGGCGGCGTCGAGGCGCTGTTCCAGCAACGCCTCCATCAGTTCGCCGCTGCCGGCTTCTTCCAGTTGAGTGGTGATGCCCGGCAGGATGTCGCGGTAGCGGCGCAGCAGGTTGGGCACGAACGGGTGCAGCGCGGCGGAACTGGTGAAACCGATGGCGATGTGGCCCTGCTCGCCGCGGGCGGCGCGCTGCACCGCTTCGCGCAGGCGCTCGGCGCGCGCCAGCAGGGCGCGGGCTTCTTCGAACAGCACGCCGCCCGCTTCGGTGACGCGCACGCCGCGCGGCAATCGCTGTAACAACTTCACGCCCAATTCGTCTTCCAACCCCTGCAACAGGCGGGTCAGCGGCGGCTGCTGGATAAACAGCCGCTCGGCGGCGCGGGTGATGTTGCCTTCTTCCACCACGGTGACGAACGCCCGCAGGCGACGCAGTTCAATCATAGCCATACCTCAAAGGTATCTTTCGTTGTTCCGGAATGCATTAGACATCATGGCACGGCGGCGCGCATGATACCAGACATCAAAACAAGCGATGTGGAACGGCAATGTCATGTCAGATATCAATACGTTAAAACCGCACCCGGCTGCAGCGCCGGGCAACGCGGCGCTGTTTTTGGGCTTTCTGTGGCTGGGACTGATCGGCTTCGGCGGCGTGCTGCCGATGGCGCGCAGCATGTTGGTGGAACGCCGGCGCTGGCTGAACGCGGAACAGTTCACCGAGCTGCTCGGCTTGTGCCAGTTTTTGCCCGGCGGCAATGTGATCAACCTGTCGGTGGCGGTGGGGATGGAATTTCGCGGGCTGCGCGGCGCGCTGTGCGCCTTGCTGGGCCTCATCAGCGCGCCGACGGCGATCGTGGTGGGGCTGGGCGTGGTGTACGCCCGCTTCCAAAACGATCCCCATGTGCAGCATGTGTTCGCCGGGCTGGCCGCCGCCGCCGCCGGGCTGCTGCTCTCGACCGGGATCAAGATGCTGCTGCCGCTGCGTGGCAAATGGCCGGCGCTGGCGATCGTCGCGCTGGCGCTGATCGCCATTGCCTGGCTGCGCCTGCCGCTGTTGCCGACCATGCTGGTGCTGGCGCCGCTGAGCATTCTGCTGATGTGGCGGTGGCCGTCATGAGCGGGGTGTTGATGGCGTTGGCGCTGATCTTCACCGAGCTCTCTTTATTGGCGTTCGGCGGCGGCATGACCATTCTGCCGGAGATGCAGCGGCAGGTGGTAGAGGTGCATCAGTGGATGAGCGCCCAGGAGTTCAGCGCGCTGTTCGCCATGGCGCAGGCCGCGCCGGGGCCGAACATGATGATCGTGCCGTTGGTCGGTTGGCACGTGGCCGGCTGGGCGGGGCTGCTGGTTTCTTCGATCGCCAAGTTCGGGCCGTCTTCCATCGTTACGCTATTGGTGATGGGCGCCTGGCGGCGCTTTAAGGATCGCCCGTGGCGCCGCATCGTGCAGGCCGGGTTGGTGCCGCTGACCGTGGGGCTGGTGGTGGCCAGCGGCCTTTTGATCGCCGAGGCTTCAGCGCCCCATTGGCGGCTGGCGGCGATCGTGGCGCTGGCGACGGGATTGAGCATGAGCAAGCGCCTCCATCCGCTGTGGGTGCTGGCGGGCGGCGCGCTGCTCGGCCTGCTGTTTGCCTGAAGGATTAGCGCGGGATCAGCACAAAGCGTGAAGGGCCGTTGCGGTCGATCAGCTCATAGCGCTTCGGCGCGGTCAGAGCCAGAAACGCCACCATGCTCCCTTCGGCGTCGGTCAGCGTCATGCCGTCCGGCGTCGGCCGCCAGGCGACTGGCAGCGCGTGCAGCGCCAGCGGCTGCAGGCACTCGGCGGAGGCGCTGAAGCGAAAAGCGTTGGTGTTGGCTACCGTTTCGTCGCTCAGCTGCACCTCGCAGACGGCTTTACCGTCGCCGATGGCGGCGAGCTGCCAGTCGCCCTTCAGCGCGGCGGGTTCCAGCAACGGCAGTGAACTGCCCAGGGCACTGCTGCACAATACGCTCATAACGACTCCTGTCAGGCTGGCGCGACGCAAGGCGCGCATAAGGAAATGGGTTGGCATCGGGTCACTCCTTTCGGCTGTCCGTTCACACCTTAGCACGTTCCCGGCGGGATGATGAGGCAAGGATTAGGTTTTTTAATCCTCGATTATTCTGATCTAACCGTCGCTAAAAGGCGCGAAAAGACGAGTGATTAACCTGTTATTGCGCTTATTTTTCTCATTAATATAGTGAGAATACAAATTGTTATGGTTATCTCCTTTTTAACGCCCGGCGCGGTGAAGCCAGGCTGGGCGGGCTCGCGTCGCCGGAGTGAGTCACTATACTGGTCAATCCTAAGCCTCGGCTTAGATAAGAACGACTGATGAATAGTCTTACAAATCGAGTGGATTCCTAGTGTGTAAAAGGAGAATGCAATGAGCAGTCGCCACAACGACATTTTGCAAGATGACGATGAGTTCACCAGCCTGGCCGCCACATCCCCCAACGATCATAACTATCAGTTTTACTATCACCAGCCCGGCAGCCCCTATGACGGATTGGGCTACGGCGCGCTGTTCACGCTGGACAACGCGAACCTGTACAGTAACCAGCGCGGCGGGGCGGCGATTAATAATTTGGGTAAAATCCGCGATAACTTCAGCTTCGATCGCGCCGCCGATCAGTTGACGCGGCCGGGCCTGACGCACAACGGCGACCAGGTGTATCACCAGCCGGTCGCGCTGACCTATTCCTTCCTGACGCAAAGCGCGCTGAACCGCATCGGCCAGACCGGTGACGGCGACAAGGGGCTGCAGCCGTTGACCCAGGCGGCGCAGGCTCAGGCGCTGAAATCGATGCAGGCGTGGGCCGACGTGGCGAACGTAACCTTCACCGAGGCGGCGTCCACCGATATCAACCACCGCGCGGATATCACCTTCGCCTACTTCACGCAGCGCGCCGACGGCAGCACCGCCGCCGGCAGCGGCCCGAATGCCATCAACGCTTACGCCTATTACCCGCCGAGTTCCAAATCGGGCAGCGATAACGCCTTTGCGGGCACGGTGTGGTTCAACAAAAATTTCGCCACCCATAAGGCGCCCGTTAGCGGCGACTTCAGCAGCCAGACCTTCACCCACGAACTGGGGCATGCCCTGGGGCTGGCGCATCCGGGATCTTATGACGCATCGTTAGGCAACCCGAGTTACCAGAACGACGCGGCTTATTATCAGGATTCGCTGCAATACTCGATCATGAGCTATTTCAACGCCGGTTACACCGGCGCCGACACCAAAGGGGTGTATGGCTATGGGCCGATGGTGGATGACATCGCCGCGATCCAGAAGCTGTATGGCGCCAACATGAACACCCGCACCGGCGACACGGTGTACGGCTTCAACTCCAACAGCGGCCGTGATTTCCTGACCGCCACGGCGGACAACGGCAAACCGGTCAACTTCGCGGTGTGGGACGCCGGCGGCAACGACACGCTGGACTTCTCCGGCTACAGCCAGCAGCAGATGATCAACCTGAACGACGGCGCGTTCTCCAGCGTCGGCGGCGGCACGCAGAACGTCGCCATCGCGCGCGGGGCGATCATCGAGAACGCCATCGGCGGCAGCGGGCGCGATCTGCTCATCGGCAACGATCAGGACAACCTGCTGGCGGGCAACGCCGGTTCCGACATCCTGTACGGCGGGCGGGGGGCGGACCATCTGTGGGGCGGCAAAGACGCCAACAACTTCACCGACTATTTCGTCTATCTCAACGCCAAAGAGTCGACGGTGGCGGCGTTCGACGTGATTGAAGACTTCGAGCACGGCATCGACAAGATCGATCTCTCCGGCCTGCGCTTCAACAACAGCCTGAGCGAGCTGCGCTTTATCGACAGCGGCAGCGCCTTCAGCGGCCAGAAAGGCGAGATCCAGCTCAACTTCGACGCCTTCAACGGCACCACCGATCTGTTGATGAACACCCAGAGCAACAGCTATGCCGCCGACTTCAAGATCCACGTGGTCGGGCAGGTGGAGCAGAGCGATATTTTGTTTGCCTGAAGTGAGGAAGGGGAAGAGAAAAGGGCCGACCGGCCCTTTTTTTACGACTGGGCCGCTGTGGCGCTTTCCGCCACGAAAGATCCGGTTTTCACCGCGCCGGCGCGGCGGTAGTGAGCCACAATGACGCCGCCGGGCGAGACCACCGAGTGGGTCAGCGTGAAGGCCGCCGGCGCCGCGTTGTCATCGAACAGCCGTTTGCCGCCGCCGAGCAGCACCGGGTAGGTGAGCAAGCGCAGTTCATCCACCAGATCGTTGGCCAGCAGCTGTTGCATCAGCGTGCTGCTGCCCTGCACCAGCAGCACCGGCCCCTGGGTGCGCTTCAGCTCGCGCAGCCGGGCGAGGATGTCTTGCCCCAGCCACTGGCTGTTCTCCCACGTCAGCGTCTCGCCGTGGTGGGTGGCGACGTACTTGGTGGCCTGATTGAACACGCGGGCGATGTCGGCGGAAAACGGATCGGCCTCGTCGGTGATCTGCGGCCAGTAGCCGGCGAAAATGTCGTAGGTGCGCCGCCCCAGCAGCAGATCGAACGGCGCAGAGAAAAGTTCGCCCATCGTTTCCGCGACGGCGTCATCCCAGTAGGGGGCGGTCCAGCCGCCGAAGCGAAAGCCGCCGCTGCGGTCTTCGTCCTGCCCGCCCGGCGCCTGCATCACGCCGTCGAGGCTGACGAAGGCGCTGGCAATAATCTGTCGCATGGCTGTCTCCTGCCGTTGAGTGCCAGCTGAAAGTTTAGCCGCCGCGCGCCGGCTGCGCCAACCGGCCGCTCAGGGCTGCAGCGCCTTGAGCAACGCCTGATGGAAACGCGCCGGTTCCTCCATTTGCGGCGCGTGGCCCAGCCCGGCGAATTCGATCAGCGTGGCGTGCGGGATCAGCTTCGCCGCCTGCTTGCCCAGCACCGCGTAGTGCCCGATCTTGGCCTTGACCGCCGGCGGGGCGATATCGCTGCCGATGGCGGTGGTGTCGGCGGTGCCGATCATCAGCGTGGTGGGCGTTTGCAGATCCTTGAACTCGTAATACACCGGCTGGGTGAAGATCATGTCGTAGATCAGCGCCGAGTTCCACGCCACCAGTCTGTGGCCCGGCCCGTTGTTCAGCCCGGCCAGCATATCCACCCAGCGATCGTACTCCGGCTTCCAGCGGCCGCCGTAGTAGGTGCGCTGCTCATAGTTGCGGATGCCCTCGGCGGTGGTGTTAAGCTCGCGCTCGAACCACCGATCGACGCTGCGCCACGGCACGCCTTTCGCCTTCCAGTCCTCGAGGCCGATCGGGTTGACCATCACCAGCCGTTCCACCGCTTGCGGATACATCAGGCTGTAGCGCGTGGCCAGCATGCCGCCGGTGGAGTGGCCGATGACGATGGCCTTGCTGATGTTCAGGTTCTGCAGCAGGCCGTGGGTATTTTGCGCCAGCTGTTGGAAGCTATACTGGTAATGCGTCGGCTTGGTGGAGGAGCAAAAGCCGATTTGATCGGGCGCGATGACGCGGTAACCGGCCTTGCTCAGCGCCTTGATGGTGTCCTGCCAGGTGGCGGCGCAGAAGTTTTTACCGTGCAGCAGCAGCGCGGTGCGGCCGTTGGCGGCGCCTTCCGGCGGCACGTCCATATAGCCCATTTTTAACGGCTGCCCCTGCGAGGTGAAACTGAACTGCTGCAACGGGTAGGGGTAGTGAAAGCCCTGCAGCTCCGGGCCGAATTTCGGCGTTTCGGCAGCGCCGGCGGTGAACGCGGCCAACGTGGCGCATAACAGCGCGCGGCGGGTTAATCTCAGCATCCTGATCTCCTGAAAAGGGCGATAGCCGAGTATAGCCACAATCGGCGCGCTGGCGCGCCAGTGGTTTCAGATAATTCTGTAATATTAAGGTTTGATTCCCGGCAAGATTCCGACAACGGTCTTTTTCACAGTGAACGGGGTCACGCCGTGCAACATTCGCAGTATCTGATGGTTTTATTTCAAGGCTAAGTTATGCGATGCTTAAGTATTATTTATGCAAAAGGATCCTCGCATGTCCGCTTTATCCCGCTGCGCTTTCAGCGAAGGCAGCGTCGCTTTGCCGGAAGGCTATGCCGATCGCACCGTCAACGTGCTGTTGGCCGGCGATGATGTTTCCCCCTCAGTCAATATTTCCCGCGATGCGCTGCAGCCGGCGGAAAACCTGGCAAGCTACGTCACCCGCCAGCTTGATGCGCTGGCGCAGGGGCTGAAAGGTTGGGCATTCAAAAGCCGCGAGCCGGCGTCGCTGGGCGATGGGCTGGCCGCCGGTGAGTGGGTACGCGCCAGCTACCTGCGCGACGGCAAACGCATCTGGCAGAACCAGGCGGTGTTCGCGCTGGCGGAAGGCCGGGTGCTGGTGTTCACCTTGGCGATGGCGCGCAAGCTGACGCCGCAAGACGACGCGCTGCTGCAGCAGGTGCTGAACAGCTACCGGGCGGCCTAACGATGAACTCTTTGCGTAAAAGGAACTTACGATGACCGAAGCGGCCCGCGTCGGCGATACCATCGGGCATTCCCATGCCCTGGCCGGCATGATTGCCGGCACCCTTGTCGGCGGCCTGATCGCCGCCGCAGGCGCGGTGGCGGCGGGCGCGCTGTTCGTCGCCGGCCTGGCGGCTTCCTGTATCGGCGTCGGCGTGCTGCTCATCGGCGCCAGCCTGGCGGTGGGGTATCTCACCGGGGAGGCGGCCACTGCGGCGCGCGACGGCATTGCCGACGCCGGTGCCGGTAGCCTGACCCCCAAAGGCAATATCGTCACCGGCTCCCCCAACGTCTTCATCAACGGCAAACCCGCCGCGCTCGCCACCAACAGCCAGGTGGCCTGCAGCGACGACGGCCCGAGCATGCAGATGGCGCAGGGCTCCGACAAGGTCAGTATCAACGGCCAGCCCGCCTCGCGCGTGGGGGACAAAACCAACTGCGACGCGCAGGTGATGGAAGGTTCGCCCAACGTGTTTATCGGCGGCGGCACCGTCACCACCTTGCCGATCAAGCCCGAAGTGCCGGATTGGCTGTACAAGGTCTCTGACCTGACGCTGCTGTTCGCCGGCCTGGTGGGCGGCGTGGGCGGCGCCGCCGGCAAGCTGGGGGCATTGGGCAAACTGTTGGGCAAGCTGCCCGGCATCAACAAGCTGGCGCGCATCGCCTGCCGCGCCGGCACCCTGATGACCGCCACCGCCGCGGTCGGCATTATCGCCCGGCCGGTGGATATAGTCAGCGGCCAGAAATTCCTCGACGGCGAAGACGATCTCGATTTCGTGCTGCCTTCGCGCCTGCCGGTCGCCTGGCAGCGCTATTGGCGCAGCGGCAACCCCGGCGACAGCGTACTGGGCCGCGGCTGGAACCTGTTTTGGGAGAGCAGCCTGCAGCCGTATCAGGACGGCCTGGTGTGGCGTGCGCCTTCCGGCGACTTCGTCGCTTTCCCTATGGTGCCGCGCGGCCACAAAACCTACTGCGAAGCCGAAAAATGCTGGCTGATGCACAACGACGACGGCAGCTGGCAGCTGTTTGACGTCGGCGAACAGATTTTCCACTATCCGCCGCTGGCGGGCGATCGGCCGAGCCGGCTCAGCATGATCACCGACGCCATCGGCAACGCCACCTCGCTGTTCTACGACGACGAGGGGCTGCTGAATGAACTGGTGGACAGCGCCGGGCAGCGCCTGATGTGCCGCTATGCGCAGGGCCGCCTGTGCGAAGTGGCGCTGCAAACCGCCGAAGGCGAACGGACGCTGGCGCGCTACGGTTACGATGAGCAGGGCCAACTGACGACGGTGAGCAACCGCGCCGGTGAGGTGACGCGCCGCTTTGGCTGGCGCGACGGCCTGATGGTCAGCCACCAGGACGCCGCCGGACTGCTGAACGAATACCAATGGCAAGAGATCGACGGCGTGCCGCGCGTGACGGCCTATCGCAACAGCGCCGGAGAATCCCTTGAGTTCGGCTATGACTTCGGCGGCGGGCGCCGCAGCGCGGTGCGCGGAGACGGCAAACGGGCGGAGTGGCGGCTGGATGACGACGACAACGTGGCGCAGTACACCGATTTCGACCAGCGCCGCTACGGCTTTATCTACCAACGCGGCGAACTGTGCAGCGTGCTGCTGCCCGGCGGCGCGCAGCGCCGGAGCGAATGGGATCCTTATGGCCGCCTGCTGTCGGAGACCGATCCGCTCGGCCGCGTGACGCGCTATCAATATTCGCGCAACAGCGGCCGGCTGTTCGCCGTCGCATACCCGGACGGCAGCAGCGAAGCGCAGCACTGGGACACGCTGGGGCGCCCGACGCGCTATGTCGATGCGCTGGGCAATGCCACGCTCTACCGCTATCCGGATGACGAAGAGAGCCTGCCGGCCAGTGTGATCGACGCGCTGGGCGGGGAAGTGAAGCTGGAGTGGGACGCCCGCGGCCAGCTGACGCGCTACACCGACTGTTCCGGCAGCGTCACGGCTTATACCTACGATGCGCTGGGGCAACTGACGGCGCAGACCGATGCCGAAGGCCACCAGACGCGCTACCAGTGGGATAACGGCGGTCGCCTGCATACCCTGATCCACCCGGACGACGGCGAAGAGCGCTTTAACTGGAACGCGCACGGCCAGCTGGCCGAACATCAGGACGCGCTGGGCAGCCTGACCCGCTGGCAGTACAACGCCCTGGGGCTGCCGGTCAGCATCACCGATCGCATCAACCGCACCCGGCGCTATCACTACAGCCCGCAGGGCTGGCTGACGCGGCTGGAGAACGGCAACGGCGGCGACTACCGCTTCAGCTACGATGCGGTGGGCCGTGTGGTGGCCGAAGAGCGCCCGGACGACACCCGCCACTATTATCGCTACGGCGCGGCCGGGCTGCTGGAAGAGCACCGTGAGGTCGGCCTGCCGGGCGGCGCGGGCGAGCTGATGCAGCGCGAACAGCGCTTCCGCTTCGACGAGGCCGGGCAGTTGGTCTGGCGCAGTAACGCCAGTGCTGAATGGCATTACCGTTTCGACGCCATGGGGCGGCTGCGCGAGCTGAACCGCCTGCCGACGGCGAGCGGCGCGGCGCTGGGCATCGAGCCGGACAGCGTGCAGATGCGCTATGACGCCGCCGGGCGGCTGCTCGGCGAGCAGGGCGTGAATGGCGAACTGCAATACCAATGGGATGCGCTGGCCAACCTGCAGGCGCTGACGCTGCCCCAGGGCGATCGCCTGCAGTGGCTGTATTACGGTTCCGGCCACGCCAGCGCTATCAAATTCAACCAGCAGGTGGTGAGCGAGTTCACCCGCGATCGCCTGCACCGGGAAACCGGCCGCAGTCAGGGCGCGCTGCAGCAGCAGCGGCGTTACGACGCCATGGGCCGCCGCAGCTGGCAGAGCAGCGCCTTCGGCCACGACAAACTGACCCGGCCGGAAGACGGCGTGCTGTGGCGCGCTTATCGCTACACCGGCCGCGGCGAGCTGGCCGGGGTGAGCGACGCGCTGCGCGGCGAAGTGCACTACGGTTACGACGCCGAGGGCCGCCTGCTGCAACACCGCGAACCCAATCAGGGCAAACCGGGCGCGCGGCTGGTGTACGATCTGGCGGATAACCTGCTGGGCGAACGCAGGCCGCAGAGCGACATCGACGCGCACCTGCCGCTGGCGCCGATCGCCGATAACCGGCTGACGCACTGGCAAAAACTGTTTTACCGTTACGACGCCTGGGGCAACCTGATCAGCCGGCGCAACGGCCTGTATGAACAGCACTACCGCTACGACGCCGACAACCGGCTGGTGCAGGCGCATGGTCGCGGCCCGCAGGGCGAATTCGAGGCGCAGTATCATTACGACGCGCTGGGCCGCCGCAGCCGCAAGGCGGTGCGCTACAAGGGCAAAACCGAACAGACGATCCGTTTCCTGTGGCAGGGCTACCGGTTGCTGCAGGAGCAGCGCGATGACGGCAGCCGCCGCAGCTGGAGCTACGATCCGGCCAGCCCGTGGAGCCCGCTGGCGGCGCTGGAGCAGGCGGGCGACAGCCGCTCGGCAGATATTTACTGGTATCACACCGATCTGAACAGCGCGCCGCTGGAGGTGACCGACGCGGCGGGCAACCTGTG
>NZ_JBJNOF010000016.1:0-176711 GCF_052166775.1 Serratia sp. CY74737
CGAGTCGGGGTGTCATACTCAACGTGAGAGGTGTTGATGGTGATACCACGAGCTTTTTCTTCTGGCGCGTTATCGATCTGGTCGAAAGCACGTGCAGAACCGCCGTAGGTTTTAGCCAGAACGGTGGTGATCGCTGCAGTCAGGGTAGTTTTACCGTGGTCAACGTGGCCGATAGTACCAACGTTAACGTGCGGTTTTGTACGTTCAAATTTTTCTTTAGACACGGCTATATTCCTTACTATAGCGCTCTCCCCTTCTGGAGAGAGCACGGGACTTTGGTTTTAACCCTGCGGCTTATTTGCCACGGGCTTCGATTACGGCCTGAGCGACGTTGTTCGGTGCATCATCATACTTCAGGAATTCCATGGTGTATGATGCGCGACCTTTAGTCAGAGAACGCAGCTGAGTTGCGTAGCCGAACATTTCGGACAACGGTACTTCAGCGTGGATCTTAACGCCAGTCACTTCAGATTCCTGACCGCGCAGCATGCCGCGACGACGGCTCAAGTCACCGATAACGTCACCGGTGTTCTCTTCTGGAGTCTCAACTTCAACCTTCATGATAGGCTCAAGCAGAACTGGTTTCGCTTTCTTAAAGCCTTCTTTAAAGGCGATAGATGCGGCCAGTTTAAACGCCAGTTCAGAGGAGTCAACGTCGTGGTAAGAACCGAAGTGCAGACGAATACCCATATCTACTACCGGGTAACCAGCCAACGGACCAGACTTCAGCTGCTCCTGGATGCCTTTATCAACGGCAGGGATGTATTCGCCAGGAATTACGCCGCCTTTGATGTCGTTGATGAACTCGTAACCTTTCGGGTTAGAGCCCGGCTCCAGTGGGTACATGTCGATCACAACGTGACCGTACTGACCGCGACCACCAGACTGCTTGGCGTGCTTACCTTCAACATCGGTAATCTTCGCGCGAATCGCTTCGCGGTAAGCTACCTGAGGTTTGCCCACGTTAGCTTCAACGTTGAATTCACGCTTCATGCGGTCAACGATGATGTCGAGGTGCAGTTCACCCATACCGGCGATGATGGTCTGGTTAGACTCTTCGTCAGTCCATACGCGGAATGACGGGTCTTCTTTAGCCAGACGGCCCAGAGCCAGACCCATTTTCTCTTGGTCAGCTTTGGTTTTTGGTTCAACGGCGATAGAGATTACCGGCTCAGGGAATTCCATACGCTCCAGGATGATTGGAGAGTCTGGATCACACAGGGTGTCCCCGGTGGTCACGTCTTTCAGACCGATCGCAGCGGCGATGTCGCCTGCGCGAACTTCTTTGATCTCTTCACGCTTGTTGGCGTGCATCTGAACGATACGGCCGAAACGCTCGCGCGCAGCCTTAACGGAGTTCAGCACGGTGTCGCCGGAGTTAACAACGCCGGAGTACACGCGGAAGAAGGTCAGGTTACCTACGAACGGGTCGGTAGCGATTTTGAACGCCAGAGCAGAGAACGGCTCGTCATCACTTGCGTGACGCTCAGCCGGGGTGTCTTTACCGTCGTCCAGGATACCGTTGATCGCAGGAACGTCAGTTGGCGCCGGCAGGTATTCGATTACCGCATCCAGCATCGCCTGTACGCCCTTGTTCTTGAACGCAGAACCACAGGTAACCAGGATAATTTCGTTGTTCAGCACGCGCTGACGCAGAGCGGATTTGATTTCTGCCTCGGTCAGCTCTTCGCCGCCCAGGTATTTTTCCATCAGCTCTTCGGAAGCTTCCGCAGCGGATTCGATCAGGTTCTGGCGCCATTCTTCAGCCAGTTCCATCATGTCAGCCGGGACGTCTTCGTATTCGAAGGTAACGCCTGCGTCTTCTTCGTTCCAGTTGATCGCCTTCATCTTCACCAGGTCGATAACACCGGTGAATTTGTCTTCTGCGCCGATAGCCAGCTGCAGAGGAACAGGGTTAGCGCCCAGACGAGTTTTGATCTGGCCAACAACTTTCAGGAAGTTAGCGCCCATACGGTCCATTTTGTTAACGAACGCGATACGTGGCACTTTGTATTTGTTAGCCTGACGCCATACGGTTTCAGACTGTGGCTGAACACCACCAACAGCACAGTAAACCATTACCGCGCCATCCAGCACACGCATGGAACGTTCTACTTCGATGGTGAAGTCAACGTGCCCTGGGGTGTCGATGATGTTTACGCGATGCGGTTCGAACTGCTTGGCCATACCAGACCAGAAGGCAGTCGTCGCTGCAGAAGTGATGGTAATACCACGCTCCTGCTCCTGTTCCATCCAGTCCATGGTGGCAGCGCCGTCATGAACTTCACCGATTTTGTGGTTTACACCGGTGTAGAACAGAATACGTTCGGTAGTGGTGGTTTTACCGGCGTCGATGTGAGCACTGATACCGATGTTACGGTAGCGTGCAATGGGTGTTGTACGAGCCATTTGATTCCTCTATTCCTAGGGCGTTCAAGTTCAGTTAACCCAAGCGGGCCGATTTGACGCGCCCGCTTGGTTAGCATGACTACAGCCAGATGATTACCAGCGGTAGTGGGCGAACGCCTTGTTGGCTTCGGCCATACGGTGAACGTCTTCACGCTTCTTAACAGCAGAACCTTTGTTCTCTGCTGCGTCAGACAGCTCGTTCGCCAGGCGCAGAGCCATGGATTTATCACCGCGTTTACGTGCAGCATCAACGATCCAACGCATTGCCAGAGCATTACGACGAACCGGGCGGACTTCAACTGGTACCTGATAAGTAGAACCGCCAACGCGACGCGACTTAACTTCTACAGTCGGGCGAACGTTGTCGAGAGCGACTTCGAAAGCTTCCAGGTGATCTTTACCAGAACGCTGAGCCAGGGTCTCCAGCGCGGTATAGACGATTGCTTCTGCAGTAGATTTTTTACCGTCTACCATCAGGATATTTACAAATTTGGCCAGCAGCTCAGATCCGAACTTAGGATCTGGCAGGATTTTACGTTGGCCGATTACGCGACGACGTGGCATGGAAATACTCCGTTGTTAATTCAGGATTGTCCAAAACTCTACGAGTTTATTTTGACATTAAAGTTAAAACGTTTGGCCTTACTTAACGGAGAACCATTAAGCCTTTGGCTTCTTCACGCCGTACTTGGAACGAGCTTGCTTACGGTCTTTAACACCGGAGCAGTCAAGTGCACCACGGACGGTGTGGTAACGCACACCTGGCAGGTCTTTTACACGACCGCCACGGATCAGGATTACGGAGTGTTCCTGCAGGTTGTGGCCTTCGCCACCGATGTAGGAAGTCACTTCGAAACCGTTGGTCAAACGCACACGGCAAACTTTACGCAGTGCGGAGTTTGGTTTTTTCGGGGTAGTGGTATATACGCGGGTGCATACGCCACGTTTCTGCGGGCAGGCTTCCAGCGCTGGAACGTTGCTTTTAGCAGCCTTCACAGAGCGTGGTTTGCGAACCAGCTGGTTAATTGTTGCCATTAAAAAAGCTCCTGGTTTTTGCTTCGTACTAGCTTCGTAAACATGTGATAAATCCCCTCGTATGCACTACTGGCAAAGTACGAGGACGCAGAATTTTAGGGCTGACCAGTATGGGTGTCAAGAAATATACAACATCACTCTCATTACCAGGCCATTTGGCTGCGGTGTTGTTCGGTTAATTCAACGAAGTGATTATAGCCGACGACAGTGATTTTGTGCGAAAAATGACCAATCAACCCCCTGGCTTCCAGGTCGTCCTGCAGCGCATAAAGGGATATGGGGGCGGCGAGCAGCGATTCAAGATGGGCGCTGCCAACAAGGCCTGCGAGCACGCCATCCTGCAGCAGCAGCAGCGCGTCGCCCTCCGCGGTCAGGCGCAACAGCGCGGGCAGGTCACATTGGTTTGGCGAATGGCTCAGGGTATACAACATCAGAAGATCCTAAAACGTCATTACGGCGTCGTAGCCGGCCAATTCACGGCGCAGTTCGTCCGGCGCCAGCACATCGGCATCCAGCACCCAATCGGTCACCTGACTCAGCCCGCGTTCCTGCAGCGAAGCCTGGCACAGATAACACCGCTCCACGTCATACAGCGGCAGTACGCCGAAAGTGGCGATATAATTGCGCGCCAAAATCTTTTCCGGTTGCTGGCCCGGCAACAGCTGCAACACGCCATCACCGATAAAAAACACCCCCAAATCTTCACTGAGCGCCGACGTGGCGAGCAGCGCATCCAGCCCTTCCCTGCCGCCGGCGCCGCCATGCGGCCCGTGGGTGAAAACAAAAGCGACTCGTTTCATCATTTCCTCAGAACTGCACCAGACGGTCGCAACTCAGCGACGCTTCGGCCAGGGAACCCAGCCCGCTCAGGGTAAAACCGGGCTGCAGGTTGGCGCCGGCCAGCCCCTGCTGCTGCGCCTCCTGCTCGTCGGTGACGCCCCGACGCAGCGCGGCGGCCACGCAGACGTTGAGCGCTACGCCGTGTTGCTTCGCGAGCTGCGTCCAGCCGCGCACCAGATCGAATTCGTCGCTGGCGGGCGCGGTTAACTGGTTGGCGTTCAACACCCCTTCACGGTAGAAAAAGACGCTGGAAAGACGGTGCCCTTTCGCCAGTAAAGCCTGAGCGAATTGATAGGCGCTGCTGGCCTGCTGCGTGCCATAAGCCGGGCCGGTAACCAACAGACAATAGTCGAGCATCAGCGGTCGCTTCCCACCAGGTCGCCGCTTTTAAACTGGCGAATGTACAGATAGACGGTGTGTTTGGAGATATTCAGACGATCCGCCACCTGATTGATCGCATCCTTGATGTCGAAGATGCCTTTCTCATAGAGATTGAGCACCACCTGTCGATTCTTGGCGTTATTGGACACCGAGCGGTCGGCGTTCACCTCTTCGATGGTGAACTCCAGCGTCTGCGCCACCAGATCGTCGACGGAAGAGGCGAAGTTCACCGACGACGGCACGTCCTGCGCTGTCGGCGGCATAAAGGTTTGCATGATCTGCGAGAACGGCACGTCGAGGTTCATGTTGATGCACAACAAACCAATCACCCGCTGCTCGCGATTGCGAATGGCGATAGTCACCGATTTCATCAATACGCCGCTCTTGGCGCGGGTAAAGTAGGCTTTCGACACACTGCTGTCGTCGCCGGCCATGTCGTGCAGCATGCGCAGCGCCAGGTCGGTGATCGGCGAGCCGATTTTGCGCCCGGTGTGTTCCCCGTTGGCGATGCGCACCGCCGAGCTGTTCAAGTCTTCCAGCGCGTGCAATACGATTTCGCAGTGGCCGCCGATCAACATCGCCAGCCCGTCGACCACCGCTTCATAGGATTTCAGGATTTCATGATCCGTTTGAGTAAACGGACGTTCATTCAGCAAATCAAGTTCGCTGGCTTCGCTGGATAAAAGCGAATTCGACATCGAAGATACCACCCTCATAGATCGCCTGTGCCAGGGGGCGCAGCTAAAACCGCTCGGGCCGGATCGCTGCCGTCGTCGGCGCGCTGCAGCGCGGCTGGCTGAGAGCGGCATAAAACGGCGCGATGACATCCGCGGGCGAGGCGGCCGGGAACAATTTTAGGTACACGCCCTAAGGGGCAGACGCATGACTGATAAGTCAGAATTATTAGTCTAGCAAAGCGGCCGGAGCAAAGTCCTTGCGTTTGCGCGTGGTATTGACGTTAAGCCCGATGCCCGGCAGGCGTCAAGCGTTCAATGGAGAGAGCGGTAGCGGCTGCCGAAATGAAAACCGCCGCGGAGGGCATCCGCGGCGGTGGCAAACAGAGCGACGAGATTATTTCGCTTTGGCGTCGGCTTTGGCGTCGGCCGGTTTTTCGGCTTTAGCGTCAGCTTTCGGCGCCGCTTTCACATCCAGCAGCTCGACGTCAAAGACCAGCGTGGAGTTAGCCGGGATGCCCGGAACGCCGGTTTTACCGTAGGCCAGCGCCGGTGGGATCACCAGCTTGATTTTGCCGCCTTTCTTGATGTGCTTCAGGCCTTCGGTCCAGCCAGGGATCACACCGTCCAGACGGAATGACAGCGGCTCACCGCGGGTGTAGGAGTTATCGAACTCGGTACCGTCGGTCAGGGTGCCTTTGTAGTTCACCACCACGGTGTCGCTGTCTTTCGGCGCTTCACCCGCGCCCGGTTTCTCTACCTGATACAGCAGGCCGGATTCGGTTTTCTTCACGCCTTTTTCTTTAGCGAAGCTGTCGCGATACTTGGCGCCTTTGGTTTCGTTGTCCTTGGCGTCCTGCTCCATTTTCGCCTGTGCGGAAGCCTTCACGCGCGCTTCAAAGCCCTGCAGGGTCTTTTCGATGTCGGCGTCGTTCAGCTTGCTCTTGTTAGCGAAAGCGTCCTGAACGCCGGCGATCAGCTGATCTTTGTCCAGCTTGATGCCCAGCTTCTCTTGCTCTTTCAGAGAGTTGTCCATGTAACGGCCAAGAGAGGCGCCCAGTGCGTAAGCCGCTTGCTCATCGTCGTTTTTGAACTTGCCGGTGCTTGGCGCTGCTGCCGCGTCTGCCGCCGGTTTAGCGGCATCGGCTGCCATGACCTGGGTCGCATTCAGAGCAAAAGCCATGGTGGTTGCCAGAAGCGTGACTTTAAACAAAGATTTCATCCATTTCTCCAGTGTCTGAAGCAATGCCCCAAACAATCATTAGGTAAGATAACCGGGCTACTATAGCTGCCTGAAACAAAACAAAACAGTCGCACAGGTAACCAATCGAGTCAAAGTGTGACTCCCGCTTTGCCAAGAAGTTTCCCGCTGCGTGCTACTCACATGATAAATCAGATTTTTCTTGCAGAATATTCGGCGAGGTTAGCAAAAAACGGCGAATCAGGCGTGCAGCTTTTCAGCACTTTACACTGCCGATCGCAACGTTGCGCGCCGCCCAAAGAAATAGCGCGGGCAAACCCGACGCCAGCTGTTACCATAGCGCCGAATCAGGATTTTATCGCGTCAGAGGTAGCCTCATGCACAACGCCGACATTCAAAGCCTGCTACAGCGGCTTGAAGAACTGGAAAGCCGTCAGGCTTTTCAAGAGCTCACTATCGAAGAGCTCAACCAGACCGTCACCCAGCATCAGATGGAAATGCTGAAGATGCGCGAGCACCTGCGCATGTTGACCGACAAACTGCGCTCGACCCAAACCTCGATGATCGCCTCGCAATCGGAAGAAACCCCTCCGCCGCACTATTGAGGGGCGCCGCGCATAAAAAAGGGCAGCCAATGGCTGCCCTCTCGTCTCGGAATTGCGTTCTGCTTAGTGGCAGCCGCAACCGCCGTTGCCGCAACCGCCTTTACCGTGGTCGTGACCATGGTCGTGACCATGGTCGTGATCGTGGCTGTGGCCGTGACCGCCGCAGCAGCCTTCACCGTGCTCGTGGTGATGATCGTGCTCGCCGTGTACGTGACCGTGCGCCAGTTCTTCTGCGGTCGCTTCGCGGATCGCGACAACTTCCACGTTGAAGTTCAGGTTTTGGCCGGCCAGCATGTGGTTGCCGTCAACCACAACGTGGTCGCCGTCAACTTCAGTGATTTCAACCGGTACCGGGCCCTGATCGGTGTCAGCCAGGAAACGCATGCCGACCTGCAGTTCGTCAACGCCCATGAAGACGTCTTTCGGTACGCGCTGCACCAGGTTTTCGTCGTAGTTGCCGTACGCGTCGTTCGCGCCGACGTGAACGTCAAAACGATCGCCAACGTCGTGGCCTTCGAGCGCTTTTTCCAGACCTGCGATCAGAGAACCATGCCCGTGCAGATAGTCCAGCGGTGCGCTCACCGGAGACTCATCAACCAAAACACCGTCTTCTGTACGTACTTGGTAAGCCAGGCTGACCACCAAGTCTTTTGCTACTTTCATGATATCTCCTACCGTTGGCTACTAGGACGCGCACCGTTATCGGGATGCGCGCCTTTTCCGGACAGATTGTAACGGAAATCTGCCTCGCTGTACCCTTCGGGATAAAAAAACGCTACTTCGGCTGAAAAATGCCGATCACCTGCTCTTGCGGTCGAACGTGTTTTTCCACCTGTTGTTCGGTCTGGCGCTGGTGATGGCCGCACTTGACGCACTCCACCACTTCCACCTGATCCTCCCGCCATACCGCCAGCGTATCCATGGCGCTACAGCTCGGGCACACCGCTCCGGCGATAAATCTCTTACGTGTTGCAGACATCGTTATGCTCCCGCTTATTCGTATTCATCCCAGCCGTCAAACTGGCGACTTTCTTTTTGCATTTCGCGATGGAAGAGCTCTTCCAGCTCGCGCCGCGCCTCTTTCACGCGAGAAATTTGCGCCACGTCGCCCTGATGCGGCGGCATCAGCTCACGCAGCATGCGCATATCCAGACGACGGAAATGCTGCTGGGCGCGAAAGGCCTGATGCGGGTGCATGCCCAATTCCATCAGCGCCTTGCGCCCCAGTTCCAGCGCGCTGGAGAAGGTCTCGCGGCTGAACTGTTTTACGCCCGCCTGCAGCAGCTCATGCGCCTCCACGCGGCCGCGCGCGCGCGCCAGGATGCTCAGGTTCGGGAAGTGCTGCTGGCACAGCCGCACGATCGCCATGGTGTCTTCCGGCTCATTGCTGGTGATCACGATCGACTTGGCCTTCTCTGCGCCTGCCGCGCGCAGTAGCTCCAACTCGGTGGCGTCGCCGTAATAGACCTTGTAACCGTAGCGACGCAGCACGCCGACGGCGCTGACGTCGCGTTCCAGTACGGTAATGCGCATTTTGTTGGCCATCAGCAGGCGGCCGATCACCTGGCCAAAACGCCCGAAGCCGACGATGATCACCTGCGGATCGTCATCTTCCACGTACGGCGTCTCCTCGTCTTCGTCTTTGGCGTTATAGCGGCGCGCCAAAATGCGATCGATGGCCTGCATCAACAGCGGCGTGGTCATCATCGACAGCGTCACCACCACCAGCAGCAAAGAGAGTTGATCTGGCTGCAGCACCTTTTGGGCGCCCGCCGCCGAAAACAGCACGAAGGCGAACTCACCGCCCTGGCTGAGCACGCCGGCGAACTGCAGGCGTACCGAACTGCGCAGGCCGAACAGGCGCGATACGCCGTAGAGCACGCCGGATTTCACCGCCACCAACGCCAACACGCCGATCAACACCTCGGCCAGATGGGTGTAGAGCACGCCGATATTCAACACCATGCCCACCGAGATAAAGAACAGCCCCAGCAGCAGCCCTTTAAACGGCTCGATGGAGATCTCCAGTTCGTGGCGGTATTCGCTCTCCGCCAGCAGCACGCCGGCGATGAAGGTGCCGAGCGCCATCGACAGGCCGAGCGTCTCCATAAACAGCGCCGAGCCGAGCACCAGCAGCAGCGCCGCGGCGGTAAAGATCTCGCGCACGCCGGAAGCGGCGATATAGCGGAACAGCGGCCGCAGCAGGAAGCGGCCGCCGATCAGCATGCCGCCGAACGCCGCCACCTTGAGCGCGATCTTCGCCCAGTCGTCGCTGGTGCCGCCGGCGCCGGCCAGAATGGGGATCAACGCCAGCGCCGGGATCACCGCCATATCCTGGAACAGCAGCACCGAGAAACCCAGCTGCCCGCCTTCGTTGCGGTTCATGCCCTTTTCGCGCATCAGCTGCAGCGCCATGGCGGTGGAAGACATCGCCAGGCCAACGCCGCCGATCACCGCCGCCTGCCAGGCGAAGTGCGTCAGGTACAGCAATGCGCCCAGCACCGCCGCGGTGATCAGCACCTGGCCGGCGCCGGCGCCGAAAATCGAGCGCCGCAGCTCCCACAGCTTGCTGGGGTTCAGCTCCAGGCCGATGATGAACATCAGGAACACCACGCCCAGCTCGGAGAAGTGCAGGATCTCGTCAACGTCGCGAATAAAACCCAATCCCCACGGGCCGATGGCGATGCCGGCGATCAGATACCCCAGCACCGCGCCGATCCCCAGGCGACGGGCGATCGGCACCGTCACCACCGCGGCGAACAGGAACAGTAAAATGGCGGTCAGTAAGGTCGATCCTTCCATGATCACCGCCCCCCGTGCGGCAGCGGGTGGCTCAGCCACTCCCCGTAGGCGTCTGCGTGGCTGCGCAGCACCTCCGGCTTTTGCCGCCGCGCCCAATAGACCACGAACGGCGTCAACCAGTGCATATGGCACATCCCGGCGGTCAACTCGAACGGCCGCAGGATATCTTCCATCGGATAATGGTTATAACCGCCGGTGCGGTAGGCGCCTTCCGGCTCGCCGGTGGTGATCACCGAACGCCAGTATTTGCCCGCCAGCGCATTGCCGCCCACGCCGCTGGCGAAGCCGCGCGCCAGCACGCGATCCAGCCATTCCTTCAGCAGCGCCGGGCAGCTGTAGGTATACAGCGGGTGCTGAAACACGATGACCTGATGCTCACGCAGCAGCTGTTGTTCGTGATGAATATCGATAAAAAAATCAGGGTAGTGCGCGTAGAGATCGTGCACGGTGACATGTTCCAATTGCTGCGCCGGTCGAAGCAAAACCCGGTTCGCCACCGAGTCATGGGATTCCGGATGGGCATACAGCAGCAAGACCTTGGGCGGCTGCGACATCATTCCCCTCCAAAGCGTCGTCAGGGTAGCGGTTTTCCGTTACCATGCATCGCAAAGACAAAAACAGCGCGCGGTGCGCGTTCTGTTACCTTAATGATAATTTAACATACTCTGAACATACGGCGCTTTATGATTGTATTCTCCTCGCTACAAATCCGACGCGGCATCCGCGTCCTGCTGGACAACGCCACGGCGACGGTTAATCCAGGTCAGAAGGTCGGCCTGGTCGGCAAAAACGGCTGCGGCAAATCCACGCTGTTGTCGCTGCTGAAGGGCGAGATCGCGGCGGATGGCGGCAGCTTCACCTTCCCCGGCAACTGGGCGCTGGCCTGGGTCAACCAGGAGACGCCGGCGCTGGACGTGCCGGCGATCGAGTATGTTATCGACGGCGACCGCGAGTTTCGCCAGCTCGAAGCCGAACTGCAGGCCGCCAACGACCGCAACGACGGCCACGCCATCGCCACCCTGCACGGCAAGCTGGACGCCATCGACGCCTGGACCATTCGTTCCCGCGCCGCCAGCCTGCTGCACGGTCTCGGCTTCTCCAACGAACAACTGCAAAGCCCGGTGCGCGACTTTTCCGGCGGCTGGCGCATGCGTCTTAACCTGGCGCAGGCGTTGGTGTGCCGTTCCGATCTGCTGCTGCTCGACGAACCGACCAACCACCTGGATCTCGATGCGGTGATCTGGCTGGAGCGCTGGCTGAAAAGCTATCCCGGCACGCTGGTGCTTATCTCGCACGACCGCGACTTCCTCGATCCGATCGTCGACAAGATCCTGCATATCGAACAGCAGACGATGAACGAGTACACCGGCAACTACTCGTCGTTCGAACGCCAACGCGCCACCAAACTGGCGCAGCAGCAGTCGCTGTATCAGCACCAGCAAGAAAAAGTGGCGCACCTGCAAAGCTATATCGACCGTTTCCGCGCGCAGGCGACCAAGGCCAAGCAGGCGCAGAGCCGCATCAAGATGCTGGAGCGCATGGAGCTGATCGCCCCGGCGCACGTCGACAACCCGTTCACCTTCAGCTTCCGGCCGCCGGAAAGCCTGCCGAACCCGCTGCTGCGCATGGAAAAAGTCAGCGCCGGGTACGGCGACAAGGTGATCCTGAAGTCCATCAAACTGAACCTGGTGCCCGGCTCACGCATTGGCCTGCTCGGCCGCAACGGCGCCGGTAAATCGACGCTGATCAAACTGCTGGCCGGCACCCTGGAGCCGCTGAGCGGCGAGATCGGCCTGGCGAAAGGCATCAAGCTGGGTTACTTCGCTCAGCACCAGCTGGAATTCCTGCGCGCCGACGAATCGCCGCTGCAGCACCTGAGCCGTATCGCGCCACGGGTGCTGGAGCAACAGCTGCGCGATTATCTGGGCGGTTTCGGCTTCCAGGGCGACAAGGTCTGTGAAATCACCGAACGCTTCTCCGGCGGCGAGAAGGCGCGGCTGGTGCTGGCGCTGATCGTCTGGCAGCGCCCGAACCTGCTGCTGCTCGATGAACCGACCAACCACCTGGATCTCGACATGCGCCAGGCGCTGACCGAGGCGCTGATCGATTTCGAAGGCGCATTGGTGGTGGTCTCGCACGACCGTCACCTGCTGCGCTCCACCACCGACGATCTGTACCTGGTGCACGATGGCCAGGTCGAGCCTTTCGAAGGCGATCTCGACGATTATCAGCAGTGGCTGATCGATCTGCAGCGCCAGGAAAGCCAACAGGACGCGCCGGAAAAAGAGAGCGGCGCCAACAGCGCGCAGGCGCGCAAGGATCAAAAACGCCGCGAGGCGGAGTTCCGTACGCAAACCCAACCGCTGCGCAAGCAGATCGCCAAGCTGGAACAGCAGATGGAAAAACTGGGCGCCGAACTGGCGGCGGTGGAAGAGCAGTTGGCGGATTCCGCACTGTACGACATCAGCCGCAAGGCCGAACTGACCGACTGCCTGCAAAAGCAAAGCCAGGCCAAATCCGCGCTCGAAGAGACGGAAATGACCTGGCTGGATGCGCAGGAACAGCTGGAGCAGTTAACGCAGGCGTTCGACGCCTAACCGTTGTTACGCCTTGTAAAAGGGCTTGTCCCCCAGAATGGTCGCGCGGTGCATGATGCGCCGCTGCGGCAGATAATCCGCGTTGGCGTAGTGCTGCGTCACGCGGTTATCCCAGATCGCCACGTCATTCTCCTGCCAACGCCAGCGCACCTGAAACTCCGGTTTGGTGATGTGAGCAAACAGGAAATTCAGTAAAGCGTCGCTCTCCTTCGGCGCCAGATCGACGATCCGCGTGGTGAACCCTTCATTGACGAACAGCGCCTGCCGGCCGCTGACCGGATGGGTACGCACCACCGGATGCAACAGCGGCGGGTTTTTCTGCACCGCCAGTTGCCAGCGCTGATGCTCTTCTTCACTGCCGCGATGCTTGTGCTCCGGGAACGACTTGGTGAAGTCATGTTCCGCGCGCAGCCCCGCGAGCAGCGTTCTGAACGGCGCCGACAGCGCCTCATAAGCGGCGATGCCGCTGGCCCACAGCGTATCGCCGCCGGTGACAGGCAGCGTCTTGGCCGCCAGGATCGCCCCCAGCGGCGGGTTCTCGATAAAGGTCACGTCGGTGTGCCAGTTGTCGTTGTCCGGCGGGTTGTCGTCGTGGGTATCGAGCACGATGATCTCTTCCACGTCGGTGGCGTGCGGATAGACCGGATGGATATGCAGATCGCCGAAGCGGCCGGCCAGATCGCGCTGCTGCAGCGGCGTGATCGGCTGGTTGCGGAAGAACAGCACCTGATGCTTGAGCAGCGCATGATAAAGCTGTTCAAACTGGCCATCGCCCAACGGCCGGGCCAACTCGACATTTTCCACCAGCGCCCCGATGTAAGGCCCCAGCGGGGTGATATTCAGACGTTCGTTCATTGCTGTACTCCATGCCACGGGGTCAATCGGCGCTGCAGGGCGCGCAGCCCCAGCTCCAACCCAAATGCAATCACCGCAATCACGCCGATGCCGGCCAGCACCACGTCGGTCGCCAGAAACTCACCGGCGGATTGCACCATAAATCCCAGGCCGCGCGTGGCGGCGATCAGTTCGGCGGCTACCAGCGTCGACCAGCCGACGCCCAGCCCGATGCGAATGCCGGTCAGGATCTCCGGCAGCGCGCTCGGCAGCACCACGAAACGCAGCACCTGCCAACGCGTGGCGCCCAGCGCGCGAGCGGCGCGTACCCGCACCTGCGCCACGCTGCGCACGCCCGCCACGGCGGAGAGCGTCACCGGCGCGAAAATCGCCAGATAAATCAGCAAGATCTTCGAGGTTTCGCCGATGCCGAACCAAATCACCATCAGCGGCAAATACGCCAACGGCGGCACCGGACGATAGATCTCAATCAGCGGATCGAGGATGCCGCGCACCGTGTCGTTCAGCCCCATGGCGATGCCCACCGGAACGCCGACGATCACCGCCGCCAGCAGCGCCACCAAAATGCGCCCCAGGCTGGCCGCCAGATGCTGCCACAGCGTGGCGTCCATAAAGCCTTGTGGGCTGGCGATGGTGATCAACTGATGCAATACCTGCTGCGGCGCCGGTAGGAACAGCGGGCTGATCAGCTGCAGCGCCGTCACGCCCCACCAGACGATCAACACCGTCAACAGCGTGGCGCCGCTCAGCCAAACGTTGCGCGGCACGCTGAAACGGCGCGTCGCTTTGCCCTGCGGCTGCGCCGCGGCCTTTAACGTGGAATGCAGGCTCATAACAAGGCCTCGCGCTGTTGGAAAACTTTGCCCAGCACGTATTCGCGCTGCGCGATAAATTCAGGATCGGACTTAATCGAGCGGCAGGCTTCGCCGTCGGCATAGCGTTGGCCGAAGTTCAGCGACAGCCGCTCCACCACCTGCCCCGGCCCCGGCGACAGCAGCAACAGTTCGCTGGCGAGGAACACCGCCTCTTCAATATCGTGAGTAATCAGCAGCACCTGCTTGCCGGTATCGCGCCAGATGGTCAGCAGCAGCTCCTGCATCTGCTCGCGAGTGAACGCGTCCAGCGCGCCGAACGGTTCATCCAGCAACAGCAGACGCGGATCGGCGGCCAGGGCGCGGGCGATGCCGACGCGTTGGCGCATGCCGCCGGAAAGCTGCCAGATGAAATGCCGCTCGTAACCGGCCAGACCGACGCGCTGCAACATCTGCTCCGCCACCTGGCGGCGCTGCGCCTTGCCGACGCCGGCCAGCTGCAGGCCGAACTCGACGTTGTCCACCACGTTACGCCACGGCAGTAAACCCTCATGCTGGAACACCACGCCCCGTTCGGCGCTTGGGCCATGAACGGACGTTCCATCCAGCGTGATGCTGCCAGCTGAAGGCTCGATAAACCCGGCGATTAAATTCAGCAGCGTGGTTTTGCCGCAGCCCGACGGGCCGAGCACCACCACCAGTTGCCCGGCGGCGATCTGGAACGACACGTCACGCAGCGCGGGCCGCCCCTGATATTCTGCTGAAAGATGGCTGACGTTTAGCATCCTGCTTCCTTACGACTGCGGCGCAGCCTGCACCTGTTTCACAAAACGGTCGGTGACGTAAGCGCTGTAGTCGCTGTCGACCTGCGGGATCTTGCCCTGCTGCTTGAGGAATTCGGCGGTATCGCGGATTGCCTTGTCCACCGGCTGGCCGAGTTGGGCGACCTGATCCGCCACCGGCAGATAACGGTTCCCCTTCACCAGCTCCGGCACCTGCGCTTCCGGCACGCCGCTCAAGCGCGCCAAGGTGCTGAGATGGCTCGGATCTTTCAGCCACTGTTCCGGCGCCGCCAGGTAGGCCTTCTGCGCCTGTAGGGCGCTGGCGGCAAAGGCGGTCACCACGTCGGGATGTTTCTCGGCAAAGTCTTTGCGCACCACCCACACGTCCAGGGTTGGCGAACCCCATTCGCCCACCTGCGCGGAGTCGGTCAACACCTTGCCTTGTTTGGCCAGTTCGTTGACCACCGGCGCCCAGACGTAGGCGCCGTCGATGTCGCCGCGCTGCCAGGCGGCGGCGATGGCCGGCGGCTGCAGATTGAGGATCTTCACCTGTTCAGGCTTGATGCCCCAATGTTTGAGCGAGGCCAGCAGGCTGTAATGAGTCGTAGAAATAAACGGCACCGCGATGCGTTTGCCGATCAGATCCTGCGGGCTTTTGATGTCATTCTTCACCACCAACGCTTCGGAACTGCCGAGCTGCGAGGCGATGAGGAACACTTCGATGGGGAGTTTTTGGCTGGCGGCCACCGCCAGCGGGCTGGAGCCGATATTGCCGATCTGCACGTCGCCGGAGGCCAGCGCGCGCAACACGCTGGAGCCGCTGTCGAACTTACGCCAGTCGACGGTCGCACCGGACTGTTTGGCGAAGCTGTTTTCCGCCTGCGCCACCTTGGCCGGCTCCGCCGACGTCTGGTACGCCACGGTGACGTCCACCGCATAGGCGCTGGCCGCGCTGAGCGACAGCGCCAGCAGCGCCGCGTTGCGTAAAGAAAAGAGTTTGCCCGCCATGTTCCGCTCCGTTGATAAAAATCTGTTCAGTTGCTGACAGTTTTATCTGAGCGATGACGGGCGATAAAAGAATAAAAAAGTCTTCTTTATTACCTTAGGTAATATTAAAGCGAATCACAGCACGATCGTCCCGCGCAAGAACACGTGAGCGTAGCCGCCGAGCAGCGTGCGGTCCCCTTGCAGTTCGCAGAACAGCTCGCCGCCGCGCGCCGAAATCTGCCGGGCGTGCAACCGATGGCGGCCGAGACGCGCCGTCCAGTAAGGCATCAACGTACAATGCGCGGAACCGGTCACCGGATCCTCGCCGCCGTCGAGCGTGAAATAGCGCGACACGAAGTCCACGGTGTCACCCGGCGCGGTGACGATCACCGCGCGGCCGGCCAATGCGATCAGCGCCGGGATGTCCGGGCGCAGCGCGCGCACCTGCGCCTCATTTTCCACCACCGCCAGCAGCGCTTTCGCCTGCCACACTTCCTGCGGCTGCACGCCCAGCAGCGCCGCGAGGCCCGCCGGTTCGGCGACTTTCTGCGGCGGCCTGGCGGGGAAATCAAGCACCAGCCGCTCCCCATCCCGCTCATCGCGCTTGACGAACAGCTCGCCGCCGGCCGATCTGAAGCGAATATCCTTCAGCGCCGGGTTAACCGCGCTGAACATAATATGCGCCGCCGCCAGCGTGCCGTGGCCGCAAAGATCGACCTCACGCTCCGGGGTAAACCAGCGAATGGCGGTCATGTCGCCGTCATCCCAGACAAAGCTGGTCTCCGGCAGGCCGATCTCGTTGGCGATCGCCTGCATCCGCTCCGTCGGCAGTGGCTGCGTCAGCAGGCAGACCCCGGCCGGGTTGCCGCGCAGCCCCTCACCGGTAAAGGCGACCACGTGATAATAGTTTTCCGCCATCGTTCCGCTCCTTAATGCCAAATCAGTAATACACAGGCTGCAGTCAGCAGCCCCATGGAAACGTTGAAGATAATCCAGGCCTTTTTGCTGCGCAGCAGGCGGCCGATCACCGTGCCGAACGCCAGCCAGATAACGCCGGCGACGATGTTTACCGCCAAAATGCCCAGCGCGATCGCCGCAATGGAACCGTTGTACTTATCGCCCGCCAGACTGAAGCTCGCCACCGCGCCCAGCGCCATCAGCCAGGCTTTCGGGTTGAGGAACTGCAGCAGCCAGCCCTGATACAGCCGCACCGGCTGCGGCGGCGCCACGTCGGTTTCCAGCTTTTCATAGGCGGCGGTGGCGACTTTCCACGCCAGCCACAGCAGGTACAAACTGCCGAGGATTTTCAGGATCAGGTGCAGCGACGGGTAAACCAGGATCAGGCTGCCGACGCCGAAGGCCACCAGCAGCAAAATGCTTTGCATGCCGAGCATGATGCCGACCATCAGCCACAGCGATCGCATAAAGCCGAAGTTAGCGCCGGAAGTGGTCAGCAGCAGATTATTGGGGCCAGGCGTGATGGCCGCGACCCACAGGAAGCCCAGCATCGAAAGGAATAAACTCGGTTCCATGGCACGGGTGCTCCTCACCCAAGGCGCTTTTTTGCAGTATCATTGTTAATTCTTGGTATTGAAGCTAACAGTGCGCTAGGGATCTCACAATAGCCGCCCACAACATTTTACTCAGCCTATGCCTAACACCTTTCGCCCTCTGACCGGGGCCAGTAACCCGCACCTGCAAACGCTGTTGCCGCGGCTGGTGCGCCGCCGCGTGTTATTGAAACCGCATTGGCAACGGCTGGAATTGCCCGACGGCGATTTCGTCGATCTCGCCTGGAGCGAGGATCCGGCGCAGGCGCGCGACAAACCGCGCGCGGTGCTGTTCCACGGCCTGGAGGGCAGCTTCTACAGCCCCTACGCGCATGGCCTGCTCAACGCCTGGCGCGATCGCGGCTGGCTGGGCGTGGTGATGCACTTTCGCGGCTGCAGCGGCGTGCCCAACCGCAAACAGCGCATCTATCACTCCGGCGAAACCGAAGACGCGCGCTTCTTTCTGCGCTGGCTGCGCGACCGCTACGGCGAAGTGCCAACCGCGGCGGTAGGCGTTTCGCTCGGCGGCAACATGCTGGCCTGCTATCTGGCGCAGCAAGGCGCCGACAGCCTGCTGCAGGCGGCGGTGGTGGTCTCGGCGCCGCTGATGCTGGAACCCTGCGCCTACCGCATGGAACAAGGCTTCTCCCGCGTTTATCAGCGCTACCTGCTGGGGCAGCTGAAACAAAACGCCACCCGCAAGCTGTTGCACTATCCGGACACCCTGCCGCTCAAGCTGTCACAGCTGAACGGTTTGCGGCGCATCCGCGAGTTCGACGATGCCATCACTTCGCGCATTCACGGCTTCAGCGACGCCACCGACTATTATCGCCGCTGCAGCGCCCTGCCGCTGTTGCCGTCCATCCAGACGCCGCTGCTGATCATCCATGCGAAGGACGACCCTTTCATGACCCCTGAGGTGATCCCCGACGTCGCCGGCCTGCCGCGCAATATCGAATATCAGCTGACTGAGTTCGGCGGCCACGTCGGCTTCGTCGGCGGCACGCTGAAAAAACCGCACATGTGGCTGGAGCATCGCATTCCGGCCTGGCTTTCCCCTTATCTGGACATTCCGACGTGATTATTCCCTGGCAAGAACTGGCAACCGACACCCTGAACAGCCTGATCGAATCCTTTGTGCTGCGCGAAGGCACCGATTACGGCGAGCACGAACGATCGCTGGAGCAGAAGGTGGAGGACGTGCGCCGCCAGCTGAAAAACGGCGAGGTGGTGCTGGTGTGGTCGGAACTGCATGAGAGCGTCAACATCATGCCGCGCGGTCAGTTCCGCGCCGGGCAGGAAGAAATTTAGTGGCGCCCGGTTCTATGACTGACGGAAAAAATCAGGTAACAATGGGACATTGCAAACCAGCGCGCGCCATTTTTTCCTGACATAGAGAGCGTCAACAAGAGCCACAATAATCCCCTGACGCCGGCGCATTCAACACGGAGTGACAACCACCATGTCTGCCAAACATCCCGTTATCGCGGTGACCGGTTCCAGCGGCGCCGGCACCACCACCACCAGCGTGGCGTTCCGCAAAATCTTCCAACAGCTCAACATTCGCGCCGCCGAGCTGGAGGGCGACAGCTTCCACCGCTACACCCGGCCGGAAATGGACGCGGCGATCCGCAAGGCGCGCGATCTGGGCAGACACATCAGTTATTTCGGCCCCGAGGCCAACGACTTCGGCCTGCTGCAGCAGAGCTTTATCGAGTACGGCAAAAACGGCACCGGCCGTTCGCGCAAGTACCTGCACACCTACGACGAAGCGGTGCCCTACAATCAGGTGCCGGGCACCTTCACCCCGTGGGAGCCGCTGCCGGCGCCGACCGACGTGCTGTTCTACGAGGGGCTGCACGGCGGTGTGGTCACCGAGCACCATGACGTGGCCAACCACGTCGATCTGCTGGTCGGCGTGGTGCCGATCGTCAACCTGGAGTGGATACAGAAGCTGATCCGCGATACCGGCGAACGCGGCCACTCCCGCGAGGCGGTGATGGATTCGGTGGTGCGCTCGATGGAAGACTACATCAACTACATTACGCCGCAATTCTCGCGCACCCACATCAACTTCCAGCGCGTGCCGACGGTGGACACCTCCAACCCGTTCGCCGCCAAGGCCATTCCCTCACTGGATGAAAGCTTCGTGGTGATCCACTTCCGCGGCCTGGACCAGATCGACTTCCCCTACTTGCTGGCGATGCTGCAGGGCTCGTTTATCTCGCACATCAATACGTTAGTGGTGCCGGGCGGCAAAATGGGGCTGGCGATGGAGCTGATCATGGCGCCGCTGGTGCAGCGGCTGCTGGAAGGCAAGAAGATCGAATAAGCGCGTTGAGCGCGGCGCCGAGCCGCGCTCCGTCTCGATTACGCCGGCTGGCGGATCTCGAAGCTGTGGGTCACCGTGGCGGCCTTGTTGAGCATCAGCGCCACCGAGCAGTACTTCTCCGCCGACAGGTTCACCGCTCGCTCGACGATTTTGTCGGTCAGATCCTGGCCGGTAACGATGAAGTGCAGGTTGATATGGGTGAACAACCGCGGGGCTTCTTCGCGGCGCTCGGAGGTCAGCTTCACCTCGCAGTCGCGCACGTCGTTGCGCCCTTTTTGCAGGATGGACACCACGTCGATCGCGCTGCAGCCGCCCACCGACATCAGCACCATCTCCATCGGGCTGGGCGCTTTATCACCGGCGTTGCCGTCCATCAGCACCTGATGGCCGGAGGCCGATTCACCCAAAAACGTTAACCCTTCCACCCATTTAACTCTTGCCTGCATTCTGGTCACTCCGGTTGATTTCTTAAAATCAGAGTACGCTTTCGCATAGAAACAGGCAACGTAACCTGATGCTAATCATGCTGAAGCGAGACAACACGAGACACCCGCCTTACTCTGTGCTACAAACAGAGCCGCAATAAATCTTTCCGGGACACTGTATTTCAGGGAAACGCCCAGAGAAAGGCTCCTTTACCGGTATGTTAACAGAATGTAGCTTGCAGCGCTTACGGCAAGTTAATATGCTAGAGCGACAGCGTATTTTTATGACACGCCTCAAAACTTGCCGGTAGCCCTCGCTCATGACTGCGGCTACAGGCGGGTTTTACAGGGAACTCTGACCCCTGTGACACAAGGCAGCGATAACAACAGAGGATAACAGCGAATGGTTCTCGGCAAACCGCAAACAGACCCTACTCTCGAATGGTTCCTGTCTCATTGCCATATCCACAAATATCCATCGAAGAGTACGCTGATTCACCAAGGTGAAAAGGCCGAAACGCTTTACTACATCGTGAAAGGCTCCGTCGCGGTGCTGATCAAGGATGAAGAAGGTAAAGAGATGATCCTGTCCTACCTCAACCAGGGGGATTTCATCGGCGAGCTCGGATTGTTCGAAGAAGGCCAGGAGCGCAGCGCCTGGGTTCGCGCGAAAACCGCCTGTGAAGTGGCCGAAATTTCCTACAAGAAATTCCGCCAACTGATCCAGGTGAACCCGGACATCCTGATGCGTCTGTCCGCCCAAATGGCGAGCCGCCTGCAGGTCACCTCCGAAAAAGTGGGCAACCTCGCCTTCCTGGACGTGACCGGCCGCATCGCGCAAACCCTGCTGAATCTGGCGAAGCAACCCGACGCTATGACTCACCCGGACGGCATGCAGATCAAGATCACCCGTCAGGAGATCGGCCAGATCGTCGGCTGCTCGCGTGAAACCGTTGGCCGTATTCTGAAAATGCTGGAAGATCAAAACCTGATTTCCGCCCACGGCAAAACCATTGTCGTCTACGGCACCCGTTAATCTCCGAAGAAACGGCGCAATCTGCGCCGTTTTTTTATCTGCTCTCTGCCATGTGGCGCCGCCTGATCTACCACCCGGAAATCAACTACGCACTGCGACAAACGCTGGTGTTGTGCCTGCCGGTGCTGTTCGGCTTGTTGATAGGCCAGCTGCAGCTCGGCCTGATGTTCTCTCTGGTGCCCGCCTGCTGCAATATCGCCGGTCTGGACACGCCGCATAAGCGCTTCTTTAAACGGCTGATCGTCGGCGGCTCGCTGTTCGCCTTCAGCAGCGTGCTGTTGCAACAGGCGCTGCTGTGGCACGTGCCGCTGCCGGCGCTGATGCTGGGCCTGGCGCTGCTGCTCGGCGTCACCGGTGAAATCAGCCCGCTGCACGCCCGGCTGTTGCCGGCGGCGCTGGTGGCCGCCATCTTCTCCCTCAGCATGGCCGGCACCGTGCCTCTCTGGCAGGCGCCGCTGCTGTACGCGATCGGCACCGCCTGGTACGGCTTATTCACCTGGTTCTGGTTCCGGCTGTGGAAAGAGCAGCCGATGCGCGAGACGCTGAGCCAGCTCTATCTGGAACTGGCGGACTACTTCGAAGCCAAATACTCGCTGCTGACTCAGCACACCGATCCGCAGACCGCGCTGCCGCCGCTGCTGGTGCGCCAGCAAAAGGTGATGGATCTGATCAGCCTGCTGTACCAACAGCTTAATTTCCTGCCGCACGCCAACAACCTCGATCAAAAGCGTCTGCAACGCGCCTTTCAGGTGGCGATGGATCTGCAGGAGCACATCACCGTCAGCCTGCACTTGCCGGAGGAAGTACAAAAACTGATGGAGCAGAGCCAGGCCGAAGCGATCATTCGCCGCAACGCTCAGGTGATCGCCGGGCGGCTGCGCGTGGTGGCGCACGATATTCTCTACCATCAACATTCGAAGCGCTTTTCCATGACGCACGAACTGGCGGCGCTGGAAAAAATGGCGGCGCAGCATCCCGACAACCCGGTCGGCCAGTTTTGTTACTACCATTTCAGCCGCATTGCCCGCCTGCTGCGCACCCAGCATCCGCTGTACCGCCGCGATTTGATGCCCAGCCAGCATCGCCTGCCGTTTTGGCCGGCGTTGGCCAGCTACCTGTCGTTCAAATCCACGGCGCTGCGCAACGCCGCGCGGCTGGGGGTGACGCTGGCGGTCGGCAGCAGCCTGGGGGCGGTATTCAATCTGCCGAAGCCGTACTGGATACTGCTCACCATCATGCTGGTGAGCCAAAACGGCTATAACGCCACCCGGGTGCGCATTCAGCACCGTGCGCTCGGCACGATCGCCGGTCTGTTGCTGGCGGCCGGGCTGTTGCAGCTGCAGTTACCGGAAGCAGAAACACTGAGCATCATGCTGATGATCACGCTGCTGGCCTACCTGGTTTCGCGCAAGAACTACGGGCTGTCGGTGATTGGCTTTACGGTCACTGCGGTTTACACCCTGCAGCTGCTGGCGCTGAACGGCTCGCATTTTTTGGTGCCGCGTCTGATCGATACGCTGATCGGCTGCGTGCTGGCGTTCGGCGGCACCATTTGGCTGTGGCCGCAGTGGCAAAGCGGGCTGCTGCGCAAGAATGCCCATCAGGCGCTGGAAAACGATCAAGCCGCGCTGCGGCTGATGCTGAAGCAACCGGAGCCGGACGCCACCGCGTTGGCCTATGCCCGCATGCAGGTCAACCAGGCGCACAATGCGCTGTTCACTTCGCTCAATCAGGCGATGCAGGAACCGGGGTTCGCCTCGAACTATCTGGCGGACATGCGGCTGTGGGTCACTCACAGCCAGTTCATCGTCGAACACCTGAACGCCATGACCATCTTGGCGCGCGAGCACTACATGCTGACGCCGAAGCTGGCGGAAGCGTATCTGCAAACCTGTGAAATCGCGCTGCAAAGCTGCCAGCAGCGGTTGGAATACGACGGCCCGAGCAGTGACAACAGCGGCATCATGCAGCCGCCGGATCTGCATCCGGAGATGCCCGTCACCGAGATGGAACGTCATTTGCGGCGCATTCTGTCGCACCTGAGCGTCATGCACACCATTTCGTCGCTGGCCTGGCGCCAGCGCCCGCACCACGGCATCTGGCTCAAGCGTAAACTGCGCGATCAATAAGGGCGCGGCATGCCGCGCCCCGTTATTCGCCGCAGGTGCTTCAGGCGTTGATCACATCCTGCACCGCCAGCTCGAACAGCGCCATGCCGGCCTCGATGTCCTGCAGCTCCACCACCAGCGACGGTGCGAAGCGGATCACGTTCGGCCCGGCGTTGAGGATCATCAGCCCACGCGCGGCGGCGGCGGTGAGGAAATCGCGCGCTCTGCCATGATAATGCGGCGTCAGCTCGGCGCCGATCAGCAACCCCATGCCGCGAATGGCGGTGAAAATACTGTATTTATCGCCGATATTCTGCAAAGCCTGCACATACAGCGCATGGCGCTGCTCGATGCCGCTCAGCACCTCCGGCGTATTGATCACATCCAGCGCCGCCTCCGCCACCGCGCAGGCCAGCGGGTTGCCGCCGTAGGTGGTGCCATGAGTGCCCACCTGCATCACCGACGCAATCTCTTCGGTAGTCAGCATGGCGCTCACCGGGAAACCGCCGCCCAGCGCCTTGGCGGTGGTGAGAATGTCCGGCGTCACGCCATAATGCATATAGGCGAACAGCTTGCCGCTGCGCCCCATGCCGCTTTGCACTTCATCGAACACCAGCAGCGCCTGATGTTGGTCGCACAGTTTGCGCACGCCTTTAAGGAAGTCGGCGTCGACCGGCGTAATGCCGCCCTCGCCCTGAATCGGCTCCATCACCACCGCGCAGGTGTGGTCGTCCATCACCGCTTTCACCGCCGCCAGATCGTTGAACGGCACGTGCACGATGTCGGCCGGCTTCGGCCCGAACCCGTCGGAATATTTGGCCTGCCCGCCCACCGACACGGTGAACAGCGTGCGGCCGTGAAACGCGTTATAGAAGGCGATGATTTTGGTTTTGTACGGGCTGTGACGGGTAATGGCGTAATGGCGCGCCAATTTGAACGCCGCCTCGTTGGCCTCTGCGCCGGAGTTGGCGAAGAACACCCGATCGGCGAAGGTGGCGTCGATCAGTTTGCTCGCCAGGCGCAGCGCCGGTTCATTGGTAAAGACGTTGCTGGTATGCCACAGGGTTTCCCCCTGACGTTTGAGCGCCTCGACCAGCGCCGGATGGCAGTGCCCCAGCGCCGTCACCGCGATGCCGCCGGAAAAATCGATATACTCTTTTCCCTGCTGATCCCAGACCCGGCTGCCTTTGCCGCGCACCGGCACAAACTGGGCGGGTGCATAAACAGGCAGGATCACCTGGTCAAAGGTGCTGCGGCTCACTGCGGATTTGTCAGTCATTTTCGGCTCCACCCTGAAGGTTTTTCAGCGCTATCGCGATGTCATTATGAAAATATAATCACGAAATATGCATAAAAAAACACTAAAGCGCAAATGCAAAACGCCTGACGGGCGAAAAAAACGCGAAGGGATTAACGCCTGAGAAAATTGTCCAACAGCTGATGGCCCTGCTCGCTGAGCACGCTTTCCGGGTGGAACTGCACCCCTTCCAGCGCCAGCGTGCGGTGGCGGATGCCCATGATCTCGTCGCGCACGCCGTCGCGTTCGCTCCAGGCGGTCACTTCAAAGCAATCCGGCAGCGTATCGGCTTTCAGCACCAGCGAATGGTAACGCGTCACGGTCAGCGGATCGCTCAGGCCGCGAAACACGCCGACGCCCAGATGGCGAATCGCCGAGGTTTTGCCGTGCATCACCGCGCGGGCGCGCACCACCTCGGCGCCGAACGCCTGCCCCAGCGCCTGGTGCCCCAGGCACACGCCGAGGATCGGTAGCTTGCCGGCGAAATGACGAATGGCGGCCAGCGAGATGCCCGCTTCGTTCGGGGTACAAGGGCCGGGGGAAATCACCAGATGCTGCGGCGCCAGCCGCTCGATATCGGCCAGCTGCAGCTCATCATTGCGCTTCACCACCACCTCGGAGCCCAACTCGCAGAAGTACTGGTAAAGGTTATAGGTAAAGGAGTCGTAGTTATCGATCAGCAGCAGCATGTTAGGTCCGGCAGAGAAAAACGCCGCCATAGTTTACTGATTTAACCCGCCGCTGCCGACGATAATTTCCGCTTACTTTTTACGGCCGCCGGTGATCGAGCCCAGTACGCCGCGCAGGATCTGCCGGCCGAGATCGCGCGCCATGCTCTTGGCAGCGGTCTGGACGATGCCGTCGCGTTTGCCACCGCGCGGACCGGTGGAACCGAACAGCAGCTCGTTCAATCCGTCCATCAGGCCGCCGCCCGTCTGTTGCTGCGCTTGCGCCTGCGGTTGCTGCCCCTGCTGCGCAGTGCCGACGGTGGCGAAGCCGCCCGACGACAGCTTCTCGTAGGCGGACTCGCGGTCAATCATGTCTTCATAGCGGCCATACAGCGGCGACTTGTTGATCGCGCTGTTCAGCCCTTCCGCGCCGAGCATGCCCATTTTGGATTCCGGCGCGATGACCATCGCCCGCTCCACCACGTTCGGCCGGCCCTTCTCGTCGAGGAATGACACCAGCGCTTCGCCCACGCCCAGCTCGGTGATCGCCGTTTCGGCATCGAAGGCCGGATTGGCGCGCAGGGTTTGCGCCGCCGTTTTCACCGCCTTCTGATCGCGCGGCGTGAAGGCGCGCAGCGCATGCTGTACGCGGTTGCCCAACTGGCCCAGCACGCTGTCCGGGATATCCAGCGGGTTCTGGGTGACGAAGTAAATGCCGACGCCTTTGGAGCGGATCAGGCGCACCACCTGTTCGATCTTGGTCAACAGCGCCGCCGGCGCGTCGTTGAACAGCAGGTGCGCTTCATCGAAGAAGAACACCAGCTTCGGCTGTTCAGGGTCGCCCACTTCCGGCAGATGTTCAAACAGCTCGGCCAGCAGCCACAGCAGGAACACTGAATACAGCTTCGGCTGATTGATCAGCTTGTCCGCCGCCAGCAGGTTGATCACGCCATGACCGTTGGCGTCGGTTTTCATCAGATCGTTGATGTCCAGCATCGGCTCGCCGAAGAACTGGTTGGCGCCCTGCTCTTCCAGCGTCAGCAACCCGCGCTGGATGGCGCCGATCGACGCGGCAGAGATGTTGCCGTACTGAGTCTGGAATTGTTTGGCGTTATCGCCGACGAACTGCACCATGGCGCGCAGGTCTTTCATGTCCAACAGCAGCAGCGCGTTGTCATCGGCGATTTTGAACACCAGCTGCAGCACGCCACTTTGCACCTCGTTCAGATCCAACAGGCGCCCCAGCAGCAGCGGCCCGAGATCGGAAATGGTGGCGCGGATCGGATGCCCCTTTTCGCCGTAAATATCCCACGGGATAATGGTGCAGGCCTGCGGCTGCCAGTCGGTGACGCCGATCGCCGCCAGGCGCGCCTGCAGCTTCTCGGAAGGCACGCCCTCGGCGCCGATGCCGGACAGATCGCCCTTCACGTCCGACAGGAACACCGGCACGCCGATGCGCGAGAACTGTTCGGCCATTTTTTGCAGCGTCACCGTCTTGCCGGTGCCGGTTGCCCCGGTAATCAACCCGTGGCGGTTGGCCAACGCCGGCAAAATCACCAGATCCTGTTCCGGTTTTCCGTCTTTCATCGCTTTGGCGATAATCCGTGGTTCACTCATTTTCTGTTCCTTTGACGCTGACGCGGCGCGAAACGCGCCTGTTGATGCAATAAAGCTATAAGCGCCGCGTAACCCCGTCAAGGACAAACAAAAAGGGCGCCGTCGGGACGCCCATGATGCCTGTCTTTTCAGAATCCCCCTAAGACCTGCGTCACCCCCGCAGCCCCAGTTGCTCCTTCAGCGCTTTCAAATAGCGCCGGCTGACCGGCACCGGATCGCCGGCGGACATGATCATCTCCGCCGCGCCGCCTTCTTCGAAGCGGATCTCGCGCACCTGCTCCAGGTTGACCAAATACTGCCGATGGCAGCGCACCAGCGGCGTACGGCTTTCCAGCGTGCGCAGCGTCAATTCGGTGAAACACTCCATGCCGTCGCTGCGCACCACGAATACCCCGCTCAGTTTGGAACGGATCGCCAACACCTCGTCGAACCGCAGCAGATAGATGCGGCTGTGGCCGGTGCAGGGAATGTATTTCAGGTAGCCGGCGCTCTCATCCAGCGCCGTCACATCCTGCGGCGCACTGCGCTGCCGCAGGCGTTGCAGCGTCTTGCTCAGCCGCTTCGGCTCCGCCGGCTTCAGCAGATAGTCGAAGGCGTGCTCCTCGAACGCCTGCACCGCGTATTCGTCGTAGGCGGTCAGAAACACGATGTGCGGCATCCGATTGGGATCCAGCATGCCGACCATTTCCAGCCCGCTGATACGCGGCATTTGAATATCGAGAAACACCACGTCCGGCTGCAGCCGGTGGATCTGGCTGATGGCTTCGATGGCGTTGGCGCATTCGCCGATGATCGTGATCCCCGCTTCGGCCTCCAGCAGATGGCGCAGGTTGTCGCGCGCGGAAGGCTCATCGTCAACAATCAGTGCGTTTAACATCAGGCGGCCCTCTCCATGGGAACATTGAGCGTAATGCGGGTATAGGCGTCCGGCCGGCAATCCACCTGCACGCCATAGCCTTCGCCGTAGCGCACGCGAATGCGTTTATCCACCAGATTCATACCCAGCCCGCTGCAGTTCGGTTTCGGCTGGAACAGCCCGGCGTTGTCCGTCACCTGCAGCAGCAGATGCTCGCCTTCGCAGCAGGCGCCGATTTCGATGCGGCCCACGCCCAACAGATGCGAGGTGCCGTGCTTGATGGCGTTCTCGACGATCGGCTGCAGCGAAAACGCCGGCAGCCGCGCCGCCAGCAGCGCCTCGGGCAGCGATACCGCAACCTCCAGCCGATCGGCGAAACGCGCTTTCTCGATCTGCAGGTAGGCGTTCACATGTTCTATCTCGTCCGCCAGGCTGACTTCATCATCCGAGCGCTTGAGGTTTTTGCGAAAGAAGGTCGAAAGGGACTGCACCAACTCGCAGGCGCGCTCGCCATCACGGCGGATCACCGCCACCAGCGTATTCAACGCATTGAACAGGAAATGCGGGTTGACCTGCGCATGCAACAGCTTGATCTCCGACTGCGCCAACAGCTGCTTGTGGCGCTCGTACTGTCCGGCCATGATCTGCGCCGACAGCAGGCTGGCGATGCCTTCGCCCAGCGTGCGGTTGATAGTGCTGAACAGCTGGCTTTTCGGTTCGTACAGCTTGATGGTGCCGATGACCCGCTGATTTTCGCCGCGCAGCGGGATCACCAGCGTCGATCCCAGCTTGCAGGCCGGATTGATCGAGCAGCAGTAAGAGAGCTGGTTGCCGTCGGCGTAGACCACCTCGTTGTTGTCGATGGCGCGATGCGAATGCACCGAGGCGATCGGCGTCCCCGGCAGGTGGTGATCGTCGCCGATGCCGATAAACGCCAACAGCTTGTCGCGATCGGTGATCGCCACCGCGCCGATGCCCAGTTCCTGATAAATCACCCGGGCGACCTTCATGCTGTTTTCCTGATCGAACCCCTGCCGCAGGATGCCCTCGGTACGCTCGGCGATTTTCAGCGCCTTGGAAGAGAAAGCGCTGGTGTATTTCTCGAACATCGCGCGCCGATCCAGCAGGATTTGCATAAACATCGCCGCGCCGACGGTATTGGCGATCATCATCGGCAGCGCGATGTGTTCCACCAGCTGCAACGCCTCGTTGTAAGGGCGCGCCACCGCCAGAATGATCGCCATCTGCAACACTTCCGCCACCAGCGCCACGCCGCCGACGAACAGCGGATTGAACAGCAGCTCGATGCGCCCGCGGCGCATGGCGATGCTGTGTACGATGCCGCCGACCAGGCCTTCCGACACCGTGGAGATCGCGCAGGCCACGTCGGTCATGCCGCCGAGCGTATACCGGTGCAGGCCGCCGGTCAGCCCGACCAGAAAGCCTACCGACGGCCCGCCCAGCAGGCCGCCCAGGACCGCGCCTATCGCGCGGGTATTGGCGATCGAATCCTGAATGTGCAACCCGAAATAGGTGCCCATGATACAGAACACCGAGAAGATCACGTAACACAGCAGCTTGTGCGGCAGGCGAATGGTCACCTGCATCAGCGGGATAAACAGCGGGGTTTTGCTCAGCAGATAGGCGATGACGAGATAGACGCACATCTGCTGCAACAGCAACAGCACCTGGTTAAATTCATACATGGCAGCAACTCATCCAGAGACAACAAAGGGCGAACGCCGGATTTCCGGTCTGGTTATTGTCTGCCGATTAGAGCATGGGGCGCGGGAGAAAACAGTGATGAAGGCAAGGCTTCGTGAGGAAGGACGGCCGACCCCGGCGGGATCGGCCAAAAAACTTACGGCAGCACCTTGGCCGACAGAATCACCACCGGTTTGGTCGGCACATTCTGGTAAGGGCCGACGTTGCCGGTCGGCACCTGAGCGATCTTGTCCACGACGTCCATGCCTTTCACCACTTTGCCGAACACGGCGTAGCCGAAGTCACGCTGGCCGTGATCCAGGAAGGCGTTATCGGCCACGTTCAGGAAGAACTGGCTGGTGGCGCTGTCCTTGTCGGCGGTGCGCGCCATCGAAATGGTGCCGCGCAGGTTGCGCAAGCCGTTGTCGGCTTCGTTCTTGATTGGCGCCTTGGTGGATTTCTGCTGCATGTCAGCGGTGAAACCGCCGCCCTGAATCATAAAGCCAGGGATCACACGGTGGAAAATGGTGTTGTTGTAGTACCCGCTGTTCACGTAATCGACGAAATTCTGGGTGGAAACCGGTGCCTTCTGACTGTCGAGCGCCAACTCGATATTCCCTGCCGAGGTGGTCAGCATGACATGGGTTTCACCGGCGGCGAGCGCCGCTGGCGCCATCGCTGTCAGGGAACACAGCGCGACGAAGGTCACTAAAGTACGTTTGAACATTAACGGGTCCTTTCTCTGAGAGACAAACAACGGAAAAGCGCTTTGATTCTAAAGAGCTGTATCGGCAAGTGCCAGCCATTTACCTATATTTACCCAATTACGGGACATATCCTAGGTGGCCCTGAATTTTGCTGCGGAAAGTATGGGCGCAGAAGGCTTTTTTGCCAACCGCGTCACGCATTTTTTGCCCAGCGCCGCCCCGGGGCGTTTTTTGCGATCTACCTCCCAGTTTGCACACCCGTTGCCGTTACCCTATATAAATGAGAGCGCTCTCATTATAAAAAGAACGGATACTGAGGTATCCCACGGCGGCGTCGCCGCGCAACCCCTGGAGAAATGACGTGAGTGAATTGATGACTGAAGTCAGCCCCGAGTTTGAAAGCACCATCATGGAACTGCTGGTGTTCTCCGGCAGCGCACGCAGTAATGCGTTGATGGCGTTGCGGCAAGCGCGCGCCGGTGACTTCGCCGCCGCGGCCAAACACATGGTCGAATCCAAAGAGTGGGTGAAGAAGGCGCACCTGATCCAGACCGAGCTGATCGGCCTGGACGAAGGCTGCGGCAAGTTGGCGATCAACCTGATCACGGTACATGCGCAGGATCATCTGATGAACGCCATGGTGATCCAGGATCTGGCCGACGACATGATCGAGCTCTATCGCCGTCAGTCGCAAACGGAGGGCCGCTCATGAGCACGCTCAAAATCGCGGTGATTGGCGGTGGCAGCAGCTACACTCCCGAACTGGTCGATGGGCTGATCCAACGCATCGATGAGCTGCCGGTCACCGAACTGGCGCTGGTGGACGTCGAGCCAGGCCGCCAAAAAGTGGAAACCATCGCCGCCCTGACCCGCCGCATGCTGGCGCGCCACGGGCTGGAACAGGTGAAGGTCAGCGTGCACTTCGCGCTGGACGAAGCGATTCGCGGCGCCGCTTTCGTGCTGACCCAGTTCCGCGTCGGGCAACTGCCGGCGCGCGCCGCCGACGAACGGCTGGGCCTCAAATACCAGCTGCTCGGCCAGGAGACCACCGGCGTCGGCGGCTTCGCCAAGGCGCTGCGCACCATTCCGGTAATGCTGGATATCGCCCGTCGGGTGGAAAAGCTGGCGCCGGACGCCTGGATCATCAACTTTACCAACCCGGCCGGCATCGTCACCGAGGCGGTGTCCCGCTTTACCAAAGCGAAGATCATCGGCCTGTGCAACGTACCGATCAGCATGCATCACATGATCGCCAACATGCTGCTGGCGCCTTACGCCGACGTGCAGCTGCGGTTCGCCGGTTTGAACCACATGGTCTGGGTGCATCAGGTCACGCAGCAGGGGCGCGACGTCACCGGCAAAGTGATCGATATGCTGTGCGACGGCGCGGCGCTGACCATGAACAACATCAAGGAAGAGCCCTGGCAGCCGGACTTCCTGCGCGCGCTCGGCGCCATCCCCTGCCCGTACCACCGCTATTTTTACCAGACCCGCGAGATGCTGGCGGAAGAGATGGCCGCCGCCGGCGAGCGCGGCACCCGCGCCGAGCAGGTGATGCAGGTGGAGAAAGAGCTGTTCGAGCTGTATGCCGATCCGCAGTTGAACACGAAACCGGAACAGCTCAGCTTCCGCGGCGGTTCTTTCTATTCCGAAGTTGCGCTGGAGCTGATCCGTGCTATCCATAATAATCTCGGCACGCAATTAGTGGTCAACACCGCAAACCGCGGCGCAATCCATGGCCTGCCGGACGATGCTGTGATAGAAATCAACTGTATCGTCGATGCTCAGGGCGCGCATCCGCTGACCTTCGGCCCCCTGTCGGAACCGATGCAGGCGCTGACGCAGCAGGTGAAAGCCTACGAACGCCTGACCATCGAGGCCGCGGTGCACGGCGATCGCCGCAGCGGCTTGCTGGCGCTGATCGCCAACCCGCTGGTGGGCAACGCCAATCTGGCGCAGCCGTTGCTGGACGAGGTGTTGACGATAAACGCGCCGTATTTGCCGCAGTTCAGGTAAGCGCCTGCGCGCGGTATGACAGGGGTTCGGCGCGCCGAACCCATTTTTTTAGCCGTAATCAGGAGTTGGACGATGGTGACACTGGAAGATGTCGCGGCGCTGGCGGGCGTATCGCGCGCCACCGTATCGCGGGTAGTGAACGGTGACAGCAACGTCAAAGCGCCGACCCGCGAGAAGGTTGAGCGCGCCGTCGCCCAGCTCGGTTACACCCCCAACCCGGCGGCCCGCGCGCTCGCCTCCAGCCACAGCAATACCCTCGGGCTGGTCACCACATCGTATCGCGGCGGCTTCTTCGGCGCGCTGATGGACTTCGTGCAAACCGAGGCCGAATCCCACGGCAAGCAGCTACTGGTGACCCAGGGCCGCAACAGCGCCGAAAACGAATGGCAGGCGGTGCAGCGGCTGTTCAGCCTGCGCTGCGACGGCGTGATCCTGCACGTGCGTTTTCTCAGCGACGATCGGCTGCGCCAGCTGGCGGCGGAGCAACGTCATTTCGTGTTGCTCGATCGTCTGGTGCCGGGGCTGGAAGACCGCTGCGTCACCTTCGATCATCCGCTCGCCAGCCGCATGGCGACCCAGCAACTGCTCGACGTCGGCCACCGGCGCATCGCCTGCATCAGCGGGCCGCGCGAGCGGCCGTCGAGCCGCCTGCGGCTGCAAGGGTTTGAAGAGGCGATGCAGGCGGCGAATATCGAGCCGGTGGCCTGTCTGGAGGGCGTTTACGATCTGGAAAGCGGTTACCGCTGCGCCGATCGCCTGTTGCGGCAGGCCGCGCCGCCCAGCGCCATCTACTGCTGCAACGAAGAGATGGCGATCGGCGCCCTGCTGGCGATCAACGAGCACCGCCTGCGGGTGCCGCAGGATATCTCCTTGATCTGCTACGACAGCGGCGAACGCGCGCCCTTCGTCCGCCCGGCGTTGAGCAGCGTACACTTTCCCATCAGCGAGATGGCGCAATACGCGGCGCGCAGGTTGATCGATCCCGCCACCCCGACGCACCGTTTTGAGCCGACGATCATCAACCGTGATTCCATTGTGACGGTACGCAAATAGATCACAATAATGCGTATCATCCCTTCATGGGTTGCATCAAAAAATCGACAGCCATCACAAAAAATCCCGTTGTCTGTGCTAGGATCCGCCCCCTGGTGGCCTGAACGGGACTTTTTTCTGCGTTTGCCAGGAAAAGCCAGCGGCCTTATGCCAGTTTTAAAACCTCTAACAGACATATTCAGGCCTATATAATGAATGACAGTAACCGCATACGGCTTACCTGGATCAGCTTCTTTTCGTACGCGCTGACCGGTGCTTTAGTGATCGTCACAGGGATGGTGATGGGAAACATTGCAGAGTACTTTAATCTGCCGGTTTCCAGCATGAGTAACACCTTTACTTTCCTCAACGCCGGCATTTTGATTTCTATCTTCCTCAATGCCTGGCTGATGGAAATCATCCCGCTGAAGCGTCAGCTGATCTTCGGCTTTGTCCTGATGGTGCTGGCGGTGGCGGGGCTGATGCTCGGCAAGAGCCTGACCATGTTCTCGCTGTGCATGTTTATCCTTGGCGTGGTTAGCGGCATCACCATGTCGATCGGCACCTTCCTGATCACCCACATGTATGCCGGCCGCCAGCGCGGTTCACGCCTGTTGTTCACCGATTCCTTCTTCAGCATGGCCGGGATGATTTTCCCAATCGTCGCCGCCATGCTGCTGGCTCGCCATATCGGCTGGTACTGGGTTTATGCCTGCATCGGCCTGCTGTACGTGGGGATCTTCGTGCTGACCCTGTGCTCCGACTTCCCGGTGCTGGGCAAGAAAGGCGCCGACGCCGGTCAACCGGTCGAGAAAGAAAAATGGGGCATCGGCGTGCTGTTCCTGTCGATCGCCGCGCTGTGCTACATCCTTGGCCAGCTGGGCTTCATTCAGTGGGTGCCTGAGTACGCCACCAAGTCGTTCAACATGGACATCGGCCAGGCCGGTAAGCTGGTGAGCGACTTCTGGACCTCATACATGGTCGGCATGTGGGTGTTCAGCTTCATCCTGCGCTTCTTCGATCTGCAGCGCATCGTTACCGTGCTGGCCGCGCTGGCCACCGGCGCGATGTACTTGTTCGTCAGCACCGACAATCCGGAGCACCTGGGCTACTACATCATGGCCCTGGGCTTCGTTTCCAGCGCCATCTACACCACGCTGATCACCCTCGGCTCGCTGCAGACCAAGGTCTCCTCGCCGAAGCTGGTCAACTTTATCCTGACCTGCGGCACCATCGGCACCATGCTGACCTTCGTGGTCACCGGCCCGATCGTGGCGAAAGGCGGGGCGCACGCGGCGCTGACCACCGCCAACGGCCTGTACCTGGCGGTGTTCGTGATGTGTCTGCTGCTGGGCTTCGTGACCAAGCACCGCAGCCACGGTCACGTAACGCACTGATTTCTTCGCATCAAATACATCAAGGGCGCCCGCAAGGCGCCCTTTTTTTGCGCCTTAGCGCCGAAAATCCACCGTCTCATCCTGCTGCAGATGCAGCGTGGTTTCCGCCGGCCGCGTTTCGGCGATCACCGCACCCTGGCGAATCGAATAACGCACCGGCGTCTGGCGGCGCACCGCGTCGAAACCGCTTTCCGCCGGCAGGATCACCAGGTTGGCGCTGTTGCCGGCCGCCAGGCCGTAGTCGCTCAGGTTAAGAGTGCGCGCGCTGTGGCTGGTGATCAGCTTCAGCCCGTCGTCGATTTGGCCATAGCCCATCAGCTGGCACACGTGCAGCCCCATATGCAGCACCTGCAGCATGTTGGCGGTACCGAGCGGATACCAGGGATCGAACACATCGTCGTGGCCGAAGCAGACGTTGATCTCCGCCTCCAGCATCTCCTTCACCCGCGTCACGCCGCGCCGTTTTGGGTAGCTGTCGAAACGCCCCTGCAGGTGAATGTTCACCAGCGGGTTGGCGACGAAGTTGATGCCGGACATTTTCAGCAGGCGGAACAGCCGCGAGGCGTAAGCGCCGTTGTAAGAGTGCATCGCCGTGGTGTGGCTGGCGGTGACTTTCTCCCCCATCTCCAGCTTCAGCGCCAGCGCCGCCACGGTCTCGACGAAACGCGATTGCTCATCGTCAATTTCATCGCAGTGCACGTCCACCAGCCGATCGTATTTTTGCGCCAGCGCGAATGCCTTGTGCAGCGACTCCACGCCGTACTCGCGGGTGAACTCGAAATGCGGAATGGCGCCCACCACGTCGGCTCCCAGCCGCAGCGCTTCTTCCAGCAATGCTTCGCCGTTGGGATAGGAAAGGATCCCCTCCTGCGGGAAGGCGACGATCTGCAGCGTTACCCAGGGCGCCACCTCCTGCTTAACTTCCAGCATGGCGCGCAGTGCCGTCAGCGTGGGATCGGAAACGTCGACGTGGGTGCGCACATACTGCACGCCGTTGGCGATCTGCCACTTGAGCGTTTGCCAGGCGCGTTGCTTGACGTCTTCATGGGTCAACAAGGCTTTGCGTTCTGCCCAGCGCTCAATCCCCTCAAACAGCGTGCCGGACTGGTTCCAGGCCGGCTGGCCGGCGGTTTGGGTGGTATCCAGATGAATATGGGGTTCGACGAATGCCGGCAGCGCCAGCCCGCCCTGCGCATCCAGCACGTCGCTGCGCCACTCCTGCCCTTCCGGCTGCGGCACCAGATGCGCAATGCGCCCCTGTTCTATCGCCAGTTGCCACAATCCTTCATGCCCGCTTAAACGCAGGTTGTCGATAAACTTCAATGGACGTTTCACCACCCTTCACCTCTGCCGTTGCGCTGGTTTTCTTCATCATACTGGCAGCGGATCGCGCTGACAAAGTCGCCGTTGCATGCCGGCCTGCGCGTCTACTCCCAGCGGGGTAGTTGGTGCGCGACCTGACTCGCTTCAGCTAAAGGTGAATAAAATCCGCAACTTATCAAAAAACGTGGAAAATCATTCATATACCACGTTGTGGGTATATAAAGGCGCGATTGATTTGCATCAATAAATTGCCCCTCGGGAGGGATAAGGTAAGCCTAGGAAACCCGAATTTTGAGGCAATAATGAGCAGAGTCAAACTTGCCGTGATCGGCAATGGCATGGTCGGCCACCGGTTCATCGAAGATCTGTTGGATAAAGCAGACAAAGACCTATTCGACATCACCGTGTTTTGCGAAGAGCCGCGCATCGCTTACGATCGCGTGCATCTCTCTTCCTATTTCTCGCACCATACCGCCGAAGAGCTGTCGCTGGTGCGCGAAGGCTTTTACGAAAAGCACGGCGTGAAGGTGCTGATCGGCGAACGCGCCATCACCATCAATCGCGACGAGAAAGTCATCCACTCCAATACCGGACGCACCGTCTATTACGACAAGCTGATCATGGCCACCGGCTCCTATCCGTGGATCCCGCCGATTAAAGGCTCGGATAGCCAGGACTGCTTCGTTTACCGCACCATCGAAGACCTGAACGCCATTGAAGCCTGCGCGCGCCGCAGCAAACGCGGCGCGGTGGTCGGCGGCGGGCTGTTGGGGCTGGAAGCCGCCGGCGCGCTGAAAAGCCTGGGGGTGGAAACGCACGTGATCGAGTTCGCTCCGGTGCTGATGGCCGAACAGCTCGACCCGATGGGCGGTGACCAGCTGCGCCGCAAGATCGAGCGCATGGGCGTCAAGGTACACACCGGGAAAAACACCCAGGAGATCGTCAACGGCGGCGGCACGGCGCGCAAAACCCTGCATTTCGCCGACGGCAGCCTGCTGGAAGTGGATTTCATCGTTTTCTCCACCGGCATCCGCGCCCAGGACAAGCTGGCGCGTCAATGCGGACTGGAGATCGGCCGCCGCGGCGGCATCGCCATCAACGACTGCTGCCAGACATCGGATCCGGACGTGTACGCCATCGGTGAGTGCGCCGCCTGGCGCGATCGCACCTTCGGCCTGGTGGCGCCGGGTTACAAAATGGCGCAGGTGGCCGCCGATCACCTGCTGGGCCGCGAAAACGGCTTCCAGGGTGCCGATATGAGCGCCAAACTGAAACTGCTGGGCGTAGACGTCGGCGGCATCGGCGATGCCCACGGCCGCACCGAGGGCGCCCGCAGCTACGTTTATCTGGATGAGAGCAAAGAGGTCTACAAACGCATCGTGGTCAGCGCCGACAACAAAACCCTGCTCGGCGCAGTGTTGGTCGGCGATACCAGCGATTACGGCAACCTGCTGCAGCTGGCGCTGAACGGCATCGCGCTGCCGGAAAACCCGGACGGCCTGATCCTGCCGGCCCATGCGGGCAGCAAGCCGGCCATCGGCGTGGATTCGCTGCCGGAAAGCGCGCAGATTTGCTCCTGCTTCGACGTCAGCAAAGGCGACATCATCCGGGCAGTCAACCAAGGCTGTCACACCGTGGCGGCGCTGAAAGCCGAAACCAAGGCCGGCACCGGCTGCGGCGGCTGCATCCCGCTGCTTACTCAGGTGTTGAACGCCGAGCTGAGCAAGCAAGGCATCGAGGTCAACCACCACCTGTGCGAACACTTCGCCTATTCACGCCAGGAGCTGTTCCACCTGATCCGCGTCGAAGGCATCAAGTCGTTCGAGGCGTTATTGGCCAAATACGGCAAAGGCTACGGCTGCGAAGTCTGCAAACCGACCGTCGGCTCGCTGCTGGCCTCGTGCTGGAACGAATACATCCTCAAACCGCAGCACACGCCGCTGCAGGATACCAACGACAACTTCCTCGGCAATATCCAGAAAGACGGCACTTACTCGGTGATACCGCGCTCCGCCGGCGGCGAAATCACCCCGGACGGCCTGCTGGCCATCGGACAGATCGCCAAAGAGTACAACCTTTACACCAAAATGACCGGCTCGCAGCGCATCGGCATGTTCGGCGCGCAGAAAGACGACCTGCCGGCCATCTGGCGCAAGCTGCTCGCCGCAGGCTTTGAAACCGGGCACGCATACGCCAAGGCGCTGCGCATGGCGAAAACCTGCGTCGGCAGCACCTGGTGCCGCTATGGCGTCGGCGACAGCGTCGGTTTCGGCGTCACGCTGGAACATCGCTACAAAGGCATCCGCACCCCACACAAAATGAAATTCGGCGTCTCGGGCTGTACCCGGGAATGCGCCGAAGCGCAGGGCAAGGACGTCGGCATCATCGCCACCGAGAACGGCTGGAACCTGTATGTTTGCGGCAACGGCGGCATGAAACCGCGCCACGCCGACCTGCTGGCCGCCGATCTCGATAGCGAGACCCTGGTGCGCTACCTTGACCGTTTCATGATGTTCTATATCCGCACCGCCGATAAGCTGCAGCGCACCTCGGTATGGCTGGAGAGCCTGGAAGGCGGCATCGATTACCTGCGCAAGGTGATCGTCAACGACAAGCTCGGCATCAACGAGCAGCTGGAAGCGGATATCGCCCGCCTGCGCGAGGCGGTGATCTGCGAGTGGAAAGAAACCGTCGAGCACCCGGAAACGCAGCTGCGCTTCGCCCACTTCATCAACAGCCCGCTGCGCGATCCGAACGTGCAGGTGGTGGCCGAACGTGACCAACATCGCCCGGCGCGCCCTGACGAGCGCATTGCCGTCACCCTGATCGACACCGAGGAGAGCCAAGCATGAGCCAGTGGATTACCGTTTGCCCCATCGCCGACATCCTGCCCGGCACCGGCGTGTGCGCCCTGATCGGCGATCGGCAGGTGGCGGTGTTCCGCCCCTATGCCGACGAACAGGTGTTCGCCATCAGCAATATCGACCCGTTCGCCCAGGCCAGCGTGCTGTCGCGCGGGCTGATCGCCGAGCATCAGGGGGAGTTGTGGGTCGCCAGCCCGCTGAAGAAACAGCGTTTCCGCCTGTACGATGGCCACTGCCTGGAAGATGACAGCCGCTCCGTCGCCAGCTTCACCAGCCGGGTGGTCGACGGCATCGTGCAAGTCGCGGCATAACCTTTCGGGGGCGCATCCCGCCCCCACGCCGATAACCCCGAGGAATGCCGATGGACTACCTGCCGATTTTCTGCCAACTGCAACACAAAGCCTGCCTGCTGGTCGGCGGCGGCGAAATCGCCGAACGCAAGGCGCGCCTGCTGCTGGACGCCGGCGCGGCGCTGACCGTCAACGCCCTGGCCTTCAGCCCGCAGTTCCACCAGTGGGCGGCAGAAGGCCTGTTGACGCTGGCCGAGGGCGAATTCAGCCCGGCCCTGCTGACGGAAAAATGGTTGGTGATCGCCGCCACTGACCGGCTGGAGGTCAACGCGCGGGTGTACCAGTGCGCCAACCAGCAGCGGGTGTTCTGCAACGTGGTCGATGACCCGAAACGCGCCAGCTTTATCATGCCGTCGATCATCGATCGTTCACCGATCGTGGTGGCGGTGTCCTCCGGCGGCAAAGCGCCGGTGTTGGCGCGGTTGCTGCGCGAGAAGCTGGAAGCGCTGCTGCCGCAACACCTCGGCAAGCTGGCGCAGCTCGGCGGATCGCTGCGTCAACGGGTGAAACAGCGCTTCAGCAGCCTCGGCGCGCGCCGCCGCTTCTGGGAGCGGCTGTTCGCTCACGATCGGCTGGCGCAATCGCTGGCCAATGACGACGCGGCTCTGGCCGAACGCCAGCTCGAACAGCTGTTCAGCGAACGGCCGGAGGATCGCGGTGAAGTGGTGCTGGTGGGCGCCGGGCCGGGCGATGCCGGCCTGCTGACGCTGAAAGGGCTGCAACAGATCCAGCAGGCCGACGTGGTGGTTTACGACCGGCTGGTCTCCGAAGCGATCATGACGCTGGTGCGTCGCGACGCCGAGCGCATCTTCGTTGGCAAACGCGCCGGCCATCACTGCGTGCCGCAGGAGCAGATCAACCACATCCTGCTGCAGCAAGCGCGGCAAGGCAAACGCGTGGTGCGCCTGAAGGGCGGCGATCCCTTTATCTTCGGCCGCGGCGGCGAAGAGCTGGAAACGCTGGCGGACGCCAACGTACCGTTCTCGGTGGTGCCGGGCATCACCGCCGCCTCCGGCTGTTCCGCCTACAGCGGCATCCCGCTCACCCACCGCGACCACGCGCAGAGCGTGCGTCTGGTGACCGGCCACGCCAAGGCCGACGGTGGATTGGACTGGGCGACACTGGCCGCCGGGCAACAGACGCTGGTGTTCTATATGGGGCTATCGCAGGCGGCGGAGATCCAGCGCCGGCTGATCGCGAACGGACTGCCGGCCGCTACGCCGGTGGCGCTGGTGGAAAACGGCACTTCCTGTCGCCAGCGGGTGATCGAAGGCGAGCTCGGCCATCTGGGCGCCCTGTCACTGCAGGCCGCCAGCCCCAGCCTGATCATCGTCGGCAGCGTGGTCAGCCTGCGCAGCAAGCTTAATTGGTTCGCCAGCGAAGCCCCGCCCGCCGGCCTGGCGCAAATGGCGTGATACCGACGTAAAAAAAGCGGCCCAAGGCCGCTTTTTTTATTTGCGCCGGCGTTACGCCTGCGGCGGTACGAAACCGACGGCCTGATAAACCTTCGCTAGGGTTTCCTGCGCGCGTGCGCGAGCCTTGGCGGCGCCGTCGCGCATCACCTGCTGCAGGTAGGCTTCGTCGTTGCGGAAGCGGTGGTAACGCTCCTGCAGCTCAGCCAGCATGCCGGAGACGGCTTCCGCCACCGCGCCTTTCAGGTGGCCGTACATTTGGCCTTCGAACTCGGCTTCCAGCTGCGCGATGCTCTTGCCGGTGACGCCGGCGAGGATGTCCAACAGGTTGGAGACGCCCGCCTTGTTGACCACGTCGTAACGCACGACAGGCGGCTCTTCCGAGTCGGTCATTGCGCGTTTGATCTTTTTGGTCACCGCTTTCGGATCTTCCAGCAGGCCGATCACGTTGTTGCGGTTATCGTCCGACTTGGACATCTTCTTGGTCGGTTCCTGCAGCGACATCACGCGTGCGCCGGATTTAGGAATAAACGGTTCCGGCACTTTGAACACGTCGCCGTACAGCGCGTTGAAACGCTGGCCCACGTCGCGGCTCAGTTCCAGGTGTTGTTTCTGGTCTTCGCCCACCGGCACCTGATTGGTTTGATACAGCAGGATGTCCGCCGCCATCAGCACCGGATAGCTGAACAGCCCGGCGTTGATGTTCTCCGCGTAGCGTGCGGATTTGTCTTTGAACTGCGTCATGCGGCTCAGTTCGCCGAAATAGGTGTAGCAGTTCAGCACCCAGCTCAGCTGCGTGTGCTCAGGCACATGCGACTGCACGAAGATGGTGCTTTTTTCCGGATCGATACCGCAGGCCAGATACAGCGCCAGCGTATCCAGCGTGGCTTTGCGCAGCTTTTCGGCGTCTTGGCGCACGGTGATGGCATGCAGATCGACGATGCAGTAGATGCAGTCGTAGTCGTCCTGCATCTGCACCCACTGACGCAGCGCACCCATGTAGTTGCCGATGGTCAGTTCGCCGGACGGCTGCGCGCCGCTAAATACGATGGGCTTACTCATGTTTAAATTTCCTGATTCTCTAAAGATGACAGCCCAAGAGCGGGCAACAAATCGGCGAAGCGCTCCAACACCCGATCGGGGTGGCTCAGGGCGATCGATTCGCCGTAGTTATAACCGTAGGTAAAACCGACGCTCGGGCAACCGGCACCCTGCGCGGCTTGAATATCGTTGCGCGAATCGCCGACGAACAGCAGCTCATGCGCCCGCAACCCTAGCTTGCCGAGCACCAGATACAACGGCGCCGGGTGCGGTTTCTTTTCCGTCACGTCGTCGCCGCCGATCACCAGCGAGAAATAGTCGCCAATGCCCAACGATGCCAGCAGCGGCGCCACGAACGGCGTCGGCTTATTGGTCACCAACGCCATCGGGTAACCGTGCGCGGCCAGTCGGGCCAGCGTCTCTTGCACCTGCGGGAACAGGCGGCTACCGCTGTCGACGGTCTGCGCGTAGAAATGGTCGAAGCGTTCACGCAGCCGGCTGCACTGCTCCGCCGTGCCTTCCGCTTCCGCCCAGCGCAGCGCGCGCTGCACCAGCACGTCGGCGCCGTTGCCGATCCAGGTGCCAACCCGTTCTTCACCCGCCTGCGGCAAGCCCGTCTCTTCCAGCGCCATATCGATGGCGGCCGCCAGGCCCGGCGCGCTGTCGACCAGCGTGCCGTCCAGATCGAAGGCCAATGCGCGGATCGCGCCGAAATCAGCCATGGGAAACCTTCGCCAGCTCGCTGCGCATCTCGTCGATCACCTTGCGGTAGTCCGGCTGGCCAAAGATGGCGGAACCGGCGACGAACATATCGGCGCCTGCGGCGGCGATTTCGGCAATATTATCCACCTTCACGCCGCCGTCGACTTCGAGACGGATATCGCGACCGCTGTCGTCGATCAGCTTGCGCACCTGGCGCAGCTTGTCCAGGGTACCGTGGATGAACGACTGGCCGCCGAAGCCCGGGTTGACCGACATCAGCAGGATCACGTCGATTTTATCCATCACGTAATCGAGATAACTCAGCGGCGTGGCCGGGTTGAACACCAGGCCGGCTTTACAGCCGTGCTCTTTGATCAGCTGAATGGTGCGATCGACATGTTCGGAGGCTTCAGGGTGGAAAGAGATATAAGACGCGCCGGCCTTGGCGAAGTCAGGCACGATGCGGTCCACCGGCTTGACCATCAGATGCACGTCAATCGGCGCGGTAATGCCGTAGTTGCGCAGCGCTTCGCACACCATCGGACCGATGGTCAGATTGGGCACGTAGTGGTTGTCCATGACGTCGAAGTGCACCACGTCGCCGCCTGCGGCCAGCACGTTAGCGGTATCTTCACCTAACCGGGCAAAATCTGCCGACAGAATGGACGGGGCAATCAAAAACTTTTTCATCCGCTTCTCCAAACGTAGGGTCGAGTTGTTATGCGCCGGGGTGCACCCCGGCTTAGCGATACAGCGCCAAAAGCTCGTTCACTTTGCTGCGGCCGAGAATATTGCGGCTGATCGTGCGGCGCGCTTTCACCACATACAGCGCAGCATGCTGGTACCAGTCGCGCGTCAGCTCGGTATCGTGATTGGAAATCAATACCGGCACCCGGCTCTCTACCGAGAGCTGATGCGCCAGATGCGCCAGGCTCTGCTGATCGGCGATGCTGAAGCTGTTGGTGTGGTAAGCGGTGAAATTCGCCGTCGCCGACAGCGGCGCATAAGGCGGATCGCAATACACCACGGCGCCGGCTGCAGCCTTCGCCATGGTATCGCGGTAATGCTCACAGACAAAAGTGGCATTGCGCGATTTTTCAGCAAACCAGTAGAGCTCTTCTTCCGGGAAGTACGGTTTCTTGTACCGGCCAAACGGCACATTGAACTCGCCGCGCAAGTTATAGCGGCACAGGCCGTTATAGCAGTGACGGTTCAGGTACAGGAACAGCAGCGCCCGGCGGTAAGGCTCGGTGCTAGTATTGAACTCTTCTCGCAGCAGGTAAAACTGATCCGAGTTATTGAATTCATCGGCGAAAAGCGTGCGGGCATCACGCACGAAGTCATCCGTGCGCAGCTTAACGATGTTATACAGGTTGATAAGATCGCTATTGATGTCGGCGAGAATGTAGGCGTCGTAATCCGTATTCAGAAAGACGGATCCCGCACCCACGAAGGGCTCGATTAAGCAGTCTCCCGCCGGCAGATGGCGACGAATCTCATCTACCAGCGGGTATTTTCCACCAGCCCATTTTAAAAAAGCGCGGTTTTTCTTCATGCCGTCAATTAGCTACTTATACAATTCAGAGCGGCGGATTGTACTCTGTTTCAGACAGCACATCAGCGCACAAATTTAAATGATTTATTTTTTAAGATCTTGCTGCACTTGGTGTACAGGTCGAACCCATGGTTTTTTCGCCTGCACATCGGCCGGCAACGAAGCAATGGCGCGCTTCGCTTCAGCAGAAGACGCATAGTTGCCGCTCACCAGCACGTACCACGGCTTGCCGTCACGCTTGGTGGCATACACCAGGTAATTCTGCAGCTTCTGCTGTTTGGCGTAGGCGTTCAGCGTATCGGAACGCGAAGCGCTGCTCAGTTGCAAGGTATAGTGGCTGCCCGGCGCAGACTGCACAGAACTGCCGCTGCTGGCGACCGCTCCCGCTTTCGCGGTGGAAGACGGTTTGGCCGGCGGCGTATACACCGTAGTCGGTGATTTATGCTGCGTTGCGGTCGGTTTGGCGGCGGCGGTTTTCGCCGGCGTTTTATGCTGTTGCGGGGCAGTGCCCTGCACAGGACGCGTCGCTTCGCGCGCTGCGGCGCCGCTCATCACCGTCGCCGGTGCGGTCGGCAACGTCGACGCTGCGCCGGTCATGCCCTGCGTAGCGGCGTCAACCTGCCCCTGCTGCTGCGACAGCGCATCCGCCATGTTGCCCGGCAAATCGACGCGCTGCTGCGCACCGCCTTGCTGAGGCTGCGTTTGCGCTTCGGTCGGCGTGCCGGAGATCGGCGGAACGCTGACGTTCTGCGGTTGCTGCGGCTGAGTCGCGCTCACGCCGTTATTATCGTGGGTATCCGTCGTGCCGCCCGGCACGCCGTTATTGGCGGTGGTCAGCGACGAAGAACCGGACAGATTGATATCGCGGGCCGCGCCGTTTTGCGCGCCGCTCTCCTGCGCCGCTTCATGTTTGGTCGGCGCCTTCAGGGCTGAACCGATGCCGATAATCAGCAGCAGCAGCACCAAAATGCCGATGCCAATCATCAAATGCTGGCGCGAAACGGCGAAGCGCGGCGCGGCGGCCGGCTTGCGCGAACGCGTAGGACGACGATCGCTGCTATCAGGTCTGAGATCGTCTTCCGGTTTAAACTCGTCCATCTGAAACCCTCCAACTAGAGGCAAAAGCCCACCACCGTAGACCTACCGTGGCACGGGCGGATTAACCCGATGATGGCAAAGCGACACCCGTCGTGCTCTGCTCACTGTATTAATATAGATGCTAATGGCGGCTAAGCCACTGTTACTTAGTCCGATTTAATTACGCTTCCGCTCAGGCAAGCAGGCGGCGATCGACGCCAGCACCAGCTCATGCCCTACGCCGCCGCGCACTTCCGCCGCACCGATCGCGGTCGGCAACACCAGACGCAGTTCCCCCGCCAGCACTTTCTTGTCGCGCAACATGTGCGGCAAGTAGGATTCCGGCGTCATTTCCTGCGGCCCGCAGACCGGCAAGCCGGCGCGCAGCAGCAGCGCTTTGATGCGCTCGATGTCTTCAACGGAGAACTGGCCGAGACGGTGCGCGGTTTCCGCCGCCATCACCATGCCCGCAGCCACCGCCTCACCGTGCAGCCACACGCCGTAGCCCATCTCGGCTTCGATAGCATGGCCGTAAGTATGGCCCAGATTCAACAGGGCGCGCAGACCGCTTTCGCGTTCGTCTGCGGCCACCACCTCGGCCTTCAGCTCGCAGCAGCGGCGAATACAGTAGGCCAACGCCTGCATATCCAACGCCATCAGCGCATCGATGTTATGTTCCAACCAGACGAAAAACTCGCGATCGAGGATGATCCCGTATTTGATGACTTCGGCCAGGCCGGAAGAGAGTTCACGCGTCGGCAGCGTTTTCAGGCAATCCAGATCAACCACCACCGAAGCGGGTTGATAGAAAGCGCCGATCATGTTTTTGCCGAGCGGGTGGTTGACGGCGGTCTTGCCGCCCACGGAGGAGTCCACCTGCGACAGCAGCGTGGTGGGAACCTGAATGAAGCGCACGCCGCGTTGGTAGCACGCGGCGGCGAAGCCGGTCAGATCGCCGACAACGCCGCCACCGAGCGCGATCAGCGTGGTATCGCGCCCGTGCGGTTTTTCGAGCAGCGCCGAAAACACCTGCTCCAACACCGCCAGAGATTTGTACTGCTCACCATCGGGAAGAATCACCTGATCCACCACGACGCCGCTCTGCTCCAGCACCTGCCGGACACGCTCCAGATAGAGCGGCGCCAGGGTCTGGTTGGTGACCAACATCGCTTGTTCACCCGCCTTTAACGGCATAAAAGAAGCCGGATCGTCAAACAATCCGGCGGCGATGGTAATCGGGTAGCTGCGCTCCCCAAGCGTTACAGTAATTCTCTCCATGTCGCGCTTAGTTCTCTGTATGGTACGGCGGTGGTTGATCCCCGCAACGGCGGGGAACACAAATCAGTATTCCGCATTAGCCGACGGCGAACGCGAAAATCGGCAATCAGTTGCTTTCCAGCATGTTGATGATCTGGTTGGCAACCACTTTAGCGCTCTGATCGTCGGTGCGAATGGTGACATCGGCAATCTCTTCATACAACGGATTGCGTTCTTTCGCCAAAGCTTCCAGCACTTCACGCGGCGGAGAATCAACCTGCAGCAGCGGGCGTTTTTTATCACGCTGGGTACGAGCCAACTGCTTTTCGATCGTGGTTTCGAGATAAACCACCACGCCGCGCGCGGACAGACGGTTGCGCGTTTCGCGCGACTTCACCGAACCGCCGCCGGTCGCCAACACAATCCCTTGTTTTTCCGTCAGTTCATTAATGACTTTTTCTTCACGATCGCGGAAACCTTCTTCCCCTTCCACGTCGAATACCCAGCCCACGTCAGCTCCGGTACGTCGCTCAATTTCTTGATCGGAGTCGAAGAACTCCATATTGAGTTGCTGAGCTAACTGACGGCCAATAGTGCTTTTGCCGGCACCCATAGGCCCAACCAGAAAGATATTGCGTTTCTCTGCCATGTTTTTCGGTATTACTAAGACAATTCGTTAATGTTAACCCGCCCCGCCAATCAAATCAGCGGCGGGACCTAAACTGAAACCTCATGAGCGATAGTGCGAGATCAGACGAAAAATTATCTCAACACTCTTGGTAGTTTGGCAACCGAATAAATCGCAATCCACGCCGCGGGAGGGAAACCATATGTTTTTAACGGCGTCTTGGCGCTAACAAAAAACCTCGGTGCTCAATTCGGTAACCCTTGTAAGCTAAATCGGCCGCAGCGTCAAACGCAGATCCCCCCAAGGGGATAAAAAAGTGTATCTGCTCATCAACTTTAGGCGATTTGCCGCCCGGCCGACAGGCCGCCGCTTATCCCTTAATCAGGGTCGGCGTAATAAAGATCACCAGCTCGCGTTTTTTCTGTTGTGCGCCGCTCTGCCGGAACAAGCCTCCCAGCAGCGGCGCATCCCCCAATCCCGGCACCTTGTCCGCCGTCTTGCCGCGATGCCGTTGAAAAATGCCGCCGAGCACCAGGGTTTCGCCGTTTTTCACCGTGATCTGCGTCTTAATCTCCTGTTTATCGATGGTCAACGCCTCTCCGGCCCCTCGTCTGATGGCGCGCCCCGGCATATTTTGGCTGATCTGCAGCGTCAGCGTGATGCGCCCGTCCGGCAACACCTTCGGCGTCACCTCCATGCCCAGCACCGCCTCTTTAAACTCGATGGCGGTCGCACCGCTGGCGCCGCTGGACACTTCATAAGGGATCTCCGTCCCTTGCTTGATGCTGGCGGTTTGCAGATGCGCCGTCAGGAGACGCGGGCTGGCGATGATCTCCACCTGATTTTCCTGCTCCAGCGCCGTGAGTTCCAGGCTCAACAAACGCCCGCTGATGCGCGCCAGATGGAAACCGGCGTTCACCACGCTGCGCTCCAACGGCAGGTTAACGCCGATATTGCCCGGCCGCAGCGGCCGCGCCGGCCTGTCGTCGGGCGCCAATCCCCAACGCACGCCGAGCTCACGCAGGCTTTCGCTGTTGATGGTCACGATATGCGCCGCCAGTTGCACCTGTGCCAGCGGCGCATCCATTTCCGTTATCCGCTTTTTCAACTGCGCCACAATCGGCGCGGTGTCGCGGAGCAGCAGCGTATTGGTGCGTTTATCCGCCAACACGCTGCCACGCTCGCTGAGCAAGGCGCCACGTTGGGCGTTGAGGCTTTCGGCAATTTCCGCCGCATCGCCGTTTTGCACGGTCATCGTCAGGCTGTGCAAGGGTTGCCGCTGCGCCAGCGCCTCTTGCTGCTGTCTTTTTTCCCGCGCATCCGGCTCCGGGGAGATCAGCATCACGTTACCCTCCCGCGTCATCGTCAGTTTGCCCATACGCAGGGTCAGCGCCAGCGCCTGTGGCCAGGGCACATCCTCCAGCCGCAGCGTCAGGTTGCCGCTCACGCCCGGCGCGGCGATCAGGTTCATCTGCCGATAATCCGCCAAGGCCTGCAGGATGACCGTGACCGGCGCATCCTGAAACTCCAATGAGATTATCTGTTTATCCTGAGCCTGCGCGGCGCCGAGCGCCAAACACCCTAGCGCCAAGCCCAGTCCAGCGCGTCCTTTCATGATTTGTCATCCTTGTCGTCGATCATCAGCGATATGTCGTCGCGGCTCGTCGGGCACTCCGGATCGGCCGTCAGCGCCTTCAACGTCAGGCTGCGCGCCTGCACCTGCGTCACCTGCCAGCGCTCGGCAAGCACCCGTTGTTGCGGCCGCAGGCGCAACCATTGCCCCGCCGGCGTCACCACCCAGCCATAGCGCTGCGTCGGTTGCCCGATGACGCCTTTCAATCGCCAGCCCGCCGGGGATGTCTCTGTCTGGGCGCAAGCAGGCATCGGAGGCGGCGCAAACGGGTCGCGCGGTTCGGCGCATAAGGCCCACGGCCATAGCAGCCACCACCAACGGCCGGATCTTTTACTCATCGGCCAGCTCCTCGGCGGCATCCTGTAAAACCAACCGCGCCGTCATGCCCTGCGGCGGCGTCTCCACGCCCAATTGTTCGAGACGCAAATCGGCGGGCAGCGCCTCCAGCATCGCCAACAAACCGGGGTAGTCAATGCGCAAGCTCAGCGTCTGCCGCGGTGGTTTTTCCTGCCGCTGCCAGCGCAATAAGGCGCCCCCCGCCCGTTGCAGCCCGTTCGTCAGATCGCCGGTGGCGGCCGGAGCGAGCGGCGTCGGCGGTATCAGGGCGACCGGCGCCTCGTCCAGTTGGCGCTGCGCCACGGCGATCTGTTGCAGCAGGCGCTGTTGCCTCTCTGTCGCACTTTCCCGCTGACGCCATTCGTCTTGCAGCATCCAGCCCCCGCCCAACAACGCCAACGTGCCGATGCCCAGCCATTGCGCGGCCAGCAATCGCCGGCCCGACAGGCCCAGCAAGAAGCGCAGCCCGGATGGCAAACGGTTATCCATCACGCCCCCATTGCGCCACCAGATGAAAGGCGTACAGGCCGTCGTCGCGTTGCGCCACCTCCGCCAAACGCAGCCGCGGTAACGCGGGAATCCCCGCCAGCCGCCGTTCGAACTGCGAAATGGCGGCAGGAGAACGGCTCAATCCACGCAGCCGCAGGCCGTTCGCCGCATCGCTGTCCAACGCCGTGAGCCACAGCGGTGGGGGGAGGCAGGAGGAGAGTTGCTGCAGCAGTTGCAAATAACGCCGGTTATGTTGGGCATTGCGCGCCTGCCGTTCAGCGAGGGCGCTGTATCGCGCCCGTTGCGCCCGCTCTTGCTGCTGCTGACGGACGAGCAGCGTCACTGCCGCCAGCTCTTCTTCCAACAGCGCCAGCCGCTCCTGGCGCTGCGCCTGTTGATGACGCAGTTGGCCGGCGACGAGGCCCCCTGCCAGCAACAACACCGTTATCTGCAACAGCAACACGCCCAGCCAGAAGCAGCCGCGCCGCCGATCGCGACGTTGCCGCCAGGGCAAAAAGTTGACCTGGTACATCAGCGGTCCTCCTCGCGCAGCGCCAGACCGCCGGCCAACGCGAACGCTGAGGGATGCACGGGCAACGGCGGACGCAGCTGCGTGAAGGCGCTGAGCGGCGACCAGGAAAGGCAGCCGACGGGCAAGGCTCCTGCCAGCACGCTGCCGGCATAGACCGGTCGATCATCGTCCGCCGGCATCTGGGCTTGCAGCGCCCGCAGCGCCTGCGCGTCATCGTCGCCCGGCGTCAGCCCGAACGCGAACGCGCCGTCGGCCGGCGCCACCCACAGCCATTCTCGCTCGAGACGATGCATCAGCCCCGCGGTGTGCGGCACGCCCGCCGCCGTCGCCATCATCCGCAGCGCGCAGGGCGTAATATCGACCGCTTGCGGATGCAGGCCCGCCTGGCGCAGACAGTGCAGCCACTGCTGCAGCTCCTGCCGCCGCGCGGCGGTCAACAGCAGCGCCGCCCCCTCCGCCGGCGCAGCGCGATAGTCGAGCGCCAGCGTCTGGCCGTCGAGTGGGAACTGCTTCACGCCGTGGCCAACGATATAGTCGCTGCGTTCCGGCTCGCGCAGCCGCGCGTCCGGCTGCGCCATGCACTGTTGCAACACCCGCTGCGCCGGCAGGGCAATGCGTAAGGAAATATGTCGCGGCAGTTGGACGCGCCATTGCCGCAGCGCCCGGATCAGGGCTTCGGAAGGTGCCAGGCAGCCGTCGCGTAAAACCGCCTGCGGCAGCGTCTGTTGCCACCAGTGACGCAGTTGCCAGCCGTTGCGGCGGCGTTGGACCGCCAGCGCCCGCACGCAGTCGATTTGTATATCCAGCCCCACCTGCCATGCTTGAGGGAACATGTTTCACAAGCCTCCATAACATCCGATGATAAAAGAACATATCCATGTCGCAGGCTTGCCTTTATACTACCGCGCGGTTGTTTATAAACTGCCCAAATGACTTAGAAATGGGAAATCTCAGGTGAAGTTCGTAAAGTATTTACTAATCCTTGCAGTATGTTGCATCGTGCTGGGAGCAGCCTCGATTTTCGGCTTGTACAAATATGTCGAGCCGCAGCTGCCCGACGTCGCAACGCTGAAAGACGTGCGGCTGCAGATACCGATGCAGGTTTACAGCGCCGATGGCGAACTGATCGCCCAGTACGGCGAGAAGCGCCGCATTCCGCTGAAGTTGGATCAAATTCCGCCGGTGATGGTGCACGCATTTATCGCCACCGAAGACAGCCGCTTCTATGATCACCACGGTGTCGATCCGGTCGGCATCTTCCGCGCGGCCTCCATCGCGTTGGTCTCCGGCCACGCTTCCCAGGGGGCCAGCACCATTACCCAACAGCTGGCGCGTAACTTCTTCTTAAGCCCGGAACGCACCCTGATGCGTAAAATCAAGGAAGCCTTCCTGGCGGTACGCATCGAGCAGATGCTGACCAAAGATGAAATCCTTGAGCTGTATCTGAACAAGATCTACCTGGGTTACCGCGCATACGGCGTGGGCGCCGCCGCGCAGGTCTATTTCGGCAAGGACGTCAGCCAGCTCACCCTGAGCGAGATGGCGACCATCGCCGGCCTGCCGAAAGCGCCGTCCACCTTCAACCCGCTCTATTCGCACGATCGCGCCGTTGCCCGTCGCAACGTAGTGCTGTCGCGCATGCTGGACGAACACTACATCACGCAGGCGCAGTACGATCAGGCGCGTTCTGAAGATTTGGTCGCCAACTACCATGCGCCGGAAATCAGCTTCTCCGCCCCGTATCTCTCCGAGATGGTGCGTCAGGAGATGATCAAGCGCTACGGTGAAAACGCCTATACCGACGGTTATAAGGTTTACACCACCGTGACCAAACGGCTGCAGCTGGCGGCGCAGGAATCGGTGCGCAATAACGTGTTGGCCTATGACATGCGCCACGGCTATCGCGGCCCGTCAAACGTGCTGTGGAAAGTCGGCGAAGCGGCCTGGGATCGCAAACAGATTGTCGACTCGCTGAAAAACCTGCCGAACTACGGCCCGCTGGCGCCGGCGGTCATCACCGCCGCCAACCCGCAGGAAGCGACGGCGATGCTGGCCGACGGCAGCAGCATTGCCCTGCCGATGGCCACCATGCGCTGGGCGCGCCCATACCGTTCAGACACTCAGCAAGGCCCAACGCCGAAACGCGTCACCGACGTGGTGCAGCCAGGCCAGCAGGTCTGGGTGCGTAAAGTGAACGAGGCCTGGTGGCTGTCGCAGGTGCCGGACGTCAACTCGGCGCTGGTTTCCATCAACCCGAACGACGGCGCGGTGAAAGCGCTGGTCGGCGGCTTCGATTTCAACCAGAGCAAGTTCAACCGCGTCACGCAGGCCCTGCGTCAGGTGGGCTCGAACATCAAACCGTTCCTGTATACCGCCGCGATGGATAAAGGCCTGACGCTGGCCACCATCCTGAACGACTTGCCGATCACCCGTTGGGATGCCGGCGCCGGCACCGACTGGCGGCCGAAGAACTCGCCGCCGACCTACGATGGCCCGATTCGTCTGCGTCAAGGGCTGGGGCAGTCGAAGAACGTGGTGATGGTGCGCGCGATGCGTGCGATGGGCGTCGACTACGCGGCGGAATATCTGCAGCGCTTCGGCTTCCCGGCACAGAACATCGTGCATACCGAATCGCTGGCGCTGGGCTCCGCTTCCTTCACCCCGATGCAGCTGGTGCGCGGTTACGCGGTGCTGGCGAACGGCGGTTATCTGGTCGATCCGTACTTCATCACCAAAATTGAAGACGACAACGGCAATACGGTGTTCGAAGCCAAACCTAAAGTGGTTTGCAGCAGCTGCAACCTGCCGGTGATCTACGGTGATACTCACCGTTCGGCCGTGCTGTCCGATGACAACATCGAAAACGTCGCCACCTCGCAGGAAGGCAGCAACAGCACGGTGCCGATGCCGCAGCTGGAGCAGGTAACCCCGGCTCAGGTGCAGCAGGACGGCGACCAACAGTATGCGCCGCACGTGATCAGCACGCCGCTGGCCTTCCTGATCCACGACGCGCTGAACAGCAACATCTTCGGTGAACCGGGTTGGATGGGCACCGCCTGGCGCGCCGGGCGCGATCTGAAACGTCATGATATCGGCGGCAAAACCGGTACCACCAACAGTTCCAAAGACGCCTGGTTCTCCGGCTATGGCCCGGATACCGTGACGTCGGTGTGGATCGGCTTCGACGATCACCGCCGCGATCTGGGCCGTTCGACGGTGTCCGGCGCCATCCCGGATCAGATTTCCGGCGGCGAAGGCGGTGCCAAGAGCGCCCAGCCGGCGTGGGACGACTTCATGAAGATCGCGCTGGAAGGCATTCCGGAGCAGAAAGTCACGCCGCCGCCGGGCATCATCAGCGTCACCATCGACAAGAGCAGCGGCAAGCTCTCTGGCGGTGGCGGCGGCAGCCGTTCCGAGTACTTTATCGAAGGAACGCAGCCGACGGACTACCCATCGCGCGATACCGGCACCACGCTGACCGATCCGGGCGGCGAAAGCCACGAGCTGTTCTGATCGAAAAGGGCCAGAGAAATCTGGCCCTTTTTTTATGCGGCGCGAAGCGTCTCAGCGCGAAGCGCGCAGAAACGCCTCGGAGAGGAACAGCGCGCTGACGTTGCGCGCCTCACGGAAATCCGGTTCCGCCAGCAGCGCCATCATGTTGGCGATCGGCCAGCGCACCTGCGGCAGGGGTTCCGGTTCGTCCCCTTCCAGGCTCTGCGGGTAGAGATCGTGCGCCAGCACGATATTCATTTTGCTGGAAAAGTAGGATGGCGCCATCGTCAGCTTGCTGAGGAAATCAAAGCGTCTGGCGCCGAATCCCACCTCTTCCATCAGCTCGCGGTTGGCCGCCTCCAGCACCCCCTCGCCGGGATCGATCAACCCTTTCGGGAAGCCCAGCTCATAGGATTCAGTGCCCACCGCATATTCGCGGATCAGCAACAGGTCATCGCCAATCACCGGCACAATCATCACCGCTTCGCGATCCGAAGGCCGCATGCGCTCATACACCCGCCGCACACCGTTGCTGAATTCCAAATCGACCGACTCGACGTTGAACAAACGCGAACGCGCGACCGTTTCCACTTTCAGAATTTTAGGTTTTTGCAGGTGTTTATCCATGATTGCCTCAAAGAGGTTGCCCAGGCGCGGACAGGGCAACCGAAAAAATGATTGGCGTAACGCACGGCTCGTTGGCGCTCAAACGCTGACCAAATTCGATCTTGATCACATTGTGCGTTAAGGGCAAGCTCGGCCGCAACGCGCATGAACAGTAATTTACTTTCTTTTAACAAGCGTCGCCAGCCGCGGGCGATTTTCTGCACTGATTCAGCAAACAGCGCGCATGAAAATAGGATAATGCCGATATCGACGGCAGAGGCCGGTTGCTAGTATCACGCAGGCAAGAATCAGTGATAAAATGACCTTGCTTCATGAAGGAATGAGATCCAAAGCGAAAATCTGTTTGTTCCCTCATTAGTTCTGGGTGCCTCCTGGCGGTTTACTCCGTATAATATTCAGCTTTTCATCAGGTTGGCGAAATTCACGGGTGTGAGATGGGGATTGCATGAGCACAATAGTGTTGATATTGGCCTTAGTGCTTGTCTGCCTGATTGCCGCCGGCCTGTACCTGTGGTTCAAGGCCCGCCACCCGACGGCGCTGGCGCGCACGCTGCCGTTTATCAAACCTGCCCACCGCAAGCTGACCGACGAAGAACGCGCGGCGGTCGAGTTCTACCTCAATCAACAAAACAAGCTGAGCAACAAACTGTTGCCCGGCGGCGGCGCTACGCTGCCCGCAGCCAAACTGGCGCTCACCCCGCAAAGCGATAACGTTTATCCCGTGACGCACGCCATCACCCGTTACGGGCTGGCCAGCGACGATCCCAATAAATGGCGCTATTACCTCGACGCTGAAGAGGTACATCTGCCCCCGTTTTGGGAACCCTATATCACCGCCGACAACCATGTGGAAGTGATCAAAACCCAGACGCTGCCGCTGGTGATTTCGCTCAATGGGCACTCGCTGAAAGATCATATCCACGACCGGCCGCAGCCGCCGGTCGTGACCGCCGCGCCGACCAAAAACGCCTCCATCCGCAAGGAAGAGAGCGAGCATGTCGAGCTGGTGAACATTCGCAAGGAAACGCCGGAAGAGCATGCGCTGAACCGGCCGAACGGCATCCGTGAAGCCGTCATCATCTCCGCCGCGCTGCTGCTGCTGTTCTTCAGCCTGATCAGCCCGGTGCTGGTGATCCCCTGGATGATTTTCGTGGCGGTGCTGATGATCGCCTGGGGAGGGTGGAACCTGTTCCGCCGCCCGGCGTCGCGCGAGTTGAAAGAGATCCACTGCCTGCGCGGCACGCCAAAGCGCTGGGGCCTGTTCGGCGAATCCGGCCAGGGGCAGATCAGCAATATTTCGCTCGGCATTATCGATCTGATCTATCCGCCGCACTGGCAACCGTACCTGACGCAGGATCTGGGCAAAACCACCGATGTGGACGTCTATCTCAACCGTCAGGTGGTGCGGCAGGGGCGCTTCCTGTCGCTGCATGACGAAGTGAAGAATTTCCCGTTGCAGCAGTGGGGCCGCAATGCGGTGCTGGTCGCCAGCTCGGCGCTGGTTCTGCTGCTGCTGCTGATCTATATCCCGCTCAACCTGCCGTTGACCCTCAGCATGGCCTGGCTGCAAGGCGCACAAAAAGTGGAAGTGACCAGCGTACAGGCGCTGGAGGCCACGCCGCTGCGCATCGGCGACACGCTGAAAGTGCGCGGCAGCGGCATGTGCTATGTCCCGCCGCCGGCCAACGGTGGCGGCGCCGTCAATTTTGCGCCGTTCGACTGCTCCGGCATCTATTGGAACACCGCCGCCCCGCTGCCGCAGCCGGAATCGGAAGTCATAGACAAAGCGACAGCTCTGCTGGCGACGGTCAGCGGTCAGCTGCATCCGAGCGGCGCCGATCAGAAGGTCAACCCGCAGCTGGCCAGCGCCATCGAGAAATCCGGCATGATCCTGCTGGACGATTTCTCCGATATCGTGCTGAAAACGCAGGATCTGTGCCAGACGGAAAACGACTGCGTACGGCTGAAAAACGCGCTGGTTAACCTGGGCAACGCGAAAAACTGGAGCAGCCTGGTGAAACGCGCCAAATCCGGCGCGCTGCAAGGCGTCAACGTCCTGCTTCGTCCGGTCAGCGCCGAATCGCTGGAAAGCCTGACCAAAGTGGCCACCTCGTCGTTCATCTTCAATGAGACACGACTGGCCGCCGCTGCGCTTAACAGCCCGCCGCCAGGCGGTTTCCTGATCCGCAGCGACGAAGGCCGCCAGTGGGTCAGTCACCCCCAGCCGCAGACGCCGCAAAGCGAATACAACGCGCTCGACCAGTGGAATGAGCTGCAGCGCCAGTCCAACCTGCTGCTGCATACCCCATTCCAGGCGCAGGGCGTGATCACCAGCCTCAGCGTTGACGCCAATGGCACCCGCCACGTGGCGTTGCACAGCGAACCGGACATGATCACCCTGTGGCGCTATCTCGGCACCAGCCTGCTGTTGCTGGCCGTAGTGGTCAGCCTGGGTTATAACGCCTGGCGGCTGGTGCAGCGTCGGCGCATCAATCAGCACCGCGTCGCCGATATCCAGCGTTACTACGACAGCTGCTTCAATCCGCAGCTCAATCCGATGTCGATGCGGCCGATGGCCTGAACCTGACGCCGGGGGCTTCGGCCCTGTCATCCGCTTATGCTACGCTAACGCTATTATTCTCATCTGCGGACTGCCCGTCGGTCCGCCCGTGGAGTTTTTATGGTTCCCGAGTTTGATTGGCCGCAGATCGATACCGTGCTGCTGGACATGGACGGCACATTGCTGGATCTGGAGTTCGACAGCCACTTTTGGCTCAGCCTGGTGCCGCAGGCGCTGAGCGAAAGGCGCGCCATTCCGTTCGACGAAGCCCGCCACATCATCGAGCGGGAATATCAGGCGGTGCAGCACACCATGAACTGGTATTGCTTCGATTACTGGAGCGAGCGGCTGGATCTGGACATTTACCGCATGACCAGCGAAGTGGGCAGCCGCGCCCGGCTGCGCGAAGACACCGAGCCTTTTTTACGGGCGCTGCGCGACGCCGGCCTGCAAACCATTTTGCTGACCAACGCCCATCCGCACAGCCTGGCGGTGAAAATCGAGCATACCGGCCTCGATCGGCACCTTGATTTATTGTTTTCCACCCACACATTTGGTTATCCGAAAGAAGATCAGCGTCTGTGGCAGGCAGTGCAACAGCACACCGGATTCAACCCGCAGCGCACGCTGTTTGTCGACGACGGCGAGCCGATCCTCGACGCGGCGCGCACTTTCGGCATTCGTTACTGCCTGGGCGTGCAAAACCCGGACTCCAGCACGGCGGAGAAAAGCTTCCAGCGCCATCCGTCGATGCGCGACTACCGCCTGCTGATACCGGCGCTGGCCAAGGGGGAAGCATGAAGGAAAAAGCGACGCGCGACGACGCGGTCCGACTGGATAAGTGGCTGTGGGCCGCACGCTTCTACAAGACCCGCGCGCTGGCGCGCGAAATGATCGACGGCGGCAAGGTGCATTACAACGGCCAGCGCGGCAAGCCGAGCAAGATTGTCGAGCTCAACGCCGAGCTCAAACTGCGGCAGGGCAACGAAGAACGTACGGTGATCGTGCTGGCGCTGACCAGCCAACGCCGCGGCGCCAACGAGGCGCAGCAAATGTATCAGGAAACCGAAGCCAGCATCGCCAACCGCGAAAAAATGGCGCTGGCGCGCAAGATGAACGCGTTGACCATGCCGCATCCGGACCGACGTCCGGACAAAAAGGAGCGGCGCGACCTGATGAAATTTAAATTTGGTGAGCAGGAATAACCCCTCACCGCAATGAGAGAAGATTATGTCCAACCATGACCAATTGCACCGTTACCTGTTTGAAAACTACGCGGTGCGCGGCGAGCTGGTTACCGTCAGCGAAACCTATCAGCAGATCCTGAACAACCACGACTACCCGGCGCCGGTGCAAAAACTGCTGGGCGAGCTGCTGGTCGCCACCAGTCTGCTGACCGCAACCCTGAAGTTCGACGGCGACATCACCGTTCAGCTGCAAGGCGACGGCCCGCTGAAGCTGGCGGTGATCAACGGCAACAACCGCCAGGAGATGCGCGGCGTTGCGCGCACCCAGGCGCCTATCGCCGACGACAGCACCCTGCATCAGATGATCGGCAACGGCGTCATGGTCATCACCATTTCCCCAACGGAAGGCGAGCGCTATCAGGGCGTGGTCGGTCTGGAAGGGGAAACTCTGGCCGAATGCCTGGAAGCCTACTTCCGCCAGTCTGAACAGTTGCCGACCCGCCTGTTCATCCGCACCGGCGAAGTGGAAGGCAATGCCGCGGCGGCCGGCATGCTGCTGCAGGTGCTGCCGGCGCAAGACGGCAACCTCGATGATTTCGATCACCTGGTGCAACTGACCAACACGGTCAAAAGCGAAGAGCTGTTCGGCCTGCCGGCCAACGAGGTGCTGTACCGTCTGTATCATCAGGAAGAAGTCACCCTGTATGAACCGCAGGACGTGCAATTCCGTTGTACCTGTTCTCGCCAGCGTTGCGCCGACGCGCTGCTGACCCTGCCGACCGACGAAGTGGCGGACATGCTGGAGCAGGACGGCAATATCGACATGCACTGCGACTACTGTGGCAGCCACTATGTCTTTGACCCGGTTGATGTTGCCGCGCTGTATGCGGGTAATACCGGCGAAAGCGACCAGTTGCACTAAGTTACACCCTTTCGGCGGGCGCGCCCGGCGCCCGCCAACGCCCGCCGTTTGCACGTTTGCTTTTTTCCGTGTGCTATCTCTCAGATCGTAACGAAATACCGCCTAAAACGTTAAATATTTGATACCCATCGCGGTTACGCACCGTTAGATCCCTACAATTGCCGCCAGAAATTCTGTGACCAAGGAGTAGTAACATGCGCGTTAAAGGTATAACCCCTCAGGATCTGGCCGCTTACGGCATTCACGACGTTAGCGAAATCGTTCACAACCCGAGCTATGAACTGCTGTTTAAGGAAGAAACAGACCCATCTCTGGAAGGTTTTGAGCGTGGGGTAGTCACCAAGCTGGGTGCCGTCTCCGTCGATACCGGCATCTTCACCGGCCGTTCGCCGAAAGACAAATACATCGTCCGCGACGACATCACCCGCGATACCGTGTGGTGGGCCGATCAGGGCAAAGGCAAAAACGACAACAAACCTCTCAGCCCGGAAGTCTGGGCCGATCTGAAACACCTGGTCACCGAGCAACTGTCCGGCAAGCGCCTGTTCGTGGTGGATACCTTCTGCGGCGCCAACGCCGACTCGCGCCTGAAAGTGCGTTTCATCACCGAGGTGGCCTGGCAGGCGCACTTCGTGAAAAACATGTTTATCCGCCCGAGCGACGAAGAGCTGGCAGACTTCGAGCCGGACTTCGTGGTGATGAACGGCGCCAAATGCACTAACCCGAACTGGCAGCAGCAAGGCCTGAACTCGGAGAACTTCGTCGCCTTCAACCTGACCGAGCGCATGCAGCTGATCGGCGGCACCTGGTATGGCGGCGAAATGAAGAAAGGCATGTTCTCGATGATGAACTACCTGCTGCCGCTGAAAGGCATCGCCTCGATGCACTGCTCGGCCAACGTGGGCGAGAAAGGCGACGTGGCGGTGTTCTTCGGCCTGTCCGGCACCGGCAAGACCACCCTCTCCACCGATCCTAAGCGTCAGCTGATCGGCGATGACGAGCACGGCTGGGACGACGACGGCGTGTTCAACTTCGAAGGCGGTTGCTACGCCAAGACCATCAAGCTGTCTGAAGAAGCCGAGCCGGACATCTACCACGCCATCAAACGCGATGCGCTGCTGGAAAACGTCACCGTGTTGGCCGACGGCAGCATCGACTTCAACGACGGTTCGAAAACCGAGAATACCCGCGTTTCTTACCCGATCTACCATATCCAGAACATCGTCAAGCCGGTGTCCAAGGCGGGTCACGCCACCAAGGTGATCTTCCTGACCGCCGACGCCTTCGGCGTGCTGCCGCCGGTATCGCGCCTGACCGCCAACCAGACTCAGTACCACTTCCTGTCCGGCTTCACCGCCAAGCTGGCCGGCACCGAGCGCGGCGTAACCGAACCGACGCCAACCTTCTCCGCCTGCTTCGGCGCCGCATTCCTGTCGCTGCACCCGACGCAGTACGCCGAAGTGCTGGTGAAACGCATGCAGGCCGCCGGCGCCCAGGCTTACCTGGTCAACACCGGCTGGAACGGCACCGGAAAACGCATCTCGATCAAAGATACGCGCGGCATCATCGACGCCATCCTGAGCGGTGAAATCGACAAGGCGGAAACCGTTACCCTGCCTATCTTCGATCTGGCGATGCCGACCGCGCTGCCTGGCGTGAACCCGGAGATCCTCGATCCGCGCAACACCTACGCCAGCCTCGAGCAGTGGCAGGAAAAAGCGCAGGATCTGGCCGAGCGCTTCATCACCAACTTCGACAAATACACCGACACGCCTGCGGGTGCCGCGCTGGTCAGCGCCGGCCCGAAGCTGTAATTCGGTAGCGTTACCCCTTCAGCTAAGGCGCGGATCCCGCGCCTTTTTTTATTTCAATTGATTGCTTTTTAATCGGCAAGACTAGAAAATAAGTCAATGCAATCATTGATAGCAAAGGAGGTTTCAATGGCTACTATCACCGTCAGAAATCTGGACGACGAAATCAAAGAGCTGCTGCGTATCTCAGCGGCGAAAAACGGCCATTCCATGGAAGAGGAAGCGCGCATGATCCTGAAACAGGCGCTGGTGAAAAAGCCGCCGCGCTATGGATTGGGTACCTGGATGCATCAGCACTTCGCCGAATTCGGCGGCGTTGAGCTGGAGATCCCACCGCGTGACGCCGTGCCGCCACGCATCGTCACCTTTGATGATGAAGATGACAACGCATGATCATTATCGACACCAACGTCATTTCAGAAACGCTGCGTCCCAGCCCGTACTACAACGTCATTAACTGGTTAAATGAAAAGGACAATGACGAGCTCTATCTCAGCGCCATTGTCCTCGCCGAACTGTTCAGCGGCGTGGCCTGCATGCCCGACGACAAGCGCCAGCGGGATCTCAAGCTGAAATTGGCGGACGCCATTGAATTGAAGTTCGAGGGGCAGATATTGCCGTTTGATGGGCTGTGCGCGATGCAATACGCGGAATTGACGGCAAGGAATCGGCTGTTGGGTAAAGCGATGAGCGTGCCCGATACCCAAATCGCGGCCACCTGCCTGCATTACGGCGCCGCCCTGGCCACCCGCAATACCAAAGACTTCCTCCACTGCGGCATCGAATTAATCGATCCGTGGCAGGCGCCGACCGGCCGCCGGTTGCATGAGGATGCGGCGGAATACTACGTGATGAGCAGAAAGTCCTGACGGGGCCGCAGCGGCGCGGCCCACATCAGAAGTCAGGCGGTTTCCCTGGCCGTTTGATGGCCGTTGGTCGACTCTTTTTTCTCCATCGGCAACGGAATATAAGCGCGGATCAATAGCCCGCCGCGCTCGCTGGTGCCGATATCCAGTTCGCCGTCATGTGCGTCGATAATACGCTGTACGATCGCCAGCCCCAGGCCGGTGCCGCTGGTGCTGCGCGCGCTGTCACCGCGTACGAACGGCTGCAGCAGGTGCTTCAACTCGTCCGGCTTGATGCCCGGGCCGTCATCTTCCACCTGGAACCAGCCGCGCTGCAGCTCACGGCCGCTGCTGACCTTGATCCAGCCGTTGCCGTAACGCGCCGCGTTCACCACCATATTCACCGCCGCCCGTTTAATCGACAGCGGATGCACGTTCATCATCAGCTCGCCCGGCGACAGCGCGGTTTCAATCACCCGCTCATAGCCGCTCTCGGCCGCGACCACTTCGCCTAAAATGGCGTTCAGATCGCTGCTTTCGGTCGGCATTTCCTGCCCGGTGCGCAGATAATCGATGAACTGCTCGATGATGGCGTTGCACTCTTCGATGTCTTTATTGATCGACTCGGCCAGATAGCCGTCTTCGGCGCTCATCATCTCCGTCGCCAGGCGGATGCGCGTCAACGGCGTGCGCAGGTCATGGCTGACCCCGGCCATCAGCAAGGTGCGGTCATCCGCCAGCTGTTTGACGCCCGACGCCATCTGATTGAATGCGCGAGTCACCGACCGCACTTCGGAAGCGCCATACTCGCGCAGCGGCGGCGGAATAATGCCCTTGCCCACCTGCAGCGCCGCATGTTCCAGCTCCACCAGCGGGCGGTTTTGAATACGAATAAACAGCCAGGCGCCGCCGATCGCGAGCAGCATAATCGCCAGCGTATAGCGGAACAGCGGCGAGAAATCGCCCTGGTGGATTTCCGTCAGCGGCACGCGCACCCAGATATCGGGCTGCAGCCAGGTTTTCAGCCACACCACCGGGGAGTTCTTGTTCACCTCCACCCGCACATCGGTCGGCCCGCCGAGCTGCTGCGCCATCTGCTGGCTGAGGAACTGGTAGTGCTGCGCCCAGCGCAGGCCGCTCTCCTCCGCCGCCGAGTTGGTGTAGAGAGAGATGCCCAGTTCGCGGTAGATCTCACGGCGGAACGCCGGCGGCACCTCCAGCAGCGTGCCGTCCTCCAGCTGCAGCCGATCGGTCATCAGCATACGCACTTCGTAGGCCAATACCTTGTTGAACTGCTGCAGGCTGGGCAGGATGGCGAAGTTCAGCACCACCAGATAGGTCGTCACCAGGCTGACGAACAGCAAGGTGACGATCAACAACAGGGTTCGGGCAAACGAGCTACGCGGTGAAAAGCGCAATCGCCTCATGCCTTACTGCCGTCCGGGACGAAGACGTAGCCGAGACCCCACACGGTCTGGATATAACGCGGATGCGCCGGATCTTCTTCAACCATACGGCGCAGACGAGAGATCTGCACGTCGATGGAGCGCTCCATGGCGCTGTATTCGCGGCCACGCGCCAGGTTCATCAGCTTATCGCGCGACAGCGGTTCACGCGGGTGGCTGACCAGCGCCTTCAGTACCGCGAACTCGCCGCTGGTCAACGGCATCGGCTCGTCTTCGCGGAACATCTCGCGGGTGCCGAGGTTCAGTTTGAATTTGCCGAAAGCGATCACCGCTTCTTCCTGCGAAGGCGCGCCCGGCAGTTCGTTCGCCTGACGGCGCAGCACCGCGCGGATACGAGCCAACAGCTCACGCGGGTTGAACGGTTTAGGAATGTAGTCATCGGCGCCGATTTCCAGGCCCACGATGCGATCGACCTCTTCGCCTTTCGCGGTGACCATAATGATCGGCATCGGGTTGCTCTGGCTGCGCAGGCGGCGGCAGATGGACAGGCCGTCTTCGCCCGGCAACATCAGATCGAGCACCATCAAATGGAAGGATTCACGAGTCAGCAAGCGATCCATTTGCTCAGCGTTGGCAACGCTGCGAACCTGGAAGCCCTGCTCGGTTAAATAACGTTCTAAAAGCGCGCGCAGGCGCATGTCATCATCGACAACCAGGATCTTATGATTCTCTTGCATGGTATTACTCCCAAAGGCTTTATTGCCTGACTCGAATATTGTTAGAAAACCTTGCCATTTGAGACAGCGTTTAATGGTATGTATTCTAGACGAAATTGTTACAAAGCTTATTCTTTTCCCCATTTATCAACAATTTTCAGTGAATGTCGACGGGGGTTTGTCAAAATTTCGCCCTTTATCGGCGCAATGTGGGGCGACGGCCCAATTTTGTGCAATTTCGCCACCGGGAAGCGCCCGGTGGCGTTCAGCTCTCGGGTCAGGAAGTTTGCAGGAAACGCGCCAGCTGCCTGCGCAGCTGTCGGTTCTCTTGCTGTAGCGCATCAACCCGGTCGAGCAGCGTCAGCGCCATGGCGATCCCCGGCCAGTCCAGATCCAGCTCCGCCCGCAGCCTGCGTGCGCGCTGCAGATGGCTCAGCGCCGGATAATCAAACTCCCAGCGCGGCTGCGCCGGCTCCAGCGGCACGATAACGCCCAGGCCGACGATCTCGACCAGCTCGTCCTCTGAAATCTCCACCCTCTGACACAATTCCACCACGGTGAAAGTGATCTCTTTTTTCATCATCTGCTTTACTCCCATTCCGCGCGCGGGTTGAACGCCGCCTGTTCAGCCAGTTCCCGCCACAGGGCGCTGGCCTTCTCGTTCGGCTTCGGCGGCATCACCACCTTGAGAATAACGTACAGGTCACCGGGCTCTTTCTTGCCCGCCAGCCCTTTGCCTTTGACCCGCAGCCGTTTGCCGCTCTGGCTGCCGGCCGGCACGGTCAGCGCGATTTTGCCGGTCAGCGTCGGCACCTCAATGCTGGCGCCGAGCGCCGCCTCCCACGGAGCGAGCGGCGCCACGATGCTCAGGTTGTGGCCGTCTATCTCAAACAGCGGGTGCGGCGCGAGGCGGATAACCAGATACAGGTCGCCGTTCTGGCCGCCGCCCACGCCGGCAACGCCCTGCCCCTTGAGGCGAATGCGCTCGCCGTCGCCCACGCCGGCCGGAATTTTCACGTTCAGCGTCTTGCTGGCTTCGCTTACCTGCCGCCCCAGTTCGTCGTACACCGGCAGCTTGTAGGAAATCTCGCGGCTTTGACCATGCAGCGTTTCCTCGAGGAACAGCGGCACCTCCATCTCCAGATCCTGGCCGCGGAAGCCATGCCCGCCGTGCGAATGCGAAGCGGAACGGTGCCCGCCCGCCGCTCGCCCGCCGAACATGCTCTCGAAGAAGTCGGAGAAGTCTTGCGCGTCGGCGCCGCCGCCGTGCCATGAGGCGCTCTGCTGATAGCCGCCGTGATCGCCGCGCGCCTGGCGGCCAAAGTTCGGATCGTTGCGATGCAGCCGGATCTGATCGTACTCGGCGCGGCGCTCGTCGTCCTTCAGTACCTCATAGGCTTCGGCCAGTTCCTTGAACTTGCTCTCGGCGTCGTCTTCGGTGCTCACGTCAGGGTGATATTTACGCGCCAGCCGGCGGTAAGCCGTTTTGATGGTTTTCAGATCGGCGTTGGGCTCAACGCCCATCGTGGCGTAGTAATCTTTAAATTCCATGCGGTAATACCTTCAATGTGTTGGGTTGTGCGCCAAAATTCCTTGTCTCTCTCGCCAGATATCCTCCTTTCGTCACATTCTTTTTCCGCTATCGCTAAGCATACTCCCGATTGTTAAAAGCTGCGCAAACTGAATAAAAACCGTGCGACAAGGCGCAGGCCCGCGCGCCATTTTTAAAGCCCTCCGCATTCACGTACACTGTGGCGGTGGCCCCATAAAGATAAATCACGATGAGAACTCAACTGATAACCCGTGAAGGGTATGACAAGCTCAAACAAGAGCTGGATTACCTCTGGCGCGAAGAACGCCCCGAGGTGACCAAGAAAGTGACCTGGGCCGCCAGCCTGGGCGACAGAAGCGAAAACGCCGATTACCAATACAACAAGAAGCGGCTGCGCGAGATCGATCGCCGCGTCCGCTATCTGACCAAATGCCTGGAGCAGTTGAAGATCGTCGATTACTCCCCGCAGCAGGAAGGCAAAGTGTTCTTCGGGGCCTGGGTGGAGGTGGAGAATGACGACGGCGAGATCAAACGTTTTCGCATCGTCGGCTACGATGAGATTTTCGGCCGCAAGGATTACATCTCCATCGATGCGCCGATGGCGCGCGCCCTGCTGAAAAAAGAGGTCGGGGACGTCGCCACCGTCAATACCCCGCTGGGCGAGGCGCAGTGGTACGTTAACGAGATAAACTACCCGAAGTAAGCTTTCAGCTTTTTCCGAACCGCCGCCAACGCCGCCGCCTGAGCTGTTCTCCACGCCGCGGCCGCGCGGCGGCGGCCCGCTCCGCTGGCATTTTCCGCGATCAATCCGTATAACTGTCCCCTGTTTATTCACCGTTCTCAATACAGATACCAGACCTATGAATGACCCACTGAGCCGCATTATTGCAACAGAACTGCAGGCCCGGCCGGAGCAAGTCGACTCCGCCATCCGTCTGCTGGATGAAGGTAATACCGTGCCCTTTATTGCACGCTATCGTAAGGAAGTCACCGGGGGCCTGGACGACACCCAACTGCGCCAGCTGGAAACCCGCCTGGGTTATCTGCGTGAACTGGAAGATCGTCGTCAGACCATCCTGAAGTCGATCGATGAACAGGGCAAACTGACCGAACAACTGGCGGGGGCGATCAACGCCACGCTGAGCAAGACCGAACTCGAAGATCTCTACCTGCCGTACAAACCCAAGCGCCGCACCCGTGGCCAGATCGCCATCGAAGCCGGTCTGGAACCGCTGGCGGACACGCTGTGGCAGGATCCGCAACAGCAGCCGGAACAGCTGGCTGAACGCTACGTCGACGCCGAGAAGGGCGTGGCGGACGTGAAAGCCGCCCTCGACGGCGCGCGCTATATCCTGATGGAGCGCTTCGCTGAAGACGCCGCGCTGCTGGCCAAGGTGCGCGACTACCTGTGGAAAAACGCCCATCTGGTGTCCAAGGTGGTCGAGGGCAAGGAAGACGAAGGCGCCAAGTTCCGCGACTACTTCGATCACCACGAACCGATTTCCCAGGTGCCTTCGCACCGCGCGCTGGCGATGTTCCGCGGCCGCAACGAAGGCGTGCTGCAGCTGGCGCTGAACGCCGATCCGCAGTTTGAGGAAGCGCCGCGCGAAAGCCAGGCGGAGCTGATCATCATCAATCACCTCAATCTGCGCCTGAACAACGCTCCGGCAGACACCTGGCGCAAGGCGGTGGTCAACTGGACCTGGCGCATCAAGGTGTTGCTGCACCTGGAAACCGAGCTGATGGGCACGGTGCGCGAACGCGCGGAGGATGAAGCGATCAACGTCTTCGCCCGCAACATGCATGATCTGTTGATGGCCGCGCCGGCCGGCATGCGCGCCACCATGGGCCTCGATCCGGGCCTGCGCACCGGGGTGAAAGTCGCCGTGGTCGACGCGACCGGCAAACTGGTGGCCACCGACACCGTCTATCCGCACACCGGGCAAGCGGCCAAAGCCGCCGCCATCGTCGCGGCGCTGTGCATCAAACACAACGTGGAGCTGGTGGCGATCGGCAACGGTACCGCTTCGCGTGAAACCGAGCGTTTCTATCTCGACCTGCAAAAGCAGTTCAGCGACGTCCGGGCGCAAAAAGTGATCGTCAGCGAAGCGGGCGCGTCGGTGTACTCCGCGTCCGAACTGGCGGCGCAGGAGTTCCCTGATCTCGACGTGTCGCTGCGCGGCGCGGTGTCCATCGCCCGTCGCCTGCAGGATCCGCTGGCGGAGCTGGTGAAGATCGACCCGAAATCCATCGGCGTCGGCCAGTATCAGCACGACGTCAGCCAGAGCCAGCTGGCGAAAAAGCTGGACTCGGTGGTGGAAGACTGCGTGAACGCCGTCGGCGTCGATCTGAACACCGCTTCGGTGCCGTTGCTGACCCGCGTGGCCGGCCTGACGCGCATGATGGCGCAGAATATCGTCAACTGGCGCGACGAGAACGGCCGCTTCAGCAACCGTGAACAGCTGCTGAAAGTCAGCCGTCTGGGGCCGAAAGCGTTCGAACAGTGCGCCGGCTTCCTGCGCATCAACCACGGCGACAACCCGCTGGATGCCTCTACCGTCCACCCGGAAGCCTACCCGGTGGTGCAGCGCATTCTGGCCGCCACCGAGCAGGCGCTGCAGGATCTGATGGGCAACGCCTCGGCGGTGCGCAGCCTGAAAGCGGTCGATTTCACCGACGACAAGTTCGGCGTGCCGACGGTCACCGACATCCTGAAAGAGCTGGAGAAGCCGGGCCGCGACCCGCGTCCTGAGTTCAAAACCGCCACCTTTGCCGAAGGCGTGGAAACCCTCAACGATCTGCAGCCGGGCATGATCCTGGAAGGGTCGGTCACTAACGTCACCAACTTCGGCGCCTTCGTGGATATCGGCGTGCATCAGGACGGCCTGGTGCATATCTCCTCGCTGGCGGACAAGTTCGTCGAAGATCCGCACACCGTGGTGAAGGCCGGCGACATAGTCAAAGTGAAGGTGATGGAAGTCGATCTGCAACGCAAACGCATCGCGCTGAGCATGCGCCTGGATGAGCAACCGGGCGAAGGCTCGCCGCGCCGCGGCGGCAACGCGCCGTCACAGCGCGACAACGCCAACCGTTCGGCGCCCGCCAACAAGGCTAAACCGCGCAATGCGGCGCCGGCCGGCAACAGCGCCATGGGCGACGCGCTGGCGGCGGCTTTCGGCAAGAAACGCTAAGTCAGACCAACAGGGCGGAGCCTGCTCCGCCCTTTCCAATGAAGAAAACTTGCGGCATTTTTGACCCGCCTCAATAAACCATCATCTTTTTATTTCCCGTTCTTGTGTGACCGTCCTCCCATTATTCAGGCAGCAAAAAACCCTTCTGCAGCCATTTATTAACAACTCCGTTAACACGCATTTTTCATCTCGCGAATTGTGAGAGAAACACAAATGGTTACCGCTCGCATTACGGTGGAATAATGTTATCGAATTGCCTTTCACCAGAAATAAAAAAGGAAAAAACGCCATCGCCATTTGCAAACGAGAAACCCTGTCTACAAATACGTAACTGATTTAACTCGCCATTCTCATTTGCCGCTGCGTAAAAGCGGTGGTAAAACGGGGATTATCAAGGGGGCCAGCCAAAAAGCGGCCGCCGCCAAAATAATTGGTTACAATACCCTTACTTTTTGTATTGAACGCGATAATGATAATTACTATTATTTTCGCTCACTTTATTGCATGACCTTATGGATGAATACCGCCGACGGCGTGGCATTTTCGCCGGCAACGTCCAATTATCATCAGCCCGATGCTCATCGGCACCCGGAAGGTTAATCACATGCAGCTTCAACCTAAACGCACATATAAGATTGTCGGCTTTTCCGGTGAAATTGCGCCGGCCTACCGCCAGAAACTGTTATCGCTCGGCATGCTGCCCGGCTCTTCGTTCGACGTGGTGCGCGTCGCGCCGCTGGGCGATCCGATAGAAATTAAAACCCGCCGCGTCAGCCTGGTGCTGCGCAGGAAGGATTTGGCGCTGCTGCAGCTCGACGGCCAGCCCTGAGCCGGCGCGCCCTCCGTTTGCCGGTGCGCCTTTGCGCCGGCGCTGTTCTCCTTGAAGACGACACGCAGAACTATGAAAAAACTCACCATCGGCTTAATCGGCAACCCGAACTCCGGCAAAACCACGCTGTTCAACCAACTGACCGGCGCGCGCCAGCGGGTCGGCAACTGGGCGGGCGTGACGGTCGAACGCAAGGAAGGCCATTTCACCACCCCGCAGTCCGACGTGCGGCTGGTCGATTTGCCCGGCACCTACTCCCTGACCACCATTTCGGAGCAGACGTCGCTCGATGAGCAGATCGCCTGCCACTACATTTTGAGCGGCGACGCCGATCTGCTGATCAACGTGGTGGATGCCTCCAACCTGGAACGCAACCTCTACCTGACGCTGCAGCTGCTGGAGCTGGGCATTCCCTGCATCGTGGCGCTCAACATGCTCGACATCGCCAAAAGCCAGCATATCGATATCGACGTCGCCGCGCTGTCGGCGCGCCTCGGTTGCCCGGTAGTGCCGATGGTCTCCACCCGCGCCGACGGCATCGGCGTGCTGAAACAAATGATCGACAATCATCGCATCAACGAACAGCAGGCGCTGGTGAACTACCCGCCGCTGCTGCTGAAAGAGGTCGCCACGCTGAGCGACGCCATGCCGCAAACCCTGCCGGCGGCGCAGCGCCGCTGGCTGGCGTTGCAGATGCTGGAGGGCGACATCTACAGCCATCGCCTGGCCGGCCCCGCCGTGGCGCGGCTGCCAGCGGCCATTCAGGCGCTGCAACAGCAGCAGCAGGAGGACCCGGCGCTGGTGATCGCCGACGCACGCTACCAGTCCATCGCCGCCCTGTGCGACGCGGTCAGCAACTCGCAGCAGGCGATGCCCAACCGCCTGACCGACATGCTGGATAAAGTGATCCTCAACCGCTGGCTGGGCGTACCGATCTTCCTGCTGGTGATGTACCTGATGTTCCTGCTGGCGATCAATATCGGCGGCGCGCTGCAGCCGATCTTCGATATCGGCTCGGCGGCGATCTTCATTCAGGGCATTCAGTGGCTCGGTTACACCCTGCACTTCCCCGACTGGTTGACCGTCTTCCTGGCGCAGGGCGTCGGCGGCGGCATCAACACCGTGCTGCCGCTGGTGCCGCAGATCGGCATGATGTACCTGTTCCTGTCGTTCCTGGAGGACTCCGGCTACATGGCGCGCGCGGCGTTCGTGATGGATCGCCTGATGCAGGCGCTCGGGCTGCCGGGCAAATCCTTCGTGCCGCTGATCGTCGGCTTCGGTTGCAACGTGCCGTCCATCATGGGCGCCCGTACGCTGGACGCCCAGCGCGAACGCCTGATCACCATCATGATGGCGCCGTTCATGTCCTGCGGCGCCCGCCTGGCGATCTTCGCGGTGTTCGCCGCCGCCTTCTTCGGCCAGGACGGCGCCGGCGTGGTGTTCTCGCTGTATATGCTCGGCATCGCGGTGGCGATCCTGACCGGCCTGGTACTCAAATATACCCTCATGCGCGGCGAAGCCTCGCCGTTCGTGATGGAGCTGCCGGTCTACCATGTGCCGCACCTGAAAAGCCTGCTGCTGCAAACCTGGCAGCGGCTGAAAGGCTTCGTGTTGCGCGCCGGCAAGGTGATCGTAGTCGCCAGCATGTTCATCGGCGGCCTGAACAGTTTCTCGTTCAGCGGCAAAACGGTCGACAACATCAACGACTCCGCGCTGGCCTCGGTCTCCAAGGTGCTGACGCCGCTGCTGCAGCCGATGGGCGTCCACAGCGATAACTGGCAGGCCACCGTCGGCCTGGTGACCGGCGCGATGGCGAAAGAAGTGGTGGTCGGCACGCTGAACACGCTGTACACCGCCGAGCACATCAATAAAGAGGCGTTCGACGCCGCCAACTTCAACCTGCTCGACGAGCTGGGCGGCGCACTGCGGGAAACCTGGGACGGGCTGAAAAACACCTTCAGCCTGAGCGTGCTCTCCAACCCGATCGAAGCCAGCAAGGGCGACGGCGAGATGGGCGTCGGCTCGATGGGCGTGATGAGCAGCAAATTCGGCTCCGGCATTTCCGCCTACAGCTACCTGATCTTCGTGTTGCTGTACGTGCCTTGCGTCTCGGTGATGGGCGCTATCGCCCGTGAATCAAGCCGCGGCTGGATGACCTTCTCAATCCTGTGGGGGCTGAACGTCGCCTACTCGCTGGCGACGCTGTTCTATCAGGCGGCCACCTTCAACCAACATCCGCAGTACAGCCTGACGGCGATCCTGGCGGTGGTGCTGGTAAACCTGCTGGTGCTGTTTGGCCTGCGCCGGGCGCGCAGCCGCGTCACGGTTCGCCTGGGCAACGCCACGCCGGCGGCCTGCTGTCAGGGCGCCAAAGGGAGCTGCCACTGATGGCCGGGCTGCTGCAGGTGCGCGATGCGTTGGCGCTGCGCGGCAGCGCTCAGGCGCAGCAGCTCAGCCAATCGCTGGCGACGCCGCTGCCGCTGGTGCAGGCGATGCTGGACCGTTTGACGGCGATGGGGAAAGTGGAACGCATCGAACAAGATGACGGCGCCTGTCTGAGCGGCGGCTGCAAAAGCTGCCCGCAGGGCCAGGGGTGCAGCACGGTGTTCTACCGGCTGAAGGCCTGACGTTCAGGGGCGCCGCTGCGGGCGCCCCCTTGCCGTTCAAGGCTTATTGCTTGTCTTTGTAAACTTCGGCGATGGCGCTGAATTTACCGTGTTCGCGGCCCGCCAGGATCACGTAGTATTGACCGCCCTTTTCGTCCGCCAGTTTGGACAGCTCTTCCTTGGCATCCATCGGCGACGTGGTTTCCGCCGTGGTGGTCACGGTGCCGATCTTCTCGTATTTACCCGGATTCTTATCCAGATCTTCCTTGGTCAGCAGGGTTGCCGCCATGGAGCCGAAAGACACCGAACCCAGCACTGCCGCTGCAATAATCATCTTCAATGATTTCATGACACTAACCTCTCAATGGATAATTTATCTGTTATGAAAGCCGTCCAGGATCCATGCGTAGTACTGCAGGCTGCCGCGACATCCTCAGGCCTCGTTGCTTTCCCTGACGGGGCCTGTTTCCCAGAGACGAAACGCCAAAATGAAAATCGCCGCACGCGGTCTTTTCATTTTGCAGCCAACGCATTGACTCACTAAGTATTGAACAGCTTTGTCTTTTATCCACCCGGCAGCGTTTTTTTTCACGCTCTATCGTGCGTTTTCACGCTGCATTCAATGTGCTGCAATAAACGCTTCGATCATCGTCACAAATTCATCGGGATGAGAGATAAACGGCGCATGGGCAGCTTTAGCCACGATCTGCGACGTGGAGTTCGGCCAGGCGACGTCGAGCAGCTCGGCGACCTTGCGCGGCACCAGCCCGTCCAGATAGCCGTAGATCCGCAGCAACGGCAGATTCAACTCCGCCAGCGGCGCGCGCAGATCGGCGGTGCGCAGGATCTCCAACCCGCCGTTCAGTACTTCGACGCTCGGTGTCGGTTGGTTGAGCACCACCGCTTTCAGCTGGCGCGCATCCTGACGCGCGCTCTCGGTGCCCAGCGTCTGCAGCGCCAGAAAACGCTCGACGGTGCGCTGGAAATCCAGGCTTAGCTGGTGCTGGAAACCGCTCAGCACGTCCGGACGGATCCCCGGCCACTCATCGCGGGCGGCAAAGCACGGCGAGGAGGCTACGGTGATAAGCCCGCTGACCCGCTGCGGCTGCATCAGCGCCGCCTGGCTGGCCACCAGCCCGCCGAGCGACCAGCCGAGCCACCAGGCCTGCGGCGGGGCGGCCGCCAGCACGATTTCCGTCATCTGCGCCAGCGACAGGGCGCCGAACCCCTGGCTGCGGCCGTACCCCGGCAGATCGACCAGGTGCAGGCGAAAATGCGGCGTCAGCCGCGCCTGAATGCAACTCCACACTTCGGCGTTCAATCCCCAGCCGTGCAGCAGCACAAGATCGCGTTCACCTTCACCTATTGTTTGCCAGTACAGCGCTGTCATTGGTTATTGTCCTTTCATGCTTACCCGTCTCGGAGACACTATGCTATCAATCCGCAGCCGCTGTTGGCTATGCCGACAGCCATTGAGCCTGATGCGTCATGGCCTCTGCAGCTGCTGCCTGCGTCACCTGCCGGCCAGACCGCCGTGTTGCCCGCGCTGCGGGCTGCCCGCCGGGGAGACGCGCACGCCCTGCGGCCGCTGCCTGCAACGGCCACTGCCCTGGCAACGGCTGGTGTTCGTCGGCGACTACGTGACGCCGCTCAGCGGCTTGGTAAAAAGGTTCAAGTTCCACCGCGCGCCCGAGCTGGCGCCGGCGCTGGCGCGCCTGATGCTGTTGCGCTGGCAGCAGGCGCGCAGAGAGCAGTATCTGAACAGACCCGACCTGATTTTGGCGGTACCCTTGCATGCAACACGCTGCTGGCGCCGTGGCTATAACCAGAGCGATCTGCTGGCCCGGCCGCTGGCGCGCTGGTTGGGTTGCGCCTACCGGCCCGCCGCCTTGCGCCGGGTGCGCAAAACCGCCCTGCAACAGCGGCTGAGCGCCTCTGCCCGCAGACGCAATCTGCAGCGCGCGTTCGCCTGTACCGTGCCGGTCGCCGGCCGGCATATCGCCCTGGTGGATGACGTGGTGACCACCGGCAGCACCGTCTCGGAGATCGCGTCGCTGCTGCGGCGGCAAGGCGCCGCCTCGGTGCAGATATGGTGCGTTTGCCGCACGTTGTAGTGCCACGGCAATGGGCGTATTATAACCGACTATAGAAGTCAACTATTGAGCTAATGCTATGATCCGTATAACAGATGCTGCACAGGAACACTTTGCCAAACTGCTGGCAAATCAAGAAGAAGGCACCCAAATCCGCGTATTCGTGATCAATCCGGGCACGCCGACGGCCGAATGCGGTGTCTCTTATTGCCCGCCGGACGCGGTAGAAGCGACGGATACCGAACTGAAGTTCGACAAACTGTCCGCCTATGTCGATGAACTGAGCGCGCCGTATCTGGAAGACGCCGAAATCGACTTCGTGACCGACCAGCTGGGTTCTCAGCTGACGCTGAAGGCGCCGAACGCCAAGATGCGCAAGGTCGATGACGACGCGCCGCTGATGGAACGCGTGGAATACGTGCTGCAGTCGCAGATCAACCCACAGCTGGCGGGCCACGGCGGCCGCGTAACGCTGATGGAGATCACCGACGACAACATGGCTATTCTGCAGTTCGGCGGCGGTTGCAACGGCTGTTCGATGGTCGACGTCACGCTGAAAGAAGGCATCGAGAAAGAGCTGCTGCAGAAGTTCCCGGAGCTGAAGGGCGTGCGTGATCTGACCGAACACCAGCGCGGCGAGCACTCTTACTACTGATACCCGGCGCTCACGCCACGGTAGATAACGCAATGCCGGAAGGGGGAACCCGTTCCGGCATTGTCGTTTTTAGCCCACCGACACCTTGCGTCGCCGCTTGTCCAAATCCTTCAGTAAGCGGTTTATGTGCGGGTCGGCAAACATCTCCTCCAACGTCCGGGTCAGCTTGCGCCGCCAGTTAGGGTACTGATCGCTGGTACCTGGAATATTGACCGGCTCGGCCATGTCCAGCCAGTCTTCCGGCTGCAGGCCAAGCAAGGCGCTGGCGCTGTCGGCGACATAACGCTGCAGGCCACGGTTGAGCAGCGGGCTCATGCCGAGCAGCGCCGCCTTCTTGCCCACCTTCTGCGGCACGCAGCCATAGCGATGCAATCCATCCAGCAGCCCCTGCTTGGCGCGTTCCCGATCGGCAAACAGCGCCTGCAGGATCTCCGCATCCGGGTAAAGACCCAGCCGGTTGCCCAGCGTCAGATCGTCGCTTTGCCAGTAGCCGCGCAGCGTCGGCAGATCGTGGGTGGTGATGGTCGCCATCGCCTGTACCGGATAGGCCTGCGGCGCGCGGAAATGGTGTTCGCCGTCGCTTTCGAAATAGAGCACTTTGTAGGAATAGACGCCGCTGTCGCGCAGCTTGCCGACGATTTCCACCGGCACCGTGCCGAGATCTTCGCCGATCACCATGCAGCGGTGGCGCTGGCTTTCCAGCGCCAGCACCGCCAGCAGATCGTCCACCGGGTATTTGACGTAGGCGCCGCGATCGGCGGTTTCGCCATAAGGGATCCACCACAGCCGCAGCAGCGCCATGACGTGATCGATACGCAGCGCGCCGCAGCTGGTCATGTTGGCGCGCAAAAGATCGATGAACGGCTGATACCCGCGCGCCGCCATCACGTGCGGATCCATCGGCGGCAGGCCCCAGTTTTGCCCCAGCGGGCCCAGAATATCCGGCGGCGCCCCGACCGACGCTTTCAGGCAGTACAGCTCGCGGTCACACCAGGTTTCCGCCCCGCCTTCCGCCACCCCGACCGCCAGATCGCGATACAGGCCGATCGGCATCTGCTGCTGCCTGCTCTGGTCAAAACACTGCGCGAACTGGGTGGCAGCCAGCCACTGCAGCCACAGGTAAAAACGAACCGTTTCCTGGTGTTCAGCGCAGAACTGCCGCACCGCTTCGCTATCTCCCTGCCGATAACGTTCGGGCCAGGCCGGCCAGCCCCACTGGCTGATGTCATCCGCCGCCAAATGGGCATGCAGCGCGTCGAAGGCCGCCTGCCGGTACAGGCTGTCGCCGCCGTCCGTCACGAATTGCTCGAACGCCTGACGCTGCGCGTCGTTTGGCTTGCGCGCCTGAAATACCGGAAACGCCAGCTTCAGCGCCGCCAGTTTCAGCTGCATCACGGCGGTGTAATCCACCCACTCCGCAGCGCGCGCTTTGGCGAGCTGTTTCTGCGTCGCCGGCTTCTGCCACCAGCGCTGCGCCGCGTCGCTGCGCTGGAAATCCTCCACCGCGTTGACGTCGATATACGCCAGGTTCAGCCAGCGGCGCGACGAGGGGCTGTAAGGGCTGGCGCTCTCCGGGTTGGCGGGGTACAGCGCATGGATCGGGTTGAGGCCGACGAAAGCGCCGCCGCGTTCCCCCACCTCTTCCACCATCAGGCGCAGATCGCCGAAATCGCCGATGCCCCAGTTGCGATCGGAGCGCAGCGTGTACAGCTGAACGCAGGCGCCCCACAGCTTTTTGCCGGTCAACAAGGCGTCCGGCTCGAAGCAGCGCCTCGGCGCGACGATCACTCGGCATGACCACTGCCGTGCGCCCTGGCTCAACGTCAATTGGTGGTAACCCGCCGGCAGCTCGCCGGGCAGCGTCAGGGTCTTGCGCGCGCCGACGCGACCCTGCAGGCATTCACCGTCTTCACGCTGCAGCGCCCACAGGTATTCGCCTTCGCCCGTCGGCGTCAGCGCCAACGGCGCGCCCTGATAGAACACCTTGACCGCCGGTAACGGCGGCGGCGCGGTATCCAGCACCGCATCATCGGCCCACTTCATGGCCGCCAGCAGCTTGCGCTTGGTCTCCGGCTCAATCGCCTGCCGTTTGCCGTGAGCATTGATGAAATCGGCAGCGATCCCCGCCTGCGCTGCCGCCTGATCGATACGCTTGCGATCCATTCGCTCTCCTTAACGTTTGGCTTGCCAGATGCGCTGCTGGTAATCGCGGATCGAGCGATCCGAGCTGAACATGCCGACGCGCGCGGTGTTAAGGATAGTCCGCCGCGTCCACTCGTCCCGATCGCGATACAGCTCATCGACCCGGCGCTGCGCCTGGCAGTACGAGGCAAAGTCCGCCAGCACCAGATAGGGATCGCCGCCTTCCAGCAGGCTGTGCAGCATCATGTCGAACGCGTGCTTGTCGCCATGGCTGAAAGCGCCGCTCGCCAGTTCATCCAAAATCGCCTTCAGGTGCTTGTCCTTCTTGCGGTAGCTGAGCGGATCGTAGCCCTTCGCCACTATCGCCTTCACCTGCTCCACGGTATTGCCGAAGATAAAGATGTTGTCTTCGCCCACCTGCTCGGCGATTTCGACGTTGGCGCCGTCCAGCGTGCCGACCGTCAGCGCGCCGTTCAGCGCCAGTTTCATGTTGCCGGTGCCGGAGGCCTCTTTACCGGCGGTGGAGATCTGCTCGGAGATATCCGCCGCCGGGATCATCAGTTCGGCCACCGACACGCGGTAGTCCGGAATAAACGCCACTTTCAGACGATCTTTCACCAGCGGATCGTGATTGATCTTCTCGGCCGCCTGATTGATGGCGTAGATGATGTTCTTCGCCAGGTAGTAGCCCGGCGCCGCCTTGGCGCCGAACAGGAACACGCGCGGCACGATGTCCAGATTCGGGTTGTCGCGCAGCTGGCGATACAGCGACAGGATGTGCAGCAGATTCAGGTGCTGGCGTTTATACTCGTGCAAGCGTTTGATCTGCACGTCGAAGATCGCGTCCGGATCGAGCGTCAGCCCCATCACGCCGTGCACGTAATGGGCCAGCGCCACCTTGTTGTCGCGTTTGATCTGCTGATAACGCTGGCGAAACGCCGCGTCGTCGGCAAATTTCTCCAGCCCGCGCAGCGCGTCGAGATCGCCCGCCCACTCCACCTTCAGCGTCTCGTCGATCAAGCCTGACAGCGCCGGGTTGCACTGTTTCAGCCAGCGCCGCGGCGTGATGCCGTTGGTGACGTTATGGAATTTGTTCGGCCACAGCTGGTGATATTCCGGGAACAGATCCTTCACCACCAGATCCGAATGCAGCTGCGCCACGCCGTTAACCGCAAAGCCGCTGACCACGCACAGGTTGGCCATGCGCACCTGCTTGTCGTGGTGCACCGCCAGCTTGGCCCACACCGCCTCGTCGCCCGGCCAGTGCTTATCCACCAATTTTTTAAACCTGGCGTTGATCTGTTTGATGATGGAGAAATGGCGCGGCAGCAGGCTGCGCACCAATTTTTCATCCCAGCGCTCCAGCGCTTCCGGCATCAAAGTGTGGTTGGTGTAGGCGAAGGTGTTGCTGGTGATCGCCCAGGCCGCCTCCCACTCCAGCTGATGCTCGTCCAGCAGAATGCGCAGCATTTCCGGAATGGCGATGGTCGGGTGGGTGTCGTTCAGTTGGATCACTTCATACTTCGGCAGTTCTTCAATCTTGCGGCCGGCCTGATGGTGCTTGCGCAAAATGTCCGCCACCGAGCAGGCGCACTGGAAATACTGCTGCATCAGGCGCAGGCGTTTGCCGGCCTGATGGTTGTCGTTCGGGTAAAGCACCTTGGTCAGCTTATCGGCTTCTACGCCCTGCTTCTCAGCCTGCAGGAATTTGCCGTCGTTGAAATCGCCCAGGTTGAACGGATGCTGATGGGTCGCCTGCCACAGACGCAGCGGCTGCGCCACGCCGTTGCGATACCCCAGCACCGGCAGGTCCCAGGCTTCGCCGCGCAGGGTGAAGGCCGGGCGCCACAGTTCGCGGCCGTCGGCCTGCTTTTCCAGCTTGCCGCCGATGCCCACGTCCACCGCCAGCGCGGCGTTGTGGCGGAACCACGGATAGCTCTCGCGTTGCCAGTTATCCGGCGCCTCTTGCTGTTGCCCACCCTGGAACGACTGGCGGAACAGCCCGTACTGGTAGTTCAGCCCATAGCCGGTGGCCGGTTGTTCCACCGTCGCCATCGAGTCGAGGAAACAGGCCGCCAAACGCCCCAGCCCGCCGTTGCCCAACGCCGGATCGGTTTCCTGCTCGAGCAGATCCGCCAGCTTGACGTTCTGCTCGGCCAGCGCCTGCTCGACGGTGTCGTACCAGCCCAGGTTGATCAGGTTGTTCGCCGTCAACCGGCCAATCAAAAACTCCATCGAGATGTAGTTCACGTGACGCAGCGGTTTGGCGCTTTTGCGCGGCGCCGGCTGTGCGGCCAGTTGCTCGGCCAGCGCCGCACTGACGGCTTCCCACCATTGATGTTGCGTCATTTGCTGCGCGGAACTGAGGCCGAACCGTTGCCACTGACGGGCGAGCGCCGCCAGAAAAGCATCCTTCTTGAGCGTAGGCTGTGACATAAGGAAAACTCTCTATCCAGTAAGTGGGTCAAATTGCCGCTATCGTGCCGGTGAGAAAGCCTGACGGCATCATCCCGCCTGGGGATTAGCTGGGGAGGAGGATTGGGGCGTAGCTGGAATTGTGATCTCAGGCACTTTTTGACTCCCTTGCAACGATGCAAAAAAGCCCGCCAACGCGTGCGGCGAGCACTGAGAACGTTAACCATGACGTTAGCACAAGTATTCGCGCTGCTGAAGTTTTGTCCATGGCCGGAAATGCGATCCGCAACCGCATCGCCGTACTCCGACGCCAAACGTAAAAAAGTGTGATCGATAGCAACTTAACTCCAAGCCGATGCGGAAGCTTGTTGCAATACGTTTAGGGTTGGCAGAAGTTAGGGGGAGCTATTAATTACGAACCATAAAATAATTAGCGCCACTCCAATCCCGGCGGGAACCGCGATTTATATCCTGGAATACTATGCTGATCCCATCAAAACTGAGCCGCCCGGTACGGCTGCAAAATACCGTGATCCGCGATCGCCTGCTGGCCAAACTGGCCAGCGCGGGCAACTATCGTCTGACACTGGTCAATTGCCCGGCGGGATACGGGAAAACCACGCTGATCGCCCAATGGGCGGCCGGCAAGGCCGATCTGGGCTGGTATTCCCTGGATGAGAGCGACAACCAGCCGGAGCGTTTCGCCAGCTACCTGATCGCGGCGCTGCAGCAGGCCAGCGGCGGCCGCTGCGTCAAGAGCGAGGCGCTGAGCCAGAAGCACCAGTACGCCAGCCTGTCTGCGTTGTTCGCCCAGCTGTTTATCGAGCTGGCCGACTGGCATCAACCGCTGTACCTGGTGATCGACGACTATCACCTGATCACCAACGACGCCATTCACGAAGCCATGCGCTTTTTCCTGCGCCATCAGCCGGAAAACCTGACGCTGATCCTGCTCTCGCGCACCCTGCCGCCGCTCGGCATCGCCAACCTGCGGGTGCGCGATCAACTGCTGGAAATGGGCACGCAGCAGCTGGCGTTCACCCATCAGGAAGCCAAACAGTTCTTCGATTGCCGCCTGGCGGCACCGATGGAACAGCAGGACAGCAGCCGCCTGTGCGACGAAGTCGAAGGCTGGGCCACCGCGCTGCAGCTGATCGCGCTGTCGGCTCGCCAATCCGCCTCCTCGGCCCAACTGTCGGCCAAGCGGCTGGCGGGGCTGAACGCCAGCCATCTGTCCGACTATCTGGTGGACGAAGTGCTGGATCACGTCGATGCCGATGCGCGCGCCTTCCTGCTGCGCTGTTCGGTGCTGCGCTCAATGAACGATGCGCTGATCGTACGGCTGACCGGCGAAGACAACGGCCAGCAGCGGCTGGAGGAGCTGGAACGCCAGGGGCTGTTTATCCACCGCATGGACGACACCGGCGAATGGTTCAACTTCCACCCGCTGTTCGCCTCTTTCCTGCGCCAGCGTTGCCAGTGGGAACTGGCGCTGGAGCTGCCGGGGCTGCACCGCGCCGCCGCCGAAGGCTGGCTGGCGCTGGGGTATCCGGCGGAGGCCATTCACCACGCGCTGGCGGCCAGCGACGTCAGCATGCTGCGCGATATCCTGCTGCAACACGCCTGGTCGCTGTTCCACCACAGCGAACTGGCCTTGCTGGAGGAGTGCCTCAACGCGCTGCCGTATGAGCGCCTGATCCAAAACCCCAAGCTGGCGCTGCTGCAGGCCTGGCTGGCGCAGAGCCAGCACCGCTACAGCGAGGTCAACACCCTGCTGGAGCGCGCCGAGCGCACCATGCGCGAACAGAAAATCGAGATAGACCAAACGCTGCACGCCGAGTTCGACGCCTTGCGCGCCCAGGTGGCGATCAACGCCGGCAAACCGGAAGAAGCCGAGCGGCTGGCGACCGAAGCGTTGAAATTCCTGCCGCTGTCCAGCTACTACAGCCGCATCGTCGCCACCTCGGTGACCGGCGAAGTGCACCACTGCAAGGGTGAACTGGCGCGCGCGCTGCCGATGATGCAGCAAACCGAGCAGATGGCGCGTCGTCATCAGGCCAACCATTACGCGCTCTGGGCGCTGCTGCAGCAGAGCGAAATCCTTATCGCCCAAGGCTTCCTGCAGGCCGCTTACGAAACCCAGGATAAGGCGTTCGAACTGATCCGCGAGCAGCACCTGGAACAGCTGCCGATGCACGAATTTCTGCTGCGCATCCGCGCCCAGATCCTGTGGTCATGGTCGCGGTTGGACGAAGCGGAAGACGCGGCGCGCGCCGGGCTGAAAATTCTGGCCAACTACCAACCGCAGCAGCAGCTGCAGTGCATCGCCATGTTGGCCAAATGCTCGCTGGCGCGCGGCGATCTGGACAACGCCAATACCCATCTGCAGCGCTGCGAAACCCTGCTGCACGGCGCCCACTATCATCGCGACTGGCTGACCAACACCGACAAGTCGCGGGTGATCCACTGGCAGATGACCGGCGATACCGCCGCCGCCGCCCAGTGGCTGCGCCACACCGAAAAGCCCGGCATGGCGGACAACCACTTCACGCAGGGCCAATGGCGCAACATCGCGCGAGTGCAGATCCTGCTCGGCCAGTATGAAGAGGCCGGCGTGGTGCTGGATGAACTGAACGAAAATGCCCGCCGCCTGCGGCTGGTGAGCGATCTCAACCGCAATCTGCTGCTCAGCAACCAGCTCTACTGGCTGCAAGAGCGCAAGGGGGAAGCGCAGCAGGCGCTGATCGAAGCGCTGTCGTTGGCCAACCGCACCGGCTTTATCAGCCACTTCGTCATCGAAGGCGAAGCGATGGCGCAGCAGCTGCGCCAGTTGATCCAGCTCAACACGCTGCCGGAGCTGGAACAGCATCGCGCCCAGCGCATCCTGCGCGACATCAACCAGCACCATCGGCACAAGTTCGCGCATTTCGACGAGAACTTCGTCGATAAGCTGCTGACCCATCCGCAGGTGCCGGAACTGATCCGCACCAGTCCGTTGACCCAACGCGAATGGCAGGTGCTGGGGCTGATCTATTCCGGTTACAGCAACGACCAGATCGCCGGTGAGTTGGATGTAGCGGCCACCACCATCAAGACCCATATCCGCAATCTGTACCAGAAGCTGGGCGTGGCCCATCGCCAGGAAGCGGTGCAGCAAGCGCAGCAGCTGCTGAAGATGATGGGGTATGGCGCCTGATAGTCAGCGCTGGCCGTAATAAGCGCCGGCGCCATGTTTACGGCTGAAATGTTTCGCCGACAGGTGTTCATCGATCCGGCGCAGGCCGGGGTTAATGCCCCGGCTGATCCAAGCCATCTTAGCCACCTCCTCGAGCACCACCGCGTTATGCACCGCCTCATCCGGCGAGCAGCCCCAACTAAACGGGCCATGCTGATACGCCAGAATGCCGGGAATGTGCAACGGCTCGCGCCCGCACAGGGTTTCGATAATCACCTGCCCGGTGTTCAATTCATATTCCCCCGCCACCTCTTCCGCCGTCAGCGCGCGGGTGCAAGGAATGTCGCCGGAAAAATAGTCGGCATGGGTGGTGCCAAACGCCGGTATCGCCTCACCCGCCTGGGCCCAGGCGGTGGCGTGAGTGGAGTGCGTATGCACGACGCCGCCGAGTTGTGGGAATGCCCGGTACAGCGCCAGATGCGTCGGCGTATCGGATGAAGGCCGCAGTTGCCCCTCAACAACCTCCCCTCGCGCATTCACCACCACCATATCTTCCGCCCGCATCGTTTCATAAGGCACGCCGCTGGGTTTTATCACCATCAGATCGCTGGCCCGATCGATGCCGCTGACATTGCCCCAGGTATAGGTCACCAGCCCGTGCTCAGGCAGCGCCATATTGGCTTTGTAGACCTGCCATTTCAGTTGTTCCAGCATGTTAGCTCCCTATTTCCAACCCGGCCTCTGCCATGCGTTCAACCACCCAGGCACGCGCCTCCCGCACCGCCTGCAGCGGGTCGGACGCCTTCTCGCTCCACATTTCGAGCAGATAGGGGCCGCGATAGCCGCTCGCAAGCAGCGTTTCGAAGCAGCGGGTGAAATCGACCACGCCCTCGCCGAACGGCACGTTCTTAAACTCTCCCGGCCGCGTATCCTTAACGTGCACCGCTACGATATGCCCGCGTCCGGCTACGAGCTCCATCTGCACATCGTTGTCCCAGGCAGACAAATTGCCGATGTCCGGGTACAGCTGAAACCATGGGTTATTCAGGTAGTGGACATAACCCAGCGCCTTGCTGATCGAATTCATCAGCGCATAATCCATGATTTCCATCGCCAGCATGACCTGCGCACGGCTGGCCATCTCCACCGCCTGCGCCAAGCCGGCGCGGAACCGGGCGCGGGTTTGCGCAGTAGCCTGTTGGTAATAAACGTCATATCCGGCCAATTGGATCACCCGTATGCCGGTATCCTGCGCCAGCCGGATGGCCTTGCGCATGATCTCCAGCCCCCGCTCGCGCGTCCTGTCGTCTTCACTGCCCAACGGAAAACGCCGATGGGCGCTAAGGCACAAAGAAGGGACGCGCACACCGCTGGCCGCAACGGCGCCGATCAGCGCCAGTCGCTGCTCGCTGTTCCAATCCAACCGCGCCAGACGGCCGTCGCTTTCATCGATCGACATTTCAACGAAATCGAATCCCAACTCCCCCGCCAGTTGCAAGCGCGTCAGCCAGTCCTCGCCCGGCGGCAACGCCTTCTCGTAGATGCCCAACGGTACGGATTTTTGCAACATAACCGCTCCTCAGCCCCACAGTTGGGCGATGACGCGTTTAAATTCCCGCGCCGCCGCGACCGGATCGGCGGCATCGCGAATGCTGCGCCCGGCGATAAAAACATGGATGGGAATGCCCCGGAACAGAGGCAAATCCGCCAATGACAATCCGCCGGTAACCGTCACCTTGAAACCCATCTCGCTCAGGCGATGAACCGCGCGGATATCGTCATCGCTCCAGGCGACGCCCGCCGCCTGCGCGTCACGGCTGCGGTGATACACCACCTGACCAATACCCGCCTCACGCCACGCCTGCGCCTGTTCCCAGGTCCAAAACCCCGTCAGTTCGATCTGCACGTCGCCACCGAACTCATGCGCCACCTGCAGCGCGCCCTTGGCCGTATTGATGTCAGCGCAGCAGATCACCGTGATCCAGTCGGCGTGTGCCTCGAAGCACATCCGCGCCAAAATTTGCCCCGCATCGGCGATTTTCGCGTCCGCCAACACGATGCGATCCGGATACAGCGCTTTCAGATCGCGCACGGCCCGTACGCCTTCCGCCACGCACAAAATAGTGCCGACCTCAATGATGTCGACTTCGGCCGCGATCAGGCGCGTCGTATTGTAAGCCGCGGCCATGGACAGGTTATCCAGCGCCACTTGCAGCATCGGTAAATGCGTTTTCATTGCATGTCTCCTTCAATTCGCCGCCGCCGCGGACGTTTTGTCGATCAACGCCAGTACCTCGCTCGCCCGGCGACAGGCCCGCAAGCGATCGAAGTTCGCCTCATCTTCGAATAGGTTAACCACTTGCATGATGCCCACCTCCTGATGCGTTTTGGCGTCCACCGCCGCCATGGTGATCAAGATATCTATCGGATCGTTGTCCTCATCGCCGAAGCACACCGGCGTTTTCAAGGTGACCAAGGCGAAGCCGGTTTTCAGCACCCCTTCCTCCGGCCGACCATGCGGCATCGCCAGGCCGGGCGCCAACACGAAGTAAGGGCCGTGCCGTTCGACGCCGGCCAGAATGGCGTCGAAATAGCAAGGCTCCACCACGCCGGCGGCCACCAGCAGATCGACCCCCAGCCGCACCGCCTGACGCCAGTCGGCAGCCTCCGCCTGCAGGTGAATAGCGTTGTTCTGCGCCAACGAATCGCTCAGCTTCATGACTCGCTCCTCACTGCTTCAAATCTTGCGGAAAATGCGCGCCGATGACTTCCATCAGCTTCGGACCGAAGTCGGCCGCCGAGAGCATATTGCGCACCCCGACCACGTATTTGTTGCCGCTGACGACGATCTCATCCGCGACATGGGTGGAAGCGATGATGATGTCAGCCCCGCTCAACTCGGATTTGTATTCCCCCACCGCACAGCTGTTGACCGAATGATCCACGCCTTGCCGCGTTAAAAATTGGTCGACTTTCATTTTCATGATCATGGAACTGCCTTGTCCGCAACCGCACACCGCCAGGATTCGTACCGTCATAATCTGCACTCCTATTAACGTGACGCTGGTTCAACCGATTGTTTTTCAGCATCTTCCTCCGCGCGCAGGGTGCGCCCGGCGAAGAACATGTACAGCAGCGCGATGGCGATCACCACGCCCATAAACCACAGGCCGAAGCTCAGCCCTTGCATCAGCGGCGGCGCCAGAATCGACCAGTCCGCCATTCCCATCCAGGCGCTCAGCCCGGTCAGCTTGATGGCCCACACGCAGCCCAAGATCTCTATCATCCCCATCACCAGGCAGATCTTCATCGCCGCGCGCCAGCCGCCAAAGTGGTTAGCGAACACGCCGATGGTGGCGTTAGAGAAGAACATGGGAATGAAACCGGGGATGATCATGATGGAAGCGCCGCACGCCAGGAGGATGCCGACGGCGATCAATTGGCCGATGGTGCCCCACATAAAGCCCCACACCACGGCGTTGGGCGCGAAGCTATAGATGGCGGCGCAGTCGATGGCCAGTACCGCACCGGGGATCAGGCGTTGGGAAATCCCATTGAAGGCCTCGGTCAATTCGGCGACGAACATGCGCACGCCCTGCACGATGATGAAAATCGCCACCGCGAACATCAGCCCGGTTTGCAGGATATAGATGCTCCAGTGGGTTTTACCGGCCATCGCCTGCAGGGTATCCAAGCCGAACGAGCAAAGAATGATGCCGAAGAACAGCGTCATCACGATGGCGGTGGAAACGATGTTGTCATGGAAAATGTTCAGCCACCCGGGCAGCTTCAGATCTTCCACGCTGTCCTCTTTTTTACCGAGATACGGCGCTGCCTTATACGCCAGCCACGAAGCGAACTGCTGTTGGTGCCCAATGGAGAAACCGCTGTTTTCCGTCACCGCCTGCGTCGGTTTGAACATCATGTTGGACGTGATGCCCCAATACAGTGAAGCCAACAGCGCGCTGCACAATACCGTTGTCCACATGCCGTAGCCCAGAATGTAGAAAAATACCGCGATCAACCCCACCTGCTGAAACATGATATGGCCGGTAAGCATGATGGTGCGGATGCCGGTAATGCGCCTCAACAACACGTAGAGTATGTTCAGCGCCAGCGCCAGCAAGACCGCGTAGCCGACCCAGCTATAGGCCTCCCCCATCCGATCGATGGTGGCCATCATCGAGGCATAGGTATCTGAAATCGCCCCGTTGATGCCGTACACCTCGGACAGCTTCGCCACCACCGGTTTGAACGTGCCGGTCAGGATGCCGGAACCGGCTTGCAGCAACATGAAACCGATAATGGTTTTGATCGTGCCTTTGATAATGACCGCCGCGCTTTTGCGCAGCAACGTGTAACCCAGCAGCGTAACCAGCCCCAACAGCAGCGGCGCATTGGTCATCACCTGGTTAAAAAAGACGGTGAAGATGGTGTAAAGAGTTTCCATACGGCTCTCCCGAAAAGGTTGGCATGCAGGTAACGCCTTCACCATACCAATCACAAGAAATCACAAAAAGATCATAAATGATTATTTGTGAACAACCTCGCAAGTTAAAAATCAATTCCACTAACATTCAATGAATTAGACGGCTTTCATTTTATTACTCATTGAATTTAATAGCAGTTAATCAAACAAAAAGGAGATAAAAGGACGGCGCAGCACGTAAATCCGGCGGTGTTAACGTGTATTTCGAACGTTGTCAGTTGAAAAAAACGGTGCTAGATTCGATCAAAACAAATCACATAAAATCTTAAAATGATTATTTGTGATTGCATTATCACCGCCAACGAGGAACGACCCATGAGTAAAGTCAACGACATCACCCGCGAATCCTGGATATTGAACACCTTTCCCGAATGGGGCACCTGGCTGAACGAAGAGATAGAGCAGGAGAAAGTTGCGCCCGGCACCTTCGCCATGTGGTGGCTGGGCTGTACCGGTATCTGGCTCAAATCCGAAGAAAGCGCCAATCTGTGCGTCGACTTTTGGTGCGGTACCGGCAAGCAGAGCCACGGCAACCCGCTGATGAAAACCGGCCACCAAATGCAGCGAATGGCGGGAGTGCGCAAGCTGCAGCCTAACCTGCGCACGACCCCATTCGTACTGGATCCCTTCGCGATTACCCAGCTCGACGCCGTCTTGGCCACGCACGACCACAACGATCACATCGATGTGAACGTCGCCGCGGCGGTGTTGCAAAATTGCGCCGCCACCGTTCCGTTTATCGGGCCGCAAAGCTGCGTGGATATCTGGATTGGCTGGGGTGTGCCGCCTGAGCGCTGCATCACCGTCAAACCTGGCGACGTGATAAAAATCAAAGACATTGAAATTCATGCGCTGGACGCCTTCGATCGCACGGCGCTCATCACACTGCCGGTGGAACAAAAAGCGGCGGGCGTTCTGCCGGACGGCATGGACCTGCGGGCGGTCAACTACCTGTTCAAAACGCCGGGCGGCAACCTTTATCACAGCGGCGATTCCCACTACTCCAACTATTACGCCAAGCACGGCAACGATCATCAGATCGATGTCGCCCTCGGTTCCTACGGCGAGAACCCGCGCGGCATTACCGACAAGATGACCAGCGCCGACATCTTGCGCATGGCGGAATCGCTGAACGCCAAGGTCGTTATCCCCTTCCACCATGACATATGGTCGAATTTCCAGGCGGATCCGCAGGAAATTCGCGTGCTGTGGGAAATGAAGAAAGACCGGCTCAAATACGGTTTTAAACCGTTTATCTGGCAGGTTGGCGGCAAGTTCATCTGGCCGCAGGATAAAGACAATCTGGAGTACCACTACCCGCGCGGTTTCGATGATTGCTTCACCCTCGAACCCGATCTGCCCTTCAAGTCTTTCTTGTAATCAACCGGTGTTGCATACGGATGCGCGCTTTTGAACGGGAATGATTCAAATCGTCAAACGGCGCGCATATAATCATAGGCAACGACGTTTTCTCTCTCCGACGGAGCCCGCATGACAGAGTCCCAACGCCACAACGCCATTCTCGATCTCTTGCAGCGCAAGGGGCAAATCTCCGTGGCGGACGTCATCGCGGCGTTTGACATCTCTCCGGCCACCGCGCGCCGGGACATCAACAAACTGAATGAAATCGGCAAATTGCGCAAAGTGCGCAACGGCGCCGAAGCCACACAAACTCCGCGCCCGGCCTGGACGCCGCTCAATATCCACCAAACTCAGCACCTGGACGAAAAAATGCGTATTGCGGCGGCCGCGGCACAGCTCTGTCAGCCGGGTGAAAGCGTGGTGATCAATTGCGGCTCCACCGCATTTCTGTTGGGCCGTGAAATTTGCGGCAAGCCGGTTCAGGTGATCACCAATTATCTGCCGCTGGCCAATTACCTGATTGAGCAGGAACATGACAGCGTGGTGATCATGGGAGGCCAGTACAACAAAACCCAGTCGATTACTCTGGCGCCCCAGGACGGCGACGCCACCCTGTACGCCGGGCACTGGATGTTCACCAGCGGTATCGGCCTCACCGCTGACGGCCTGTATAAAACCGATATGCTGACCGCGATGGCGGAACAGAAGATGCTCAACTACGTCGGTAAACTGGTGGTGCTGGTCGACAGCAGCAAAGTCGGCCAACGCGCCGGCATGCTGTTCAGCCGTACCGAGCAAATCGCCATGGTGATCACCGGCCGCGCCGCCGATTCGGCGATCGTTGAGCAACTGCGTCAACAAGGGGTAGAAGTGCTGCTGGTGTGAGAAAACCACAAGCTTGCTCTGGTCTTAAACGCCGCAGAGTTGGTTACAATAGCGGCGTCCCCCAATAATGAGGCAGTCAGCAGTATGGAACAGTTCGAAGCGATCAACGTTGAACAGGCTTACACCCGCTGGAAAGAGGGCAGCGCCGCCCTGGTCGACATCCGCGATCCGCAAAGTTTTGAAGCCGGGCACACGCCGGGCGCCTTTCACCTCACCAACGCCACCCTGTCGGCCTTTATGCAACAAAACGACTTCGAGCGGCCGGTGATGGTGATGTGCTACCACGGCAACAGCAGCCGCAGCGCGGCGCAATACCTGCTGCACCAGGGGTTCGACGCGGTTTACAGCATCGACGGCGGCTTCGAGGCCTGGGCCCGTCAGTATCCGCAAGACGTGGAAACCTCTGCCTGATCCCCGCCGCCCGCCGTGCGTCGGCGGGCTTCCCCTTCGTTTTTATGCGCGTTTTCGCGGGTTTTTCGCAGATCCGTTTGCCAGCGCTCAGGATTTCGACGTTATAATCGGCCGTCAGGGTCGCCGGCGCGCAAGCGGCGGCCAAAATCATTCACTTACGACGGAAGAGCAATGGTTAGAGTAATCGCCGTATCCAACCCGCGCCTGGCGCTGGCCTTTGTCGACTATATGGCGACCCAGGGCATCCGGCTTGAGCTGCGCAACAGCGGCGAGGTGGCGGAAATCTGGCTGGCCGACGAAGGTCATCTCGAGCAGGTGCAACACGAGCTGCAGCAGTTTCTGGTCGATCCGCTCAACCGCCGTTATCAGGCCGCCAGCTGGCAGACCGGCCATACCGACGCCGGCCTGCACTATCAGAGCGAGTCCTACCTGCACACCCTGCGCAGCAAGGCCGGGCCTCTGACGCTCGGCGTGATGGTGCTGTGCATCGCGGTCTATATTCTGATGCAGGCGCTCGGCGACGATACCGTGATGTACTGGCTCTCCTGGCCACAAGACAGCAGCCAATACACGCAGCTGTGGCGCTGGGTCAGCCATGCGTTCCTGCATTTCTCCCTGCTGCATATCCTGTTTAACCTGATGTGGTGGTGGTATCTCGGCGGCCAGATGGAAAAACGCCTCGGCGCCGGCAAGCTGTTCGTGCTGGCGGTGGTGTCGGCGTTCTTCAGCGGCTGGGCGCAATCGCTGTTCAGCGGCGCGCTGTTCGGCGGGCTGTCGGGCGTGGTCTATGCGCTGATGGGCTATGTCTGGCTGTCGGGCGAACGGGCGCCGGAGCGCGGCCTGATGCTGCCGCGCGGCCTGATGGTGTTCTCGGTGCTGTGGCTGGTGGCCGGATATTTCGATATTTTAGGAATGTCGATCGCCAACGCGGCACACGTAGCCGGTTTAGTGTTAGGGTTATTGATGGCATTTTGGGATACGCGTCATCGCGCACACAACGAACAATAACAGCCGGGAGCTATGCCCAGCGGGCATAGCGGGCGTTTTAGGGGATTATCGTGAAGCAAACACAGCGTCATGACGCAATTATCGAGCTGGTGCGCCTGCAGGGTTACGTCAGCACGGAAGAGCTGGTCGAGCATTTTGACGTCAGCCCGCAAACGATTCGCCGCGATTTGAATGACCTGGCCGACCAGAACAAGATCCAGCGTCACCACGGCGGCGCGGCGCTGCCTTCCAGCTCGGTCAACGCTGCCTATAACGATCGCAAGGTGATGTGGTCGGAAGAGAAAGCCCGCATCGCGCAGCGCGTCGCCAGCCAGATCCCGGACGGCGCCACGCTGTTCATCGATATCGGCACCACGCCGGAGGCGGTGGCCCATGCGCTGATGAACCACAAGAACCTGCGCGTGGTCACCAACAACCTTAACGTCGCCACCCTGCTGACCGCCAAAGAAGACTTCCGCCTGATCCTGGCCGGCGGCGAAGTGCGCACCCGCGACGGCGGCATCATGGGCGAAGCCACCCTGGACTTCATCTCCCAATTCCGTCTCGATTACGGCATTCTCGGCATCAGCGGCATCGATATGGACGGCTCGCTGCTCGAATTCGACTATCACGAAGTGCGCACCAAACGCGCGATTATCGAAAATTCCCGCTGCGTGATGCTGGTGACCGACCACTCCAAGTTCGGCCGCAACGCCATGGTCAACCTGGGCAACATGAACCTGATCGACTACCTGTTTACCGACCAGCTGCCGCCGCCGAGCGTGATGAAAATCATCGAACAGTACGACGTGCAGCTGGAGCTGTGCTGATTCGGCCTTAACCTGCGGGGCGCGCCGCCGCCCCGTTTCATCCCTTTAGCCCCCCTCACCGACAGCCTTTTGCGCGCCCGCGTCATATCCATGCTGCTTGTGTGACTATCATCACCAAACTGTTACCTCTATCACGCCTAAATGTTTTTGTTTGGTTAAGTCTTGGCTTGCTTGTTGGTTTTTGATTACAATCATGAGCGAAAACGAACATGAAAGAGCTATTTCGAACATCTGGAGGAAGATGACGTGGAAACCAAAGACTTGATCGTTATCGGTGGCGGCATCAACGGTGCCGGCATCGCGGCGGATGCTGCCGGGCGCGGGCTGTCGGTACTGCTACTGGAAGCGCAAGACTTGGCCTGTGCTACGTCTTCCGCCAGTTCCAAACTGATCCACGGTGGCCTGCGCTACCTGGAACACTACGAATTCCGTCTGGTAAGCGAAGCGCTGGCCGAACGTGAAGTGCTGCTGAAACTGGCGCCGCACATCGCGTTCCCGATGCGTTTCCGCCTGCCGCACCAGCCGCATCTGCGTCCGGCCTGGATGATCCGTATCGGCCTGTTCCTGTACGATCACCTGGGCAAACGCACCAGCCTGCCGGGCAGCAAGGGGTTGCGCTTTGGACCAGAATCGGTGCTGAAGCCTGAACTGAAGCGCGGTTTCGAATATTCCGACTGCTGGGTCGACGATGCTCGCCTGGTGGTGCTGAACGCGCAGGAAGTGGAAAAACGCGGCGGCGAAGTGCGCACCCGCACCAAAGTGACCCGCGCATGGCGCGAAAACGGCCTGTGGATGGTGGAAGCGGTCGATATCGACAGCGGCAAAACCTTCACCTGGCGCGCCAAAGGCCTGGTGAACGCCACCGGCCCGTGGGTGAAAAACTTCTTCGACGACGGCCTGAAGCTGAAATCGCCTTACGGCATCCGTCTGATCAAAGGCAGCCACATCGTGGTGCCGCGCGTGCACGATCAGCCGCAGTCTTACATTCTGCAGAACGAAGACCACCGCATCGTGTTCGTGATCCCGTGGAATGACGAGTTCTCCATCATCGGCACCACCGACGTGGAGTACAAAGGCGATCCGAAAGACGTGAAGATCGACGAGAACGAAATCGCTTATCTGCTGAAAGTGTACAACGATCACTTCAAGAAGCAGCTGGGCCGCGACGACATCGTCTGGACTTACTCCGGCGTGCGTCCGCTGTGCGACGACGAATCCGATTCACCGCAGGCGATCACCCGCGATTACACGCTGGACGTGCACGACGAGCAAGGCAAGGCGCCGCTGCTGTCGGTCTTCGGCGGCAAGTTGACCACCTACCGCAAGCTGGCCGAACATGCGATGGAAAAACTGGCCCACTACTACCCAGGCTGCGGCCCGGCGTGGACCAAAAACGCCACGCTGCCGGGCGGTGACATCGACGGCGACCGCGACGGTTACGCGGCCAAACTGCGCCGTGCGCACGGCTGGCTGCCGGAAGCCCTGGCGCGCCGCTATGCCCGCACCTACGGCAGCCAGAGCGAGCTGATCCTGGCCGGCGCCAACGGCCTCGCCGATCTGGGCGAAGATTTCGGCCACGGTCTGTATGAAGCCGAACTGCGCTATCTGACCGAGAAAGAGTGGGTCGTGGAGCTGGACGACGCTATCTGGCGCCGCACCAAGCTGGGCATGTGGCTGGACGAAGCGCAGCAGGCGCGCGTGAAAGCCTGGCTGGCGGAACACGCGAAAACGAAAGCGCTGTCGCTGGCTTCCTGAGCCGCAGCGTAACGAAAAAGGGCCGGTTATCCGGCCCTTTGCTTTTTTCCTGCCCCGCTTTACAGCTTCACCGGCTTAATGTGCCAAATTTCATCCGCATATTCCTGAATGGTGCGATCGGATGAGAAGTAACCCATATTGGCGATATTCAGCACCGCGCGCCGCGTCCACTCGTCCTGATTGAGATACACCTCGTCCACCTTGTCCTGCGTGTCCACATAGCTGCGGTAATCCGCCAACAGCTGATAGTGATCGCCGAGGTTCACCAGCGAGTCGAACAAATTGCCATAGCGCTTCGGCTCCTCAGGGCTGAACATGCCGGTGGCGATCTGCGTCAGCGCCTGATGCAGCTCTGGGTCTTGCTCGTAGTACTGGCGCGGGTTGTAACCGTTGCGGCGCAGTTCCTCGACCTGCTCGGCGGTATTGCCGAAGATAAAGATGTTCTCTTCCCCCACGTGCTCGCGCATCTCGACGTTGGCGCCGTCCAGCGTGCCGATGGTCAGCGCGCCGTTCAGCGCGAACTTCATATTGCTGGTGCCCGAGGCTTCGGTGCCCGCCAGCGAGATCTGTTCCGACAGATCCGCCGCCGGGATGATGATCTGCGCCAGGCTGACGCCGTAGTTCGGAATGAACACCACCTTCAACTGGGTATGCACGCGCGGATCGTTGTTGATCACTTTGGCCACGTCGTTGATCAGGCGGATGATCTGCTTGGCAGCATAGTAGGCCGAGGCCGCCTTGCCGGCGAAGATCACCACCCGCGGCACGCGCTCGATATCAGGGTCGGCCAGCAAACGGTTATACAGCGTGATGACGTGCAACACGTTGAGCAACTGCCGTTTGTACTCGTGAATGCGTTTGATCTGCACGTCGAACAGCGCATCCGGGTTAACCACCACGTTGAGCGTTTTGGCGATGTACAGCGCCAGCCGCTCCTTGTTCTGCCGCTTGGCGCGCTGCACCGCCTGCAGGAAGCTCGGGTAATCGATGTTGGCCTTGATCTCGCTCAGCTGGCTGAGATCGGTGCGCCAGGTTTGGCCGATGCAGTCGTCCAGCACCGCCGCCAACGGCGGGTTGGCCAGCGCCAGCCAACGACGCGGCGTCACCCCGTTGGTTTTGTTGCAGAAACGAGTCGGGAACAGCCGGGCGAAGTCGGCGAACAGCGACTGCACCATCAGTTCGGAATGCAGGGCGGAAACGCCGTTGACCTTGTGGCTGGCCACCACCGCCAGCCACGCCATGCGCACCCGACGGCCGTTGGTTTCGTCGATGATCGAGACCCGCGCCAGCAGATCGTTGTCGCCCGGCGCCACCTCCTGCACCATTTTGAGGAAGTGATCGTTGATCTCGAAAATCAGCTGCAGATGGCGCGGCAAGATGCGGCCAAGCATGTCCACCGGCCAGGTCTCCAGCGCCTCGCTCATCAGCGTGTGGTTAGTGTAGGAGAATACCTGCTCCACCACTTCCCAGGCGTCGAGCCACTTGAACTTGTGCTCGTCGATCAGCCGGTGCATCAGCTCCGGAATCGACAACACCGGGTGAGTGTCGTTGAGGTGAATGGCGATCTTGTCCGCCAGGTTGTCGAAGGTTTTGTGCATCAGCCAATGGCGATTGAGAATATCCTGCACCGTGGCCGACACCAGGAAATACTCTTGTCGCAAGCGCAATTCACGCCCGGAGGAGGTCGAATCGTCCGGATAGAGCACGCGCGACACGTTCTCCGAATGGTTTTTATCTTCCACCGCCGCGAAGTAATCGCCCTGATTGAACTTGCCGAGGTTGATCTCGTTACTGGCCTGCGCGCCCCACAACCGCAGCGTGTTGGTGGCGTCGGTGTCGAAACCGGGGATCACCTGATCGTAGGCGATGGCCACGATCTCTTCGGTCTCCAGCCAGCGGGCCTTGGCCCCCTCCTGCTGCACGCGGCCACCGAAGCGCACCTTGTAGCGGGTGTTATGGCGCGGAAACTCCCACGGATTGCCGTACTCCAGCCAGTAGTCCGGCGATTCCATCTGTTGGCCGTTGACGATGTTCTGCTTGAACATGCCGTACTCATAGCGAATGCCGTAGCCGCGCCCCGGCAGCGCCAGCGTCGCCAGCGAGTCGAGGAAGCAGGCCGCCAGCCGGCCCAGACCGCCGTTGCCGAGCCCGGGGTCGTTCTCTTCCTCCAGCAACTCCGCCAGGTTCAGCCCCATCTCGTTCAACGCGTTGTCGATGTCCTGATAAATGCCCATCGACAGCAGCGCGTTCGACAACGTGCGGCCGATCAGAAACTCCATCGACAGGTAATACACCTGCCGCACGTCTTGAGACAGCTGGGCGCGGTTGGAGCGCAGCCAGCGCTCCACCATGCGATCGCGCACCGCGAACAGGACGGCGTTGAGCCAGTCGTGGCGGTTGGCGATCGCCGGATCCTTGCCGACGATAAACATCAGCTTATAGGCAATGGAATGTTTCAGCGCTTCCACACTGACCGTAGGTGAGGTGTAACTAAACGGTGAAGTCATGGCTTTTAATCCCTAATGGGGAGCCCAGCCATCCGCCGCGGAATAGCTGGCCCCGCTGAACATGGGCGCGGTACGCTGCGCCCCGACAATCTACCCTTACGGTTGCCCGCCGCGCGTCAACTCGCGACGCGAATCGCGGGCTACAAGCGTTGATAAAGCGATAAATACTCTTTCGCCGCCACCGGCCAGCCGAAGTCCACGCTCATGGCGTGGCGCTGAACGTGGCGCCAGTGTTTCGGCCGGCTCCACAGCACCATGGCGCGGCGGATGGCGTTGCCCAGCGCGACGGCGTCGCAATCGTCGAACACGAATCCGCTGGCGGTGCCGTCGGCCAGGTTCTCCAGCGCGCAGTCCACGACCGTGTCCGCCAGTCCGCCGGTGCGGCGCACCAGCGGCAGCGTGCCGTATTTCAGGCCGTAGAGCTGCGTCAGGCCGCAGGGCTCGAAGCGGCTCGGCACCAGAATGACGTCGGCGCCGCCGATGATGCGGTGGGAGAAGGATTCGTGATAACCGATCTGCACGCCGACCTGCTCAGGGTAGTCGGCGGCGGCGGCCAGAAACGCCTGCTGCAGCACCGCGTCGCCGGCACCCAGCAGCGCCAACTGCCCGCCCTGCGCCAGCAATTCGGGCAACGCCTGCAGCACCAGATCGAGGCCTTTCTGGCTGGTCAATCGGCTCACCACCGCGAACACCGGCAGCGATTCGTCCACCTTCAGCCCCATGGCCTTTTGCAGATGCAGCTTGTTTTTGACCTTGCTTTTCAGATCGTCGGCGTCGTAGCGGGCGCTCAGCCGCGGGTCGTGGGCCGGATCCCAAATCTTGTCGTCCACGCCGTTGAGGATGCCGCTCAACCTGCCTTGCCGCTGCCGCTCCTGCAGCAGCCCCTCCATGCCGTAGCCGAACTCCGGCCGGGTGATCTCGCGCGCATAGGTCGGGCTGACGGCGGTCACGTGGTCGGCATAAAACAGCCCGGCCTTGAGGAACGACATCTGGCCGTAGAACTCCAGGCCATAAACATCGTAAAACGACGCCGGCAGCCACAGCTCGGTCACGTGATGGGCGCAGAACAGGCCCTGATAGGCCAGGTTGTGCACGGTGAACACCGAACGCGCCGGGTGGCCGTTGGCGGCCAGATAGGCGCAGCTCAGACCGGCATGCCAGTCGTGGGCGTGCACCAGCTGCGGACGCCAGTAGCGATCCAGCCCCTTGGCCAACTCGCAGGCCATCCAGCCCAGCAGCGCAAAGCGCCGGTGGTTGTCGGGGTAGGCGTACATGGACTGATCGTGGTACGGGCTGCCCGGCCGGTCATACAGCCAGGGCGCATCGATCAGGTAAATGCCCACGCCATGGTAGGTGCCGTAACGCAGGCCGACACGGCCGGCGAACGAGTCTATCTCCGCCACCAGCACGGTGTCGGGTATGCCGTTGCGTACATCAGGGAAAGCGGGCAATAGCACCCGAACATCGGCGCCTTCGGCGATTTGCGCCGCCGGCAGCGCGCCAACCACGTCTGCGAGTCCGCCCGTTTTCAGCAGGGGGAACATTTCAGAACATACGTGTAAGACCTGCATTATCACTCCTGAAAGTCGGCCGAAGGCCTCTGGATAAGAAATAAAGCAGGCTTGCCGCTGTTATGTGTGCCGCGTTGCGCAAGCCATCGAACCGTTCATCGGGCGGCAGGCTATCGTTCTGCCCCCCACGTTAACTCACAATTTTGACAACATTTCGCGCGTCACCAGCACGATGCCGCCTTCCGAGCGATAGAAACGCTTGCTGTCCTCATCGGCGTTTTCCCCGATCACCATGCCCTCCGGAATATGGCAGGCGCGGTCGATGATGCAGCGCCGCAGGCGGCAGGAACGGCCGACGTTCACGTCCGGCAACAATACGGTAGAGTCGATGGTGCAAAACGAGTTCACTCGCACGCGCGGGAACAGCACCGAATGCACCACCACCGAGCCCGAGACGATGCAACCGCCGGACACCAGCGAATTCATGGTCATGCCATGGCTACCGGAGCGATCCTGCACGAACTTGGCCGGCGGCAGCGGTTCCATGTGGGTGCGAATCGGCCAGGCGCGGTCGTACATGTCCAGCTCCGGCGTCACCGACGCCAGATCGAGATTGGCGCGCCAGTAAGCGTCCAGCGTGCCCACGTCGCGCCAGTAAGGCGGCAAGTCGGGGTTGGACGTCACGCAGGACAAGGTAAACGGATGCGCCCACGCCGCCTGCTGCGCGGTGATTTTCGGGATCAGATCCTTGCCGAAATCGTGGCTGGAGCCGGGGGTCGACATATCCTCTTCCAGCAGTTGGAACAGGTAGGCGGCATTAAAAATATAGATGCCCATGCTGGCCAGCGACATATCCGGGTTGCCCGGCATCGCCGGCGGATCGGCGGGTTTCTCCAGGAACTCGATGATACGGTCGCTTTCATCCACCTTCATCACGCCGAATTCGCCGGCTTCGCTGCGCGGCACCGGCAGGCAGGCCACGGTGCACTGGGCCCCCTTCTCGACGTGGTCGATCAGCATGCGCGAATAATCCATCTTGTAGATATGGTCGCCCGCCAGGATCACCACGTATTCGGCCTCATAGCGGCGGATGATATCCAGGTTCTGGTACACCGCGTCGGCAGTGCCCTTGTACCAATGCTCGGTGCTGAGGCGCTGCTGGGCCGGCAGCAGATCGACGAACTCATTCATCTCCTCGTTGAGGAACGACCAGCCGCGCTGAATGTGCTGCACCAGCGTGTGCGACTGGTATTGGGTGATCACGCCGATGCGGCGGATGCCGGAGTTCAGGCAGTTCGACAAGGCGAAGTCGATGATGCGGAATTTGCCGCCAAAGTGGACGGCGGGCTTGGCGCGGGTGGAGGTCAAATCTTTCAGACGTGAACCGCGGCCACCGGCCAGGATCAGCGCTACGGATTTAATCGGCAACTGGCGCGCCAACATCAGGGGGTCTTTATTTTCAAACCTAACCATAGCGGACTCCTTTTATTATTTCCGTACCAGTACGCAAAGCGAGCGCGCGGCCTGGTGCCAGGCGGGCAATACCGCCCGTGAGTCTTCCTGAGTGAACGGGGCGACAACCTGCCAATCGCCTTCCGGCAACCTCATCTCCGTCGTTTGCGGCGTGGCGTTGATCAGCAGCAGCCAGCGCTGCGACAGCAGGATCTGCATGAGCGGCTCGCCCTGCTCCCACTGCTGCGCGTCGAGCGCCTGCCCTTGCGCGTTCAGCCACTGCACGCTGCCGTCGTCCTGCTGCCACCAGCGGTCCTGCTGCAGCGCGGGGATCTGGTGGCGCAGCGCGATCAGCGCCGCGACGTAATCGGTCAGCGCGTCGTCCGCCGTGGCCCAATCGAGCCAGGTGGTGGCGTTGTCCTGACAATAGGCATTGTTGTTCCCCTGCTGGCTGTGTCCCTGTTCATCGCCGGCCAGCAGCATCGGCGTTCCCTGGGACAGCAACAGCGTGGCGAGCATCGCCCGCTGGCTGGCCCTGCGGCGTTGCACAATGGCGTCGTCGGCGACCAGGCCTTCGACGCCGTGGTTGTTGCTGAAATTGCGATCGCTGCCGTCGCGGTTGCCCTCGCCGTTGGGCTGATTGTGTTTCTCATTGAAGCTGACCACGTCCTGCAGGGTAAAACCGTCATGGGCGGTCAGCATATTGACGGTGGCGTAAGGCGCTCGCCCGCGCTGGTTATACAGATCGCTGGAAGCGGCAAAACGCCGGGCGAACTGGCCGAGCGACACGCCGCTCTGCAGCCAGAAACGACGCATGTCATCGCGGTAATGATCGTTCCATTCGGCGAAGCGGCCGGGAAACGCCCCTACCTGATAGCCGCCGGGGCCAATGTCCCAGGGTTCGGCGATCAGCTTGCAGCGCGACAGCACATCGTCCGCCAGCATCGCCTGGAACAGCGGCGCATCGCGATCGAACCCCGGCGTGCGGCCGAGCACGCTGCCCAGATCGAAACGGAAGCCGTCGACGTGGCACTCCCGCACCCAAAAACGCAGGCAATCCATCACCCAGGCCACGCCCTGCGGCTGATCCAACCGCAGCGTGTTGCCGCAGCCGGTGTCGTTGACATAGTCCCCTTCGGGCGTCAGCCAGTAGTAGCTCAGGTTATCGATGCCGCTCAGCGACAGCATCGGCCCGTCCATATCCAGCTCGGCGCTGTGGTTGAACACCACGTCGAGGATCACCTCGATGCCGGCTTTGTGCAGCGCCTTGACCGCATCGCGGAATTCGTTCAGCGGCGTGGCATCGGTGCTCAGGCTGGCGTAGCGGTTGTCCGGCGCATAGGGCGCCAGCACGTTATAGCCCCAATAGTTGATCAGCCCCAGCCGCTGCAGGCGCGGTTCGGAGGTATGTTGCTGCACCGGCAGCAGTTCCAGCGCGGTGATGCCGAGGCGTTTGAAGTGGGCGATCATCGCCGGGTGCCCCAATGCGGCGAAGCTGCCGCGCAGCGCCGGCGGGATCTGCGGGTGCAGCAGCGTCAGGCCGCGCACGTGCGCTTCGTAAATCACCGTCTGTCCCCAGGGCGTGGCAGGCGGGCGATCGTCCTGCCAGTCATACTGTTCGTCCACCACCACGCACTTCGGCATCAGCTCCGCGCTGTCGTGCGGGTCCGGCTGCTCGTAACCGCCGTGCAGGTGCGGGTGATCTGCCACCGGCCCTTCCACCGCGCGCGCGGCCGGATCGAGCGCCAGTTTGTTGGGGTTGAAACGCTGTCCGTTCGCCGGGTCAAACGGGCCGTAGACCCGGTAACCGTAACGTTGCCCCGGCCTGCCGCCCGGTAAGTAGCCATGCCAGATATCGCCGCTGCGCGCCGGCAGCGGCAGGCGCACTTCGCGCTGCTGGCCGTCGAACAGGCACAGCTCCACCCGCTCCGCGTGCGCCGAGTACAGGGTAAAGTTGATGCCTTCGCCGTCGTAATGCGCGCCCAGCGGCGCGGCGAGGCCGGCCGTCAGCTCCGTCATGGCGCCTCCCGCAGCAGATAAATGGTCGCCAGCGGCGGCAGCGTTACGCAGATGGAGAAGTCGCGGCCGTGGCTGCCGACCGCTTCGGAAGAGACCCGCCCCTGATTGCCGGCGTTGCTGCCGTGATAGTGGTGCGAATCGGTATTGAGGATCTCGCGGTAGTCACCGGCGCGCGAGAGGCCGATGCGGTAGCGGTAGCGCGGCACCGGGGTAAAGTTGCTGATGGCGATCAGCTCATTGCCCTGCGAATCGTAGCGCGCGAAGGCGAACACCGAGTTATCGTGATCGTCGACCACCAGCCACTCGAAGCCGTCAGGCCGGTAGTCGCGCTCGTACAGCGGCGCCTGCTGCCGGTAGCAGTGGTTCAGATCGCGCACCAGCCGCTGCACGCCGTTATGCCAGTTATCCAACCCTTCCAATAAATGCCAGTCGAGGCTGGTATCGAAATTCCACTCGCGCCCCTGTGCGAATTCGCAGCCCATAAACAGCAGCTTCTTGCCCGGATGCGCCCACATAAAGCCGTAATAGGCGCGCAGGTTGGCGAATTTCTGCCAGGCGTCGCCCGGCATACGGTCGAGGACCGATTTTTTGCCGTGCACCACTTCATCGTGCGAGATAGGCAACACGAAGTTCTCGGTATAGGCGTACAGCATGCCGAAGGTCATCTGGTTGTGGTGATACTTGCGGTGCACCGGATCGCACTTCATGTAATTGAGCGTGTCGTGCATCCAGCCGAGGTTCCATTTGTAGTGGAACCCAAGGCCGTTGGCGTCCGGCGGCAGGGTGACGCCGGGATAGTCGGTGGATTCCTCCGCCAGCGTCACCGCGCCCGGCTGCGCCTGGCCGATAGTCTGGTTGGTATAACGCAGGAAGGCGATCGCCTCCAGGTTCTCGTTGCCGCCGTAGTAATTCGGCACCCACTCGCCGTCGGCGCGGCTGTAGTCACGATAGATCATCGACGCCACCGCATCGACCCGCAGCGCGTCGATGCCGAAGCGCTCCAGCCAATACAGCGCGTTGCCCGCCAGGTAGTTGCGCACCTCGTGGCGGCCGTAGTTGTAGATCAGCGTATTCCAGTCCTGATGGAAGCCCTCGCGCGGATCGGCGTATTCGTACAGCGCCGTGCCGTCGAAGTTCGCCAGGCCGTAGGCGTCGCTCGGGAAGTGCCCCGGCACCCAGTCGAGGATCACGTTGATGCCCGCCTCATGCGCCGCCGCCACGAACGCCCTGAAATCGGCCGGCGTGCCGAAGCGCCGGGTCGGCGCATACAGCCCCAGCGGCTGATAGCCCCAACTGCCGTCGAACGGGTGCTCGTTGACCGGCAGCAGCTCGATATGGGTGAATCCCATGTCCTTCACATAGTCGATCAGCTGCACCGCCAGCTCGCCGTAGCTGAGCCAGAAGTGGTTGTCGGTGTGGCGACGCCATGAGCCGAGATGCACCTCGTAGATGGCGATCGGCTGGTCAAAATCGTTGGCGCGGCGGCGCGCCTGCGTCGACGGCACCACCTCCGGCAGCGGCGCCACCAGCGAGGCGGTGTCCGGGCGCATCTGCGCCTCGAAGGCGTAAGGATCGGCTTTCAGCTGGGTATTGCCGTAGCAATCGACGATTTCATATTTGTACAGCTGGCCGGCCCGCACGCCGGGCAGGAACAGCTCCCAGATGCCGTTTTCACGCCGCAGACGCATCGGGTGGCGGCGGCCGTCCCAGAAGTTGAACTCCCCCACCACCGAGACGCGCTGGGCGTTAGGCGCCCAAACGGCAAAGCTGACGCCGTCGACACCATCCAGCGTGGCGAGGTGAGCACCCAGGCGTTCATAGGGGCGCAGGTGCGTGCCCTCGGCCAGCAGCCAGCTGTCGATGTCCTGCAGCAGCGGGCCGAACCGGTAGGGATCGTCGACGATCTGTTGATGATCGCGCCAGCTGACCTGCAGCTGATAGCGGAAAGGATTTTTGCGCCGCGGCACCACGGCGCTGAAGAAGCCGCGCGGATCGTCGCAGTTCAGCTGCACCAGTCGCCGGCCGGTTTGCTGTTCCACCAGCCAGACTGCGCCGGCGTCCGGCAGCAGCGCGCGCACTTGCAGACCGTTATCGGTCGCATGCATGCCAAGCAGAGCAAAGGGATCGGCGTAATGGCCGGAGATGATCTGATCAATCACGTCACGATCGGGAAGTACAGGCATAGTCTTCTTCCTTAGATTAACAGCATGATCTAAGCACGGCTTGTTGGTTATTCCTTGGCCGTTTTGGTCATCATGCAATGCATTCGGACTCTAAAGCGTGATTGCGGTCGGTTATTGACCAATCTTTACTCTGCCGACCTGAATTTCGCTCTTTATGCTTATTTTTTGAAATATTTCAGTCATGGTGAAAAACTGTTCGCCCATGCGTTAAGCATAGCCAATGTCTGTTAAAAACTGCTCGGCATTGGTGAGGAAAATTCTTCATTAAGAAAACTGCCAGCCTGACGGCATCTGCATGTGGCGGCCGACGAGAAGAGATGCGGGGTACAGCCCAATGAAACGAGACTTGCGATAACGCTGCCCGACGCGGCGCGCAGCGAACAAAAAAGCGGAAAATAAGGCGTTAGGGGGCTGAAAGCGCTCAGCCCCCAGGAAGTGCGGGTTTACAACAAAGTACAGAAGCAGCAGGTATCGCCTATTCCAAAGCAGAGATCACCTTCTCAAGAAACGATCGCGCCGTGTATCCCCATGGCGCTGGTGCAAACTCCCCATCAGCAAGTTCAGCAACGGCAAGTTCAAGCTGTTGTTCCTCAGGATATTGCGCCAGCAACGCTCGTGCTTCATCGACGGTTTTTCTCACTGTCGCGGTATTTTCCGTCTCCCGATAAGAGGCCAGGATCTCTTCTACAGACTCTCCAAATAAATCATAATCTTGCCCCAAAAAAACACGCACAAGTGTACCGAGATTAGCGACTGAAAAGCCCATAGGGTCCCTTATCTGATAATGGGGTAAGCGGTTAAAATGTAATACGGCTTACCGTTGTAAATTTTCTTTAGCAAGACAACCCGCACGCTGTTGGACGTTAATTGAATTGTGCTTCCTTGCCTGTAGCCAAAACCAACCGCTTTACCCACCTTATGCGTGAGTTCAAGCACGTTGGCCGAAGTAGGCTGTTGCGCCCAGCGCTTAATAAGCGCGTTATTCACTTTCAACGCCCGACTAATCGCGTCTTCAGCAGTACGTAAATCTGTAAATGTCGAGGCTGACTGTAAACCAGGACTCTTTGCCAAACGCTCCAGCAGCTCTTCTGAACTTTTAGCAACATGCTTAGCAATAGTGTGCCCACCTCCTTTTGCACCGGCTATAGACTCGTGTTCAAGCAATTTTAATTGCCCCACCCGAACGGAAGCCACGCGTACAGCGCCTAAAGCGGTTGCAAACACCAAAGGAACGGCAATATCTACCGTTAAACCGACGTTGTAAGCCATATCTTCGTCGGCCCCCAGACTCTGAGCCAGCAAAACCGCCGACTTGTAAGTGTCTGTAGTCAATGATCGGCCGGTAATGATCTGATTTGATGCGGTTTTTATGCTATCCATGCTATGAGTGCCAACGACCACGCATCCCACTTTGGTTAACAATGTTGGGTCAGGCGCATAGCACATCACCCCAGCCCCAAGAAGTTCGACGACTCCCCCCGCTAAACCCAGTCCCCCCATGAGCCGATTACCCCAGGTTTCCCCTTCTGTGACCGTGCTATCCGACATCACGGCCGCTAGCTGCACGGGTGAAAGCGCGACCTGCAATCCTTCGTTGGAAATCATATCCCTATACCTGCGCTATGTTGCCAATGCGCTTATAAATATCACAGGGAAGATTAACTTGTAACCACATTCAGACCATACCGACATGACTCCGCTCATATGAAAAAGCCCGCAATAAGCGGGCTTTGAAATACAACAGATGAACTGGCGAGCGGGTTTACAGCAGGATACGCAACATGCGGCGCAGCGGCTCGGCCGCGCCCCACAGCAGTTGGTCGCCTACGGTGAACGCCGACAGGTACTCCGGCCCCATATTCAGCTTGCGCAGACGGCCGACCGGCGTATTCAGCGTGCCGGTCACCGCCGCAGGCGTCAGTTCGCGCATGGTCAGCTCGCGGTCGTTCGGGATCACGCGCACCCAGTCGTTGTGCGTCGCCAGCATCTGCTCGATTTCCGGCAGCGACACGTCTTTTTTCAGCTTCAGCGTGAACGCCTGGCTGTGGCAGCGCAGCGCGCCGACGCGCACGCACAGACCGTCGACCGGGATCACGCTGCCGGTGTTGAGGATCTTGTTGGTCTCCGCCTGGCCTTTCCACTCTTCGCGGCTCTGGCCGTTGTCGAGCTGCTTGTCGATCCACGGGATCAGGCTGCCGGCCAGCGGCACGCCGAAGTTGTCGGTCGGCAGTTTGCCGCTGCGGGTCGCCTCGGTCACCTTGCGTTCGATATCCAGAATGGCGGAGGCCGGATCCTGCAGCTCTTTCGCCACATCGGCGTGCAGCATGCCCATTTGGGTCAGCAGTTCGCGCATGTGGCGAGCGCCGCCGCCGGAGGCCGCCTGGTAGGTGGCAACCGACGCCCACTCAACCAGATCGTTGGCGAACAGGCCGCCGAGGGACATCAGCATCAGGCTGACGGTGCAGTTGCCGCCGACGAAGGTTTTGATGCCTTTGTCCAGGCCCTGCTGAATCACCGCGTGGTTGACCGGATCCAGAATGATGATGGCGTCATCCTGCATGCGCAGCGACGAGGCCGCGTCGATCCAGTAACCCTGCCAACCACTGGCGCGCAGCTTAGGATAAACTTCGTTGGTATAATCGCCGCCCTGACAGGTAATAATGATATCGAGCGCGCTCAGGGCGTCGATGTCATAGGCATCCTGCAGCGTGCCCTGCTGGCCGCCGAAGGCCGGCGCGGCAGAACCGTGCTGCGAGGTGGAGAAAAAGACCGGGCGAATGGCGTCGAAATCGCGCTCTTCCGTCATGCGTTGCATGAGAACCGAGCCGACCATTCCGCGCCAACCGATGAAACCAACGTTTTTCATAATATCTGTGTCCCGCCCGGATAAGGGCTTATTAGGTGATAACGAGTTGTGTGCAATATCTCCTCACCTTACAAAATGTCGGCGCGGGCGCAAAGTGAATTTATTCGATGGCTGGGGATTTCTCAGCAATCCTTCTTATATACCCGTCGTCTTTCAAACTGCAGCGTTGTTACCTGCACGTAGTTACGTGGCCCATCCGTGGGCCACGCCCCAAGGGGCCGCTGCGAGCAGCGTTCAAATCTGCTCCCGGCAGATTTGTCATACCCCAGTCACTTACTTGAGTAAGCTCCTGGGGATGCGATCGCTGGGCGCCTAGCTGCAATTTGAAATCCATAGGGTATAGGCAAGGACGCGGCCGAAAAGGCCGAGGCGTTTTCCCGATCACGAGGTCACCATGACAGAGATGATTTCCGCTACGGTATTGCTGTTTTTAATTATGGATCCGCTGGGCAACCTGCCGATTTTCATGTCGGTGCTCAAGCACCTGGAACCGCGCCGCCGCCGCGTGGTGTTGATTCGCGAGCTGCTGATCGCCCTGCTGCTGATGCTGATCTTCCTGTTCGCCGGCGAGAAAATTCTGGCGTTCCTCAACCTGCGCACCGAAACCGTCTCCATTTCCGGCGGCATCATCCTGTTTCTGATCGCCATCAAGATGATTTTCCCCTCGCAGGAAGGAAACAGCTCCGGGCTGTCCGCCGGCGAGGAGCCGTTCCTGGTGCCGCTGGCGATCCCGCTGGTGGCCGGGCCGTCGATTCTGGCTGCATTGATGCTGCTGTCGCACCAGTATCCACATCAGCTGCCCCATCTGGTGGCGGCGCTGTTGATCGCCTGGGGCCTCTCTGCGGCCATTTTGCTGATGTCGAACCTGTTCCTGCGCCTGCTGGGCAGCAAAGGCGTCAGCGCGCTGGAGCGGTTGATGGGGCTGATTCTGGTGATGCTGTCGACCCAGATGTTCCTGGACGGCGTGCGGGCTTACATGAAGCTGTAGGCGCCTGGCGGCGCCGACAACGGCCCGCGCTCAGCGGGCGGTAACGCGGCGAATATAGGCGAGCGTATCGGCGACCACGCCGTCCAGCGGCTGGTTGATGTCGATCGCTTGCACATCCGGCTCCTGCTCGCCCGGCTCTTCCAACGTGGCGAACTGCGAAACCAGCATCTGCGGTTTGAAGAAATGACCTTTGCGCTGCTTCAGGCGCTCCTCGATCACCGCCTTGTCGCCTTTCAGGTAGAGGAAATGCAGGTTGCTATTCCCTTCGCGCAGGCGGTCGCGATAGCTTTTCTTCAGCGCCGAGCAGACCAGCAGCGACACGGGATTGGTGCGTTGCATGGCGAAGATGGCGTCGTTCAAGGCCGCCAGCCACGGGGCGCGATCGTTGTCGTCCAGCGCATGCCCGGCAGCCATCTTGTTGATGTTGGCGCGCGGATGCAGATAATCGCCGTCCAGCATGGCGGCATCGGCCTCGCGGGCGACGGCGCTGGCCACGGCGGATTTGCCGCTGCCGGACACGCCCATCAGGATAAATACGTGATTCTGCGGATTGCTCATTGTGTCATGCCCTTATGGGAACTGGCGCAAACGCGCCAAATGCGTCCCGACTGATAAAGATACTTTGGAACGCCGACGCCCCGCAGGGCGCCGGATAAAGATTATACGACCGTCGCCAGCAGCAGGCAGCCCACCAGGCCGCACACCGAGATGATGGTTTCCAGCACCGACCAGGATTTGATGGTTTCCATGATGCTCAGGTTGAAGTACTCCTTGAACAGCCAGAAACCCGGATCGTTGACGTGCGAGAAGATAACGCTGCCGGAACCGACCGCAATCACCATCAGCTCAGGGCTGACGCCGGTAGTGGCGATCAGCGGCGCCACGATGCCGCCGGCGGTGATTGCCGCCACGGTGGCGGAACCCAGCGCCAGACGCAGCGCGGCGGCGATCGACCAGGCCATCAGGATCGGCGAAACGTTGCTGCCTTCCATCAGACCGGCGATGTACTTCTCGACGCCGCTGTCCACCAGCACCTGCTTGAAGGCGCCGCCGCCGCCGATGATCAACAGCATCATGGCGATGATTTTAATCGAATCGGTGATGGTGCCCATCACTTCATCCATGGTGCGGCCGCGGTTCAGGCCGAAGGTGAAGATAGCGATCAGCACGGCGATCAGGGTCGCCATCACCGGGTCGCCGAAGAACTCGGCGAAGCGCAGCAGGCTGTGGCCCTTCGGCAGCACCATTTCAGCGACCGCGCGCAGCGCCATCAGGATCACCGGCACCAGCGACGTGGCGACGCTGACGCCAAAGCTCGGCATCTCCGCGTCGGTAAAGGTTTTCGGGTTGTACAGGCCTTCCGGCACCGGCTTGTCGATGCCTTTCAGGAAGCGGGCATAGACCGGGCCGGCCAGGATCACCGTCGGGATCGCCAGCAGCGTGCCGTACAACAGGGTTTTACCCATGTCGGCATGGAAGATGGTGGCGATGGCGGTCGGGCCCGGGTGCGGCGGCAGGAAGCCGTGGGTCACCGACAGCGCGGCGGCCATCGGCACGCCGACGTACAGCAGCGGAATGCGCGCGGAGGCGGCGATGGTGAACACCAGCGGCAGCAACAGCACGAAGCCCACTTCGTAGAACAGCGCGAAGCCGACGGTGAAACCGGTCAGCACCACCGCCCATTGAATGTGTTTTCTGCCGAACTTGTCGATCAGCGTGGTGGCGATGCGCTGTGCGCCGCCGCAGTCCGCCAGCAGCTTGCCGAGCATGGCGCCGAAGCCCATGATCAGCGCCAGGCTGCCCAGCGTGCCGCCCACGCCGGCCTTGATGGAGCCGATGACCTTATCGACCGGCATCCCCTGTGCAATCCCGACCGCCAGAGCAACCAGAACCAGAGAGATAAAGCCGTTCAGCTTGAAGCGGATCATCAGCAGCAGCAGCAGCGCTACGCCGCCTGCAACAATCACTAATGGCATAGTTTTTCTCCAACCTTTTATCGCGACTCTCTTTACGATAGGCGTAAAGCGTGCGGTTGTTTTATTTTTAGGCTCTTTCCCGGTGTTTAAGAAGAGCTGTAGGTGTTGTTGATTCAGAGGTTCAGTCTTGCAGCAAGATGACCGCCCACTCGTTGTTACCGGTATCATGATACCGGTAACAACATAAGCCTCGGAACCGGGTAAGCGGCTAAAATTCGCGTTCTGGGACAGAGATCAAACTTATGTCGGCAACGAGCGGCGGGCTTACAGGCGGGATAACCAGCGCGCCTCAGGGCGCGCTGCAAAAAGAAAGGGTGTTAAAACAGAACGTTAAAATGGCTCAGATGCTGCCGCCGGGGATCACGGTGAAACCGACGTCCACCATGCGCGGACACACCGTTTCCCCGCGCAGCCGGGCCAGCAGGCGCTCGGCGCCGATCTGCCCCATGCGCTCGCGCGGGGTCAGCACGCTGGCCAGCTTCGGCACCATCACCTGACCGATGTCATGGCCGTGGAAACCGGCGATCGCCATGTCCTGCGGGATCGACAGCCCCTGTCGCTGGCACTCGAAGGCCGCGCCGATCGCCAGGTCATCGTTGGTGCAGAAGATACTGTCGATCTGCGGATAATCGCGCTGCGCCTGGCGCAGCAGCTCGCCGCCGGCGGAATAGGAGGAAGAACGCGCGGTCATGATGCTATACGGCTCCAGGCCGGATTCACGCATCGCCTGCTCATACCCCTGTTGTTTGATGATAGTACGTTCATCCTGACGGGCGCCGAAGTAGACCACGTGACGGTGGCCGTGCGCGATGATTTGCTGCGTCATCTGGCGCGCCGCCTCGAAGTTGTTGAAGCCCACCGCCAGATCGATGCACGGCGAGACGCAGTCCATCAGCTCTACCACCGGAATGCCCGCCACCTCGATCATCTTCAGGGTGCGCGGCGTGTGGTGGCGCTCGGACAGGATCAAACCGTCGATATTGTAAGACAGCAGCGAGGTCAGACGCTCTTCTTCGCGCTCCGGCAGATAGCCGTAGTGCGCCAGCATGGTCTGGTAGTTGTGCGCGTCGGTCACGCTTTCGATGCCGCGCAGCACTTCGGCGAACACCTGGTTGGTCAGCGACGGCAACAGCACGCCAATCGCCCGGCTGGTGGCGTTGGAGAGAATGTCCGGCGCGCGGTTGGGGATGTAGCCCAGCTCATCCAGCGCGACGGCGATTTTTTGCTGCAGGGCGGCGGAAACCTGGTCGGGATTGCGCAGATAACGGCTCACCGTCATCTTGGTCACGCCCACCTTGTCCGCCACATCCTGGAGTACCGGCCGTTTTTTCTTCATTATCAATGAACTGACTAACCGTGAATGGGCAGTCATTTTAGCAAAAAAAACGGCGCGCCGATATTGTCGGTTATGCGACGGCCAACGCAAAAAGGGCTCACACCGTGAGCCCTTGATATTTACCGCTTAATCACACCGGCGGCAGATCGAACAGCAGGATTTCGCTCTCTTCGTCGGCCTGAATCGTCAGCGCCGATTCATCCCACACCGCAAACGCGTCGCTGATGCCGGCGGCCTGGCCATTGACCGAGACCTTGCCGCGCACCACCTGGATCCAAATGCGGCGTCCGGCGTCGATCGCGTATTCCGCCTGCTCACCTTTATTCAGCGCCCAACGCGACAGCGTCATGTCCTGGAACACCTTCAGCGAGCCGTCACGCGCATCCGGCGACAGCACCAGCTGACGGCCCTGCGGCGCGTCGAACATGCGCTGTTCGTAGCGCGGTTCCAGCCCGACCTGATCCGGGATGATCCAAATCTGGTACAGGTGCAACGGACGATCCTGATTGGCGTTGTACTCGGAGTGACGCACGCCGGTGCCCGCACTCATGATCTGGAATTCGCCGGCCTGGATCTGCTCCTTGTTGCCCATGCTGTCCTGGTGTTCCACCGTGCCGCTCAGCACGTAGGTCAGGATTTCCATGTCTTTATGCGGGTGGGTACCGAAACCCTGCCCTGCGTCGATCACATCTTCGTTGATCACCCGCAGCGCCGAGAACCCCATAAAGTTCGGATCGTAGTAATCGGCAAATGAGAAGGTGTGCCAGCTATCCAGCCAGCCATGATTGGCGTGGCCGCGGTCTTCCGCTTTACGTACATAAATCATATTCAACTCTCCTCAATGTTTTTTTACAGTCTAGTCCTGCCAGCAGAATAAGAAAGCGTAAAAAACTCATGCCTCTGTTCAAAAATTTCGATGAAATGAAACGTCGGATGGGCAGCGGATTTGTTTAAAGCGGGAACGGCTGAAAAATGGCAAAAAAAAAAGCCAGCACCCGAGCTGGCTAAGTAAACACTGGAAGCAATGTGAGCAATGTCGTGCCTTCGCAGCGAGAGTATCAAGGGTTGATGCCCTCCCCGGAACGCATCGCAATAATAATCATTATCATTCGCACCTGTAAAGCGTTTTTTTTGACCCGTTTAAATAATATTGACTCAAGGCAGTAAACGGATAAATTCAGAGGTTATTCAACCGGTAAGCGACAGGAGCAGCGAGATGAGCGAGATCGTGATACGCCACGTGGAAACAACGGATGCGCAGGCCCTGCATCATCTTTATTCTCAGACGCCCGTCTACCGCGATACGCTGCAGCTCCCGCTACCGTCCGTCGAGTCCTGGCAGAAGCGCCTCGCCAATCCCGAGCCGGGCACGCATAACCTGGCCGCCATCATCGACGGGCAGCTTGCCGGCCAGTTGGTTGTGATGCTGAATCAGCGCGTTCGCCGCCGCCACGTCGCCACCTTTGGCATCGGCGTCGATCCGCGCTACCACGGTAAAGGCGTCGGCAGCCGCCTGATGCAGGCGATGATCGACCTGTGCGACAACTGGGCGGCCATCGAGCGCATCGAACTGACGGTGTTCACCGATAACCCGGCGGCCATCGCGCTGTACCGCAAATTCGGCTTCGAGATAGAGGGCACCAGCCGCGCCTATGCCATGCGCGACGGCGTGCTGGTCGATGCCTACCATATGGCGCGTCTGCGCTCCGGGCAGCCACGCGCAGATGCGTGATCTCATCCCCCCGCAGGGGCCGCTGCGCCGGCCCCTTAACATCAACCGCCGAACCTTTTTACAAGCGCTGGCCGGCTTGACGGCCGCCGCCAGCATGTTCTCTCCCCTCACCCCATTAGGTGCCGCTATGCCAACTTCCGCCGCCGGGCGCCCTGGCGCCCGCAACCTGATTACCGATGTGCTGGGCCTGAAGGTCGGCGTGGCGCAAGACAGCCGGGTGCGCACCGGCGCGACGGTGATCCTGCCGGACAGCCCGGCGATGGCCGCCGTGGACGTGCGCGGCGGCGGCCCCGCCACCCGGGAAACCGACGCCTTGGGCGAAGACAATCTGGTGCAAACCATCGATGCGCTGACGTTCAGCGGCGGTTCAGTTTACGGCCTGGCGGCGGCGGACGGCGTCGCGGCCTGGCTGGGGCAACAGGGCCGAGGCTACGCGCTGCGCCCAGCGCCCGGCGTGCCGGTCTCCCCGATCGTGCCCACCGCCTGCCTGTACGATCTGGCCAACGGCGGTGACAAAAACTGGCAGCTCACGCCGCCGTATCGCCAGTTGGGTATCGACGCGGTCGGCAAGGCTGGATTGGACTTTCCGCTGGGCACCGTCGGCGCCGGCTACGGCGCCATGACCGGCATGGGCAAGCTGAAAGGCGGCCTTGGTTCGGCGTCTATCGTCGCCGCCAACGGCGCTACCGTCGGCGCGCTGGTGGCGGTCAACAGCCTGGGAGCGGTGGTGGCGCCCGGCACCCGCGCCTTCTGGGCGACGCCCTATGAAATTGACGGTGAATTCGGCAACGGCGGCGCGGCGGCGCTGGCGCAACTGCACGCTCAGGGCGAAGACTGGATGGTGCAAGAGCCGCAGGGCGGCAGAAAGAACACCACCCTGGCCTGCATCGCCACCGATCTGGTGCTGACGCGCGTGGAGTTGAAGCGGGTGGCCATTATGGCGCAAGACGGCATGGCGCGCGCGATTCGCCCGCTGCACAGCCCGTTTGACGGCGACGTGGTGTTCGCCCTGTCCACCGGGCAGCGCGAGGTACAGGGCAGCCGCGAACTGGCGGTACTGCAAATCGGCGCGCTGGCGGCGGACACCCTCGCTCGGGCGATCGCCCGTGGCGTGTATGCCGCCACACCGTGGCCAGGCAGCCAGGTCGCCACCTGGCAAACGCTCGGCGGCTAACGCGCCGCCATCAAAAAAGGGGCGCTGGCGGCGCCCCTCGAGTTTTATTGCCCCTTACCGCTTAAATACCGGCGGTTTCCCGAATGTAACGGCGCGCTTTCACCGCATACTCGAACGGGTTGGCCAGCGCCGGATCCTGCTCGGCCTCCACCACCATCCATCCCTTGTAACCGCGCTCGTCCAGCAGCTTGAACACCGGCCTGAAGTCGATCACGCCATCACCCGGCACGGTAAAGGTGCCCTTCTTCACGCCGTCGAGGAAGCTCAGCTTGTTGGCCTTCACTTCCGCCACCACCTCATCGCGCACGTCCTTCAGATGGACGTGGTTGATGCGCGGCAGATACTTCTCCAGGATCGCCATCATCGCCTGCTGGCTGCCTTCCGAATAGTAGGCGTGGCCGGTATCGAACAGCAGGTAGACGTCGTCGTTGACCATGCTCATGTAGCGATCGATTTCGGCGGTGGTCTGAATGCCGGTGCCCATGTGGTGGTGCAGACACACCTGCATGCCTTTGCCGGCGGCGATCTTCGCCAGCTCGTTGTAACCGTCGGCCACCCGCCGCCACTCTTCATCGCTGAAGTACGGCTTCTCTTCGAACACCCCTTTGGTGGTGCCCTGAATGCTCTTGCTCTGTTCAGAACAGCCGATCACCCTGGCGCCCATGGCATGCAGGAAATTCATGTGGTTGATAAATTCATCGATGGTTTTGTCTTTCTGACCATCGGCGAAAAAGGTGCTGAACCAGGCGTTGCAGATCTGGATGCCGCGAATATCCAGCATCGGCTTCAGCACCGCCGGATCGCGCGGATATTTGCTGCCCACTTCGCTGCCGGTGAAGCCGGCCAGCGCCATTTCGCTGACGCACTGCTGAAAGGTGTTTTCCTTGCCCAGATCGGGCATGTCGTCGTTGGTCCAGCCGATCGGCGCAATGGCCAATTTCACGTTGTCTTTATTCATGGTCTGCCTCGGTCCTTGGAGGGCCGCCGGTGTAAACGCCGCCGGCGAGCCGAATAAGATTAGTTGCCCAACAGCTCTCTTTCGATGCGCTCTCTGGTCGCCACCGCCTGGCTCGGCATCTTTTCCGGATAGCCGAACAGCGAGGTGCAGATGATCGATTCGCCGCCGACCTTGAAGCTGCGGTTGGCGAATTCCATGTCGCGCAGCGTCTGGAACAGGGCGTCGAAATTCACCTCACCTTCGCCGATGCCGACGTGCTGGTGCACCGCGGCGTCAACGCCCGGCGGGTTGACGATATAGCGGCAGTGCTTGGTGTGATTCATGGTGTCGGCGATCAGCACGTGGGAAAGATCGTCCCCGGCGTACTTCAGCATGCCGGCCACGTCGCCCTGCCCCTTGTCGTAGTAGAAGGTGTGCGGCACGCTGTAGAGGTATTTGACGTGGTCGCTGCGCAGCGATTTCACCAGATCGGCGGTTTCGTTGCTCAGCTCACAGAAGTCCCACGGATGCGACTGGATCTCCATACGGATGCCCTCACGCTCGACGATCGGCAGCAACTCCTCCATCGAGCGATACCACAGCTCCTCGCAGATCTCCGGCTCGTTGGGGTTACCGGCCAACTCGGTGTTGATCACCTGCACGCCCATCTCCACCGCGATTTCTATCATCCGTCGCCAGTTTTTGACCGCCGCCTGGCGGCGATCTTCCCCCGGCCCGGACCAGCGATACACCACGATAAATGAGGATATTTCCACGCCGGTCGCTTTCAGGGCGTTTTTATACTCCGCCATGATTTCGCGGCTGGCCTTCGGATGCTTGTAAAACGGGTTGATCTGCGGGTGCGGCGACTGCTCGATGTACTTATAGCCCCAGTCCGCCACCTGCTGAACCATTTTGGTCACGCCCAAATCCCGGATAACGTCGACATCAAAAGCGATCTTCATGGTCACTCCTCTGTAATCGTGGGTTCGGGATTCAAGCCGATGGCTTGTTGTAAAACGCCGGGCGCGCCGGCAGGGTCACCGGTACGATCTCGCCGCTGAGCTGGGCCGCCACGCAGGCGTCGGCGGTCACGGCGGCGGCGTAGCCGTCCCAGGCAGAAGGCCCGGTCAGTTGGCCCGCGGCCACATCGTTTATGAACCCCTGCAGCTCGACATCATAGGCGTCGATAAAGCGATCCTTCCAGTCGGTCAGAATTTCGGTCGACAGGCGGGCGCCGCTGCGCAACTGCACCGAGGACGGCTCCGGCAGTTTAGCGATGCCGGTTTCCCCCACCACTTCACACTGAATGTCGTAGCCGTACTGGCAGTTGACGAAAATCTCGACGTCGATGCGGGTGCCTTTGGCGGTTTCGAACAGCACAATCTGCGGATCTTTCAGATGCGGGAACGCCTTCGGGCTCTTGCGCGGGAACACCACCTGCACCGACACATAGTCGTCGTCGAGCAGCCAGCGCAGCACGTCGATTTCGTGGATCAGGGTGTCGGTGATCGCCATATCGGTGGTGTAAGCCTCGCCGACCGTCGGGTTGCGGTGCGCGCAGTGCAACATCAGCGGTTCGCCGATCTGGCCGCTGGTCAGCACCTGTTTCAGCGCGCGATAGCCCTGGTCATAGGGGCGCATAAAGCCGACCTGCACCAGCCGCTTGCCGTGCTTCGCTTCGGCATCGACGATGTTTTTGCAGCCCTGCGCGGTCACCGCCAGCGGTTTCTCGCAGAACACCGGTTTGCCGGCGGCGATCGCCGCCAGCACGAATTCTTCGTGGCTCGGCCCCCAGGAGGTGACCAGCACCGCCTGCACGTCGGCGGCCTTGATCAGATCGTGGCCGCTGTCATACACCCGCGCATCCAGCTGCAGATCGTTCACCGCCTTGGCGGCGTTGTCGCGATTGATGTCGTTCACCGCCACGACGCGGGCGCCCTGCAAAACTTTACTGCAGCGACGGATATGATCGCGGCCGATGGCGCCGGTGCCGATAACCCCAATGTTCAAAGTCATTTTCGCTACCCTCTGGAAAGTGTGTTGTGTTCGAAAACGAATCAGTAATCGCGCGCCTTATCGATGTTTTCCTGCAGCTTGCGCGCCACTGCGACGATTTTCTCGCTGTCGGCCACCTGAGCGCCGCCCACGCGCCACCAGCTGAGGTACTTGTGCACCATGGTCTTCGGCAGCACTTTGATGTCGAGCAGCGTGGACACGGTTTGCCTGCGGGCGTCGGCCAGCGCGTCGAGCAGCTGCTGCTCGGTGGTGACGCGATAGGTTTTGCACCCGTAAGCCGCCGCCAGCATGGCGAAATCGACCGGCACCAGTTTGCCGTCGAGCTTGCCGCCCTCTGGATTGCGGAAGCGGAATTCGGTGGTGTAACTGTCCATGCCGTGTTCCATCTGCAGGTTGTTGATGCAGCCGTTGGTCATGTTGTCAAACAGCACCACGTTGATCTTGCAGCCTTCCTGAATCGAAGTGACCAGCTCGGAATGGAGCATCATGAAGGCGCCGTCGCCCACCATCGCGTACACCTCGCGCTGCGGCTCGGCCAGCTTGACCCCCAATGCGGCGTTCACCTCGTACCCCATGCAGGAGTAGCCGTATTCCACGTGGTAACCGTGCTCGCCATGGTTGTGCCACACCCGCTGCAGGTCGCCCGGCAGGCTGCCGGCGGCGGCGACAATCACGCTGTCCGGCGGCAGCTCGCGGTTCAGCACCCCCAGCACCCGGCTTTGCGTCATCGCCGAGTCGGTCTGAGCGATAAATTCGGCGAACACCCGTTCGCGATCGAGGTGATCGTCTATTTCCGGCACAAAGCCTGCGCCGCTGTATTCCACCGCGTAAACCCGCTCGGTCTCTTCACGCTGGGCGCCGCGCGCCGCGGCGATGGCGTCGCCCCAGCCGGCGCGATAATCAGCCTGCGCCAGCAGCGCGCTCAGTTCGCTCAGGCCCTCGCGGGCGTCCGCCAGCACCTGCACGCCGTCGAGCTTGCCGGCGTCAAAGGCGCTGACGTTGATATTGAGGAAGCTGACGTCCGGATGTTGAAACAGCCATTTGGACGAGGTGGTGAAATCGGTGTAACGGGTGCCGACGCCAATCACCAGATCGGCCTGTCGAGCCAGCGTGTTGGCCGCCAGGCAGCCGGTTTCGCCGATGCCGCCGAGGTTGAATTCATGATCGCTCGGCACCGCGCCTTTGCCGGCCTGGGTCTCGGCGAACGGAATGCCGAAGCGCTCGGCGAATTCGCGCAGCGCCCGCCCGGCCCGCGAGTACTTCACGCCGCCGCCGCACACCAGCAGCGGTTTGCGTTTGGCCGTCAGCAGCGCCAAGGCGTCCGCCAACATGCCATCGGTCGCCGGGCGGCGATCGAGCCGGTGCACGCGTTTTTGGAAGAAATAGTCGGGGTAGTCGTAGGCTTCCCCCTGCACGTCCTGCGGCAGACACAGCGTCACCGCGCCGGTTTCCGCCGGATCGGTCAGCACGCGCATCGCGTTGATGCAGGCGCTCATCAGCTGTTCCGGCCGCACGATGCGGTCCCAGTACTTGCTCACCGCGCGGAACGCGTCGTTGGTGCTGATGCTGAGATCGTAAGACTGTTCGATTTGCTGCAGCACCGGATCCGGCTGGCGGGAAGCGTAAACGTCGCCCGGCAGCAGCAATAAAGGGATGCGGTTGGCGGTGGCGGTAGCCGCGGCGGTGATCATATTGGCGGCGCCGGGGCCGACCGAGGAGGTGCAGGCGTAAATCTGCCGGCGCAATTTCTGCTTGGCGAAGCCGATCGCCGCGTGGGCCATCCCCTGTTCGTTACGGCCCTGGTGCACCCGCAGATCGCCACTATCCTGTTCCAGCGCTTGCCCCAGCCCCAGTACGTTGCCGTGGCCGAAAATCGCGAAAATGCCCGCGACGAATTTGGTTTCCACCCCGTCGGCCAGCAGATACTGGTTATCGAGAAATCTGACGAGCGCCTGCGCCATGGTTAGCCTGATCTTGCCCATTTACTCACCCTTTAGATTGAGGGCCGCCCCGGAAAGGGCTCGCGCCGAGCCGACAATCCCGTGTTTGTGTTACGCGGCGGCAGCTATTATCTTGAGCAGGCGATGCCCGCTGCTCACGAAGTCGACAACCTGAAACGTGAAGCGATTATAAACAAATATATTTTTCATAAAATCACATTACAGAAGAAACATTTCATTTTGCGATAAAGATCGCATATTAGATGAAAAGCCCGTTTCATCTCGTGGTTTGGCCTTTTCCGGCTTAGCGCCGCGCACCAGCCGGGGAATGCCATCAGCACGCAGGGCGACCGTCTTTCATCCTGCCCCGGCGCCTCTTTGCCGCACGCCCTCCTCCACCCTCTCATGGCGACTTAATCCGCTTTTTCCGCTCCTCCGTCGATGTTTTAAACGCATCACATTTTTGGGGTGTAAATTTCATTCTGTATTGAAATTGAAATTTTCATTCCCCATACTGTTCCCATGCTTCCTGCAAGGCGCCACGCTCGGGCCGCCGCCGGAGTTTTGCTTAAACAGAAGGAAACGGGTATGGCTACACAAGAAAAACAGCTTGATGTCATTTGTCTCGGGCGCATCGCCGTCGATTTCTATGCTCAGCAGATCGGCGCGCGTCTGGAAGACGCCGGCACATTCGCCAAATACCTCGGCGGCTCTTCCGGCAACGTGGCCTACGGCACCGCCATTCAGGGGTTGAAATCCGGCATGCTGGCCCGCGTCGGCGATGAACACATGGGCCGCTTTCTGCGTGAAGAGCTGCAGCGCGTCGGGGCCGATACCCGCTGTCTGATCACCGACAAACATCGGTTAACTGGCCTGGTGATCCTCGGCATCAAGGATCAGGAAACCTTCCCGCTGATCTTCTACCGCGAAAACTGCGCGGACATGGCGCTGACGCCGGACGACATCGACGAAACCTACATCGCCAGCGCACGCGCGCTGGCCATCACCGGCACGCACCTGTCGCACCCGAACACCCGCGCCGCCGTGTTGAAGGCGCTGGAATACGCGCGCCGCCACGGTTTGCGCACCGCGCTCGACATCGATTATCGCCCGGTGCTGTGGGGGCTGACGTCGCTGGGCGACGGCGAAACCCGCTTTGTGGAATCGGCACAGGTGACCCGCGAGCTGCAGGAAGTGCTGCACCAATTCGATCTGATCGTCGGCACCGAAGAGGAATTTCATATCGCCGGCGGCAGCACCGATACGCTGACGGCGCTGAAAAACGTGCGCCGGACGACCGCGGCCACGCTGGTGTGCAAGCGCGGCGCGCAGGGCTGCTCGGTGTTCGAAGATGACATCGCCGACGACTGGGCGCAGGTGAAGCTGCACGCCGGCGTGCGGGTGGAGGTGCTGAACGTGCTGGGGGCCGGCGACGCTTTTATGTCCGGTCTGCTGCGCGGCTATCTGAACGATGAGGGTTGGGATCAGGCCTGCCGCTACGCCAACGCCTGCGGCGCATTGGTGGTCTCGCGCCACGGCTGCGCGCCAGCCATGCCGACCAAACGGGAGCTGGACGACTACCTGCAGCGTGAACAACAGGTCACGCGCCCGGACCGCGACGCGCGCCTGAACCACCTGCACCGGGTCACTACCCGCAAGCAACAGTGGCCGGAACTGTGCGTGTTCGCCTTCGATCACCGCAAGCAGCTGGCGGACATGGCGCGCGAAGCCGGCGTCGACGAGGAACGCATCCCGCGTCTGAAGACCCTGCTGCTCACCGCGGCGCAACAAGCTGCCGCTCAGGCCGGCCTCGACGGCAACAGCGGCATTCTGGCCGACACCACCTACGGGCAGGCGGCGCTGAACGAGATCACCGGCCAGGGATGGTGGATCGGCCGGCCGGTGGAGCTGCCCAGCTCGCGCCCGCTGCGCCTGGAGCACGGCAATATTGGCTCGCAATTGATCGACTGGCCGCAGGAGCACGTGGTGAAGTGCCTGGTGTTTTATCACCCACACGACGCGGCGGAACTGCGCCGCGAACAGGATGCGCTGATCGCCGACGTCTACCGCGGCTGCTGCAAATCCGGTCACGAACTGCTGCTGGAGGTGATCCTGCCGGACAGCAACGCCGACAAGGACGAGCGCTATTACCTGGAGATGATTGAACACTTCTACCAGTTGGGCATTCAGCCGGACTGGTGGAAACTGCCGCCGCTGAGCGCGGAAAACTGGCAGCGGGTCGGCGCGCTGATCGACGCCTGCGATCCCGACTGCCGCGGCGTGCTGATCCTGGGGCTCGATTCCCCGGAGGCGGTGCTGAAGGCGGGCTTTGCCGCCGCCGCAGATGCGCGCTGGGTGAAAGGTTTCGCCGTCGGCCGCACCATTTTCGGCCAACCTTCGCGCCGCTGGCTACAGGGGGAAATCGACGACGCGGCCCTGATCGAGCAGGTGAAACAAAAATACCTGACGCTGATCGGTTTCTGGCGCCAGTACCGTCCGCAGGCGGGCGGCGCGCACTGACAGCAACAGCAGGTTCACGTCCCCTTAAGGCCATTTCGCCGCTTTAAGGGGATTTTTTTGCCCATTTTCTGTGAAGTCGCGCAATGTGCGATCGAATAAATCGCTTTTTGAGGAAATGAAATTTCCGCTCCGTCTGTTAAAATACCCTGTCAATATTTCAGGCGTCAGGCCAATGCGCCTTCACCCCACTGCGAGCCGAATGGATGAACAACCCAACTCAACTTTCGCTGTTACAGGACGAGATCCGCCACCGTTATGAAACGCTGAGCAAGCGTTTGAAGCAGGTGGCGCGCTACATTTTGGATAACAGTAACAGCATCGCTTTCGATACCGTTGCCTCCATCGCCGCACAGGCCAGCGTGCCGCCCTCCACGCTGATCCGTTTCGCCAACGCCTTCGGCTTCAGCGGCTTCAACGAAATGAAGCAGGTGTTCCGTCAGCATCTGATGGAAGAGACGGTGAACTATACCGAGCGCGCGCGCCTGTTCCGCCAAACCTCCACCGACGACAACGTCGCGCCGGAGAAACCGGCGGAGATTCTCAACGTGTTCACCATGGTCAACGCGCAGGCGCTGCAGCAGCTGGCGATGCAGATCGCCCCCGAGCAGCTGGAACGCGCCGTCGAGCTGCTCAATAACGCCGAAAACATCTACGTGATCGGCCTGCGCCGCTCGTTCAGCGTCGCTTCCTACCTCACCTATGCGCTGCGCCATCTGGAGCGCCGCGCGTTTCTGATCGACGGGCTGGGCGGGATGTTCACCGAACAGCTGAGCATGGTGAAACCGAAGGACGTGGTGATCGCCATCAGCTATTCGCCGTACGCCCGCGAGGCGGTGGAACTGGTGGAATTGGGCGCCAAGCGCGGCGCGCAGCAGATCGCCATCACCGACAGCCAGGTCAGCCCGCTGGCCGCCTTCAGCGACGTCTGTTTCGTGGTGCGCGAAGCGCAGGTGGACGGGTTCCGCTCGCAGGTGGCTTCGATGTGCCTGGCGCAGACGCTGGCGGTCTCGCTGGCGCTGAATAACGCCCGGGACGAGTAAAGCTGACAAAAAAGCCCGGCAAGCCGGGCTTCAAGCGCCTATTGCGCGGCGGGGTAGCCGTCGCCGTTAATCCAGGCGTGGTCTTTTTCCCAGGTGAACTTCCACTGCCGCACCGGCCCGGCCATCACGTTGAGGTAATAGTTGTCGTAACCCGCCAGGGTCGCCACCGGGTGATAACCGCGCGGCACTTTCACCACGTCGCGATTGTAGACCGGCATGCACTCGTCGAGCGTGCGGTCGTCGGTATAGACGCGCTGCATGCAGAACCCTTGCTCCGGCTGAATGCGGTGATAGTACGTCTCTTCCAGATAGGTTTCGTCCGGCGAGTCTTCTTGATCGTGCTTGTGGCTCGGGTAGGAGCTGGTGTTGCCCTCGTCGGTGTAAACCTCCACCACCAGCAGACTGTCGGCCGGCTCGCTGTCCGGCAGAATGTTGTGCACCAGCCGCTGGTTGCGCCCCTTGCCGCGCCGCTCCACGCCGATATCCGCCGGCGTGATCAGCCGTGAAGGCAGGTGGCCGCCGCCGGGCGCGCTGCACACCGCCAGCTCCAGATCGGTTTCCGCCCGCACGTCGATGCGATCGTGGTGCGGCACATACACCGCATACGGCGGCGTACGTTCGAACGGGCTCATGCGTTTGCCGATATGCGGGTATTCGGCGCGCCGCGTGGCGACGGAGGCGATACCGGCCACCAGCACCAGACACAGTTCCTTGTCGCCGCATTCCAGCTGCAGCGACTGCCCGGCGGCCAGGCGGTAAACGTCAAAGCCGACATAGCGCCAACCGGCATTTTCCGGCGTCACGTGTTGGATACGCCCCTCGGCGTTCGGCGTCTGACATTTGGCAAGCAGTGAAGACATTTCGATTCTCCTGTTAACTCGCAGTGCAAAGGCCGTTGCCCCGAAGGAGCAACGGCCTGGCCTGAGTGTGAAAGCGCTTAGCCCAGCGTCGGCATGCTGAATTCGGACACCGTCTGCTGCCCGGCCGGCCAGCGCGCGGTGGCGGTCTTCATGCGCGTGTAGAAGCGCACGCCGTCGGTGCCGTGCACGTTCAACGCGCCGAACACCGAGCGCTTCCAGCCGCCGAAGCTGTGGAACGCCATCGGCACCGGCACCGGCACGTTGACGCCGACCATTCCGGCCTGCACGTCTTGCACGAACTGGCGCGCATAGTGGCCGCTGCCGGTGAAGATGGCGCTGCCGTTGCCGAATTCGTGGCCGTTCACCGTGTCGATGGCGGTGCGGTAGTCCGGCACCCGTACGATGCCCAGCACCGGCCCAAAAATCTCTTCGCGGTAGATGCGCATGTTCGGCGTCACATGGTCGAACAGCGTGCCGCCGACGTAGTAGCCTTCAGCATAGCCCGGCACCTGATAGTTGCGGCCGTCGGCCACCAGGGTGGCGCCTTCTTCCACGCCCAAATCGATGTAGCCCAGCACCTTTTTCTGGTGAGCGGACGACACCAGCGGCCCCATTTCATTCTCTTCGCCGCCCTGCTGCAAGCCCGGCCCGACGCGCAGCTGCGCGATCAGCGGCTTCAGTTTGGCGATCAGTTTATCGGCAGTGTCGTCACCGACCACCACGGCGATCGGCAACGCCATGCAGCGCTCGCCGGCAGAGCCGAACGCGCCGCCCATCAGCGCGTTGACCGTGGCGTCCAGATCGGCGTCCGGCATGACGATCGCCTGGTTCTTCGCCGCGCCGAAGGCCTGCACCCGCTTGCCGTGCGCGCTGGCGGTGGTATAGATATGTTCCGCCACGGTGGAGGAGCCGACGAAGCTCACCGCCTGAATGCGCGGATCGGTGCACAGCTGCGCCGCATCTTCATTGGCGCAGTGCACCACGTTGAACACGCCGTCCGGCAAACCGGCTTCCTTCAACAGTTCCGCCAGGCGCACCGAGGCCGAAGGCACCAGCGCCGGCGGCTTGAGGACGAAGGTGTTGCCGCAGGCCAACGCGATGGGGAACATCCACATCGGCACCATCGCCGGGAAGTTGAACGGGGTAATGCCCGCCACCACGCCCAGCGGCTGCATCAGCGAGAAGCTGTCGACGCCGCTGCCGACGTCCGGCGAGTACTCGCCTTTGATCAGATGCGGGATGCCGCAGGCGAATTCGACCACTTCCATGCCGCGCGTCAGTTCGCCCAGCGCATCCGAATACACTTTGCCGTGCTCGCTGACGATAAGCTCGGCCAGCTCGTCGCGGTGCTGTTCCAGCAGCGCCTTGAAATTGAACATGATGCGCGCGCGGCGCAGCGGCGTGGTGCGCGACCAGTCGGCGAACGCCCGGTGGGCCACGTCGATGGCCTGTTTGACTTCGGCGGCGGTGCTCTGCGTGACGCGCCGCTCAACCTGTCCGCTGGCCGGGTTGTGCACGTCGACGGTTTGATTGCTGCTGCTCAGGCACACCTGCCCGTCAATAAAGTTACCCACGGTTTTCATGTCACGCCCTCTTTTCAAGTCCGCTGTCGCCTGGCCACACCCAGGCGGCGCGGCGTTAATCGTCCCGCTCGCCAAACCCCGTCGGCAAGCCGGCTACATCCTGACCGGATGCAGAAAACTCTATTTCATTGAAAAAAAAGTTTCAAATAAATTGTTTTGAAAAATTTGTTTTTAGTGCGTGAGGTCGCAATTTTTCGGTGTCGATCGGGTTGGCGCTTTCATTACCGCGCCAATCAAGGCGCGGTTTCGCAGGAGAGTCCATCGCTAATGCATACTGACTTTGCTACAGAAAATCCGCACTGCGCCTGACCTGCGGCCGTTACCGCCTCCCTCCGAGCGCCCAAGGCGCCCGGATCGCTCGCGACGGTTTTTTTTGAACTGGATCTAAAAATCAATATTCCATTATTCACTAATTATGAAATAAATGTTCTTGTTTGTTCCAGCATTTATCAACGACATCGCCTTGATGACAGGCACGGTTCACACCCTTCCGCTCGCCCTCTTCCCGACACCCTAACCGTGCGGACGGAAGCCAGGATAAAAATCGGAGCAACACATGTCATATCAGCGTAAGCACAATACCGGTTACATATTGCGAATTTGCGGCATCGCCGCCCTGGGCGGCATTCTGTTCGGCTACGACACCGCCGTGATCTCCGGCGCGATCGAAGCGTTGAAAACCTATTTCGATCTCAGCCCGGCCGAAACCGGCTGGGCCGTCTCCAACGTGGTGATTGGCTGCGTGGTCGGCGCCTTCGCCGCCGGGCCGCTGGCGGCGCGCTGGGGCCGTAAAAAAGCGCTGATGCTGGCGGCGCTGCTGTTCACCGTTTCCGCCGTCGGCGCCGCATTGGCCCCGACCTTCACCTGGTTCGTCATTTACCGCATCATTGGCGGGCTGGCGGTCGGCATCGCCGCCACCGTGTCGCCGATGTACATGTCGGAAGTGTCGCCGAAAGACATGCGCGGGCGGGCGCTCAGCATGCAGCAGTTCGCCATCGTCTTCGGTCAGATCGTGATTTTCTACGTCAACTTCAAAATCGCCAGCCTCGCCAGCGAAGCCTGGCTGGTGGAAATGGGCTGGCGCTGGATGTTCGCCTCGGGCGTGATCCCCTGCATTCTGTTCTGCATCCTGGTGTTCGTCATTCCTGAATCGCCGCGCTGGAACGTGATGATGGGGCGCGACGATCAGGCGCTGGCGATGTTGACCAAAGTCTCCAACGCCGCCCACGCGCAGAATCTGCTGAAAGAAATCAAAGACTCGCTGCAGCAGGATCAACAGCAGCAGCACCGGAAGCTGAACTACGGCGATGTGCGGGTGCGGTTCATCCTGTTCGTCGGCTGTATGATCGCCATGTTGCAGCAGGTCACCGGCGTCAACGTGATGATGTACTACGCGCCGGTGGTGCTGAAAACCGTCACCGAAAACGCACAGGAAGCGCTGTTCCAGACCATCTGGATCGGCGTGCTGCAGCTGGTCGGTTCGGTCATCGGCGCCATGCTGATGGATCGCATGGGCCGCATTCCGCTGATGCGTTACGGCACGCTGGGCGCCATCGCCGGCCTGCTGCTCACCTCGTACGCGCTCTACACCCAGGCCACCGGCTATTTCGCGCTGTTCGGCATGCTGTTCTTCATGGTGTTTTATGCGCTCTCCTGGGGCGTCGGCGCCTGGGTGCTGGTGTCGGAAATCTTCCCGAACCGCATGCGCGCGCAGGGGATGAGCATCGCCGTCGGCTGCATGTGGGTCGCCAACTTCGCGGTGTCGCAGTCGTTCCCGATGATCAACGATCACCCTTACCTGTTCTCGCATTTCCACGGCGCCTTCCCGATGTGGATCTTCGCCGCCTGCTGCCTGTTCAGCTACTGGTTTATCGGCCGCTATATCCCGGAAACCAAAGGCGTCTCGCTGGAAAAAATGGAGCAGGTGGTGTTGGCCAAACGCCACCGTCACCCCCTGCCCGACGGCAAGCCGCTGCCGCTGGAAAACGGCAAATCCTGATCTCTCAACCCTGACCGCTGGAGTCATGCCCATGAACATTGCGCTGGACCGCTTCTGCATTAACCGCAAGATCGCGCCGAATCTCGATCTGGACAGTTTTTTCCGCCTGGTGAAACGCTGCGGGCTCAGCAAAGTTGAGCTACGCAACGACATGCCCAGCGGCAAGGTAACTGACGATCTGAGCGACGCGCAGCTCAACGCGCTCGCCGCGCAATACGGCATCAAGATCGTCACGATCAACGCCCTCGGCAGGTTCAATCTGATGGATGACCCGGCGGCGCTGCAACAGCGCGCCGAAGCGATGCTGGCGCAGGCGCAGGCCATCCGCAGCCGGGCGCTGGTGCTATGCCCGCACTGCAGCGCCGACGACACGCGCAGCGAGCAGCAAAAACGGGACGACACCCTCGCGGCGTTGCGGCTGCTGGCGCCGCTGTTTGCCCGCTATGGCGTACAGGGATACGTCGAACCGCTGGGCTTCGGCATCAGCTCGCTGCGATCGTCGCTGCTGACCCAGGCGCTCATCCGCGACTCGGGCGCGCCGTACCGCATCGTGCTCGATACGTTCCACCACTATCTGAGCGGCGTGACGCAGGCCGACTTCGACGCGCAGATCCAGGTGGCGCAGATCGGCCTGGTGCATCTGTCCGGCGTGGAGGACGGGCGGGATAAAAGCGCGCTGAGCGACGAAGAGCGCATCATGCTGAGCGAGGGCGATCGGCTGGAGAGCCGCCGCCAGGTGCAGAACCTGGAACACCTGGGCTACACCGGCGTCTATGCCTTCGAACCGTTCTCTTCACAGCTGGACCGCTGGAGCGAGGCGGATATCGAACGGGAAATCCGCCAGAGCATCGCCCTGCTGCAAGGGTAAACAAAACGGCCTCCGCGGAGGCCGTTTTTCATGGCGTTACTTCAGGTTGCCGACCACCAGCTGATGGCGCTCGTTGTAAAACTTACGGTAGGCCAGATAGCAGGCGATGATGGTCGACAGGCTGGCGGTGGAAAGCAGCATGAAGGTCACCATAATCTGATATTTGATCGCTTTCACCGGATCGATGCCGGCGAAGATCAGCCCGGACATCATGCCCGGCAGGCTGACCAGCCCGACGGTTTTCGCCGAGTCGACGGTCGGGATCAGCGAAGCGCGGATGCTGTCGCGGATCAGCGCCGCCGACGCGAACTTGGGCGTCGCCCCCAGGCTGAGCATCTCCTGAATCTTCTGCTGCTCGCTTTTGAAACGCTGGCCGAGGTTGGTATAGCACAGCCCCACCGCCACCATGGCGTTGCCGGCGATCATCCCGGAGATGGGGATCACCTGCATCGGCGTAAATTCGATGGAGCCGGTCAATACCAGCACCGCCAGCGTCAGCACCGCGCCGGTGGTGATGGCGATAAACGACGTCACGAACGCGTGTTCGACATACTTGCTGCGTTTCTTGGCGTTGTAGGCCGCGTTAAAGCAGATGAACAGCACCATCAACACGGTGAGAACGGCATTATCCAGGTCGAAAATATACTTCAGCACGTAGCCGACGATGATCAGCTGCACCACCGCGCGGCAGATGCTCCAGATGATGTCCTTTTCCAGCGCCAGCTTTTCCCGGTGGCTGATCAGGATGGCGACCACCACCAGCACCATCGACAAGCCCAAGGATTCGTTGGTGATATTATGCTGATTCATGCTGTTGCTCCTGTGGCTCGGCGCCGTGCGCGCGCAGGGTGATCACCTCGTCCGCATGCGCTATCTCTTCGGTATCGTGCGTCACCCACAGCACCGCCAGCCGGTGTTCCGCCACCAGCTGATGCACGATTTCGTTGAGGTTGCGCTTATTTTCCTCGTCCAACGCGCTGGTGATCTCATCGAGCAACAGCACCCGTGGCATAAACTGCAGGTTGCGGATCAGGGACACGCGCTGCTTCTCCCCGCCGGACAGTTCATTGATGCTTTTCGTCAGCATCGCCTCCGGCAGGCCGAAACGCGCCAGATCGGCCTTCATTTTTCGCTCGGCCGGCGGTTCCTGGCGGATCTGATACGGCAGCGCCAGATTGTCGTAAACCGTATTGCCGAACAGCGCCGGCGTCTGGAAGCAATAAGAGACCTGCTTGCGATACGCCTCCGGCGACATCTCGTCGATCGCCTGGCCGTCGAAATAGAGGCTTCCGCTGGTCGGATTCATTAAGGAAGAGATGATTTTCAGCAGCGTGCTTTTTCCGCAGCCGGAAGGCCCGGTGATCAGTTTGAACTCGCCCTCACCCAACGTGAAAGAGACGGAGTCCAGGATCACCTGGCGGTCTATTTGATAATGAATATCATCCAATCTCAGTATGTCTTTCTTTTCCTTCATTACGATGCCAGCTCCCTACACCTGTTCCCGTCTGAGCGATAAGTATATGGTCGCAAAAAACATCTTAGCAATGCCTGCGCGGAGGGCGGAAAGCGGAGAGGAGGATTGGCGGAGCGAAACGCCCCGCCAAATAATAAGATTAATTAATGTTTAGCTGTAAGATAGTCAAAAGCGACCGTCAGGGTCGAATCACTCTTTTTTTATCGCTGCCTGTTCGTCGCAGCTGTACCAGCGTAGAGAATTGTTGATGCTGCGGTGGGTGCAGCGGACCTTGCCCTCCTTTTCCAGCGCCAGCAGCAGAGTGCGGGTGGTATAAATGTTTTCACCGCATTTATCCGCCAGCTCGCGGGTCTTCGGCCACTGCTCCGGCGGGGGATGATGGCCGCCGGAGCCTTCCACACGATCCCTGCACAATCCTTGCAACACATTCAGCATCAGCGATTTTCTGCTTTCAAACGTTTTCGGCGCCTTGGCCATAGCATTCCTCCTGAGTGGTTACTGCTGAGCTCCCCGCTCACGACTGCACGTCAGCGATGCGCAGGGTATAAATCATGGTGGCGTCCGGAGGGATCGCCGGCGGGCTGCCCTGCTTGCCGTACGCCAGCGCTGGCGGCACCACCAGCGTGATCGAGCCGTGGCGCTGCAGCTTCTCGATAGCCGCGCGAAACAGCGGCGGATAGCGCGTCAATGGCTGCGAGATCACCGTTCCCGCCAGCTCCATGTCTTTGATCACCCGGCCGTCGGTCAGGCTTTCGCGCACCACGATATCCACCCGATCGTCGGCGCCGATCGCACCGCTGCCGGCATAGTCCACCCGGTAGTAGAAACCGAGCGCATCTTGCTTGACTCCCTCCTGGCGGGCGAAATCGGCCAGATAGGCCTTGCCGTCCGGAGGGGGAGCCTGTGTCTGTTGCGTCTGCTGCAAACGTTGCTGCGCCGTGCGCAGCGCGCTGTCGATGGCGGCCTCATCCAGCCGCAAGCGCCCGGCCAGGGTATCGGCGATGCCCGCCAGCAAAAGCCGCCGATCCGCCTCCAGTCCCGCGCGCCGGTTCTCCTGCTGCAGATGCAAAATATCGCGCCCCAGCGATACGCCGGCGGCATACGCCTGCTTGTCCGCCTCGCTGGCTAGCACCGGGGCCTCAGCCGCCTGACGCCGCTCAGCCAGCAAGGCGTCTACCCGCTGCCGTTGCTGTGCCAACTGCGCCGTCAAGCTTGCGCTGCGCTGTTCGGCCCGCGTGAGCGAAGCGGCCAGCGCGGTGACCTCAGGCAACGGCGCAACGGCCTGCCGCAACGCCTTCAGGGCATCGGCCAACGGCCGAATATCGACATCGATCCGCTCGCTTTTCGGCGCCGCGGCGGCCTGAGCCGCCGCCAACTGGCGCTCCAGCTGACGGATTTTCTCCGCCTGCTGTTGCACAGAGTGCTTCAGTGAAGTTAAACGAGCGCTGTCTGCCCCCGCGACGGCGGCCGGTTTGGCGGCCGGTGCGGGCGCCGGTTTACGCGCGGTTTCCTCCTTGAGCGCAGCCGGCGGAGCCTGCCGCTGTTCGGCAAACTTCAACAGGGCGGGAATGCCGTCGTCAGCGGCGCAAACGGCGCCGCTCAGCGCCAACAGCCAAAGCCCCATCGCCCATCTTTGCGCGCATCGCTTCATGGCTACAGATTCTCGACCCGGTTGGACAGATCGGACATCAGCTCATGTTCGACGTCGGCGCAGAATTTCTCGGTTTTATATTGATAAAGAGCATCAATCGCTTTACGGGTGCTTTCATCCACATTGCCGCGCACGCCGGCATATCCGGAAGCGTTGGAAAGCAGACCGTTAAAATAGGCAATGCGTTTTTGGTAACTCTGCGGATTAATATTTTTTAATGAGTTAACCCGTTGCTGGCAAAGCGCGATACGTTGTTCATCGGATTTATCATTAGGATTGTTCTGTGAAAGTTTTTTCACGGAATTCAGGTTTGTCTTGCTACCGCCCACGCAGCCTGACAGCGACATGACAGACAGTAAAAATATAGCAGAAACTACCGTGCGGCGGCCGCCGCAAGCATTAATCATCGTTATCATTCCGTTTATAATCCTTTAATTGTCACTTAGGTCATCATTATGTGGCGAACGGCAACAGCACATGCCTTAATTTGATTAATCAAAATGGGTTAGGCGGTGAAAAATCCCTATACCGCAGTGCGATAGAATAATTCACTACCGATGACATTGTTATTTAATTGTTAATGAATTAGACCTAAACGCGGGCTAAACACGAATAAAAAAGCCAATCCCTTAGGGGAAGAAAACCACTAAACAACAATAAAAACAATAGATTATGTTTTATATTTTGTTTCTAAAGGGAAATTCATCATCTGCTGCCTCAGGGCGATATTAGCAAAACAATATGGCGAATTGTAGGTATCAGCCTATTTCCCCCGATCTAATATCTCGCATATCGTTATTTATATAGTGATTTATACTGGATAATATTCGTATACGATCTATTGGTTTTAAAGCAAATATATTTCTTTTTCCTTTTGGTTTTATATTCTGAATTTGACTTAATTTAATAAAATCTATTTCCAAGCAATACTATTATTTGCAAGAATATTCCCAGCAACACGCCACACGTAAAACTCGTATTTTATTTACCAGAAAATCCATTGTCGATTTTCCCAATCTCGTTATTTCTCATAAATAACGGATGTTGGCGTATTGCCCAGAGCAAAAGGATCTGGCTCCAACCGTACGGCCGGCGACATGACGTTGCCACCGCTGCGGGGGATTTAGATGTGCTGTTCTTTTTATTTAAAAACTCTCTACAGGAACCTGAGAAATGAAACTGAATAAATTAATGCTGGCAACCGTGATTGCTTTCGCTTCTGCATCTGTTGCTCACGCCGCATCTAATCAGGGCAGCGGTAAAGTCACCTTTACCGGCGAAATTATCGATGCGCCATGCAGCGTCGCGCCGGAATCCGTTGACCAAACCGTACCAATGGGCCAAATCAGCAGCCGCATCCTGGCTAACCAGGGTAAATCCAGCATGCAACCTTTCAACATCGAACTGAAAGATTGCTCCATCTCCACCATGAAAAACGTCAAGGTGACCTTTACCGGCACGCCTGATCCGGTCAACAACAAACTGCTGGCTCTGAGCGGCACGGCAACCGGCGCCGGCATCGTGATCTACGACAACCTGCACTCCAAGGAAGTGGAACTGGGCACGGCGACCGACGGTCAGGGCCTGAACGACGGCGACAACTCGCTGAAATTCGCCGCTTACCTGCAGGGCAGCAGCGCCTCCGCCGCCGTGGTGCCGGGCGACTTCACCAGCGTGGCCAACTTCACCCTGGCTTACCTGTAATACCCCACAGGGGATGTCTCAGGGCATCCCCCGCTTGATTGCATGCCGACGAGAGCGGCAAGGGAACAGGGCAAGACAGGGAGACGCCAGCATGACTATCCGCCTTTGCGGCCTGTTGCTCATCGCGCTCAGCGTAGGCAGCGCGGCGGCGGCAGTGAAAAATCAGGGCCACGGCAAAGTCAGCCTGGGCGGCACCATCGTTGAAACGCCGTGCGGCATCGCCAGCGACAGCCTGGATCAAACCGTCGATTTCGGTCTGATCGCCATGACCGATGCCTCGCAGGACGGGCAATCGGTGCTGATCGGCAGCCGCCGTCATTTCACGATCAAACTGGTGAACTGCGAACTGGCCAGCCAGGTGAAGCCTGACTTCATCTATCGCGCGGCCAACGTCACCTTCGACGGCACCGCCGACAGCCGGGATCCTTCCCTGCTGGGCGTTTACGGCGAGGCGCAGGGCGTGGCTATCGAGCTGTTGACCGATGCCGGCACCCCGATCCCGCTCGGCAGCACGACGGCGGATTACCAGATCGTCGCCGGCGACAACACGCTGCGCTTTGGCGCGCAGTTGCGCCTGCATCCCGATAAGGCGCGGGCGGGCGGCTTCAGCTCTCTGGCCAAATTCACCCTGTCTTATCTCTAGCGCCGGCGGGCGCTGCACAGCATTACGTATTCAGGTCGCACGGATGACCTGCTATTGGGCGCGGACTTGCCATGAGTGATTATGCTATGACGTCATTACTGACACGGAAACACCTACCTCTTCTCGTCATTCTATCTTTCCTCTGGGTGCGTCCGGCATTTTCCGCCACGGAATTCAATACCGACGTCCTGGATATCGGCGAGCGCAGCAAAGTGGATCTTTCGCGTTTCTCCGATGCCGACTACGTCATGCCCGGCGCTTATTTGCTGGACATCAAGATCAACCAGAAAACGCTGCCCCAGCGCAGCATTCAGTATTTCCCGTCGCCGGATAACAAAAGCGGTAGCCAGGTGTGCCTGCCGCCTGATCTGGTGGAAAAAATGGCGCTGAAAGAAGAAGCGGCCAAAAAAGTCACCCTGTGGCACGACAACCAGTGCGCCGACATTCGCGGCATCAAAGGCGCGACCGTCTCCGATCGCATCGGCGGCGGCGTGCTGGCGATCACCATCCCGCAGGCGTGGATGAAATACTCCGATCCCGACTGGACGCCGCCCGAGCAGTGGGACGACGGCATTCCCGGCCTGCTGCTGGACTACAACCTGAGCGGCCAGTTAGGCAAGCAGAATCACAACAACAACACCGCCCAGAACCTCAGCAGCTACGGCACGCTGGGCGCCAACCTGGGCCCCTGGCGCCTGCGCGCGGACTACCAGGCCAATTACAATCAGCAGGCCGGCGATCGCAGCACCGGCTTCGACTGGAATCAGATCTACGCCTACCGCGCGCTGCCGATGCAGGCCGCCAAGCTGACACTGGGTGAGATTTATCTCGACTCCGGGGTGTTCGACGCCTATCGCTTCACCGGCCTCAATCTGGCCAGCGACGAGCGCATGCTGCCGCCGAACCTGCAGGGCTACGCGCCGGAAGTGCGCGGCATCGCCAAGAGCAACGCCAAGATCACCGTCTCGCAGGAAGGCCGCACGCTGTACGAAACCACCGTGCCCGCCGGGCCGTTCGCCATTCAGGATCTCAACAGCTCGGTGCGCGGCAAGCTGGACGTCAAGGTGGAAGAGCAGGACGGCACCGTCTCGACCTTCCAGGTGGATACCGCCACCATTCCGTACCTGACCCGACCGGGCTACGTGCGCTACAACGTGGCGCTGGGCAAAACCTCGGCCTACGACCACCGCACCCAGGGGCCGCTGTTTTCCGCCAGCGACTTCTCCTGGGGCCTGAGCAACGCCTGGTCGCTGTACGGCGGCGCGCTGCTCGGCGGCGACTATAACGCCTGGGCGCTCGGCCTCGGCCGCGATCTGAACGTGTTCGGCGCCATGTCGCTGGACGTCACCCAGTCGATCGCCCGTCTGCCCGGCGAGCCGACCGCCAGCGGCATGTCGTTCAAGCTCAACTACGCCAAACGCTTCGACGAACTGAACAGCCAGATCACCTTCGCCGGCTACCGCTTCTCGCAGCGCAAGTTCATGAACATGTCGCAGTACCTGCAGGAGCGTTACGGCGATTACGACAAGAATTACAACGGCCGCCAGAAAGAGCTGTACACCATCACCGCCAGCAAAACCTTTATGGCGGAAGACAGCGCCAAGGCGATCACCGCCTACCTGACCTACTCGCACCAGACCTATTGGGATGCGCGAACTCAGGATCGTTACGGGCTGTCGGCCAGCAAGCTGTTCAGCGTCGGCGATATCAGCAACATCACCGCCTCGCTGTCGGCTTACCGCACCTATTACCAGGGCCGCACCGACGACAGTGTGATGCTCAACTTCACCGTGCCGATCGGCGACCGTCGGCGCGTCGGTTATGCGCTGCAAACCAACAACGGCGATGTCACGCAGACCGCGTCGTACAACGACTACAGCGATCCGGACAATACCTGGCAGGTCAGCGGCGGCTTTAATCAGTCCGGCAAATCGCTGGCGCGCGGGTACTACACCCATAACGCCTCGTTCGGTTCGCTGAACGCCAGCGCCTCTTACCAGCAGGACAGCTACTCGTCGATCGGCGGCTCGTTCCGCGGCGGCCTCACCGCGACCCGGCACGGTATCGCGGCGCATCAGAACTCGAGCAACGGCGGCAGCCGCATGATGCTCGACACCGACGGCATCGCCGGCGTGCCGATCAACAACGGCCGCGCCTACAGCAACCGTTTCGGGCTGGCGGTGATTTCCGACATCACCAGCTACTACAACACCGACACCCGCATCGACGTCAACAAGCTGGCGGACGACGTCGAGGCCACTCGCGCCGTGGTGCAAGGCACGCTGACCGAAGGCGCCATCGGCTACCGCCACTTCGAGGTGGTGAAAGGCAGCAAGCTGCTGGCCACCATTCGCCTCGCGGACGGCAGCGAACCGCCGTTCGGCGCCGCGGTACTGAGCGAGAAAGGCCGCGAGGTCGCGGTGGTCAACGATGGCGGCTCGGTCTACCTGACCGGCGTGCAGCCGGAGGAAAAACTGGACGTCGCCTGGGAAGGCCAACGCCGCTGCCGCATCGTGATCCCGGGCGCCGCCAAGCCGCTGGACCAGCTGCTGCTGCCGTGCGCCACCCTGTAATCCGTAACGCTGAGAAATGATGACATGAACAAACACCCGATAACGCTACTGACCGCCGCCGGCCTGGCTCTGAGCGCCGTACTGCCCACCGCCGACGCGGCGATATCGCTGGATCGCACGCGCGCCGTTTATGTGAGCGACGCCAAATCGATCAGCCTGAATATCGTCAACGAAAACAAAGAGCTGCCCTTCCTGGCGCAGTCCTGGCTGGAGAACGAGCAGCACCAGAAAATCACCTCGCCGCTGGTGGTGCTGCCGCCGCTGCAGCGCGTGGAACCAAGCGAACGCAGCGTGGTGCGCATCACCAAGACGCCGGAGGCGGATCGCCTGCCGCAGGATCGCGAGTCGGTGTTCTACTTCAACCTGCGCGAAATTCCGCCGAAAAGCACCAAAACCAACGTGATGCAGCTGGCGCTGCAAACGCAGATCAAGCTGTTCTATCGGCCGAAAGCCATCGTCGCGCCCAAGGGCCAGGTGTGGCAGGAAAAGCTGGTGTTCCGTAAAAGCGGCGGCACCATGACCGTCGACAACCCGACGCCGTTTTACATCACCCTGACCGGCATGACGCGGCAGACGCAAAAACAGGGCGGCGGCGCGATCGGCGGTTTTCAGCCGCTGATGCTGAAGCCGAAATCCAGCGAAAGCCTCAAGCTGCAAGAGACCGGCATGAACAGCTTCGTCATCACCTACATCAACGACTACGGCGGCCATCCGGAGCTGCGCTTCGTCTGCAATGGCGGCGTTTGCACCGCCGTGCCCGAGAAAAAATAAGGAGGTCCAGCATGGCTGAATTCACCGATCGACTGCGCCCGCTGCTGCTCGGCGCACTGCTGTGCGGCGGCGGCGCGATGGCGGCAACGCCGCTGGGCGTGATCGAAGGCACCACCGGCACCGTCAGCTTTCACGGCGGCCTGCTCAGCTCTCCCTGCAGCCTGACGCCGGACAGCCGGGATCAGTCCATCGATCTGGGCGACGTCAGCGCACGCGACTTCCGCAACGCCGGCGATCGCAGCGCGCCGGTGCGTTTTCGCCTCTCATTCCGCAACTGCCTGCTGGGCGCGCGCGCGCTGGCGGATAATCCGGCCGGCCCGCGCAACGGCGACGCCGGCCGCCTCTACCTGCAGGGAGAGCAGGCCGCCACGCTGGTGTTTCTCGGCGAAAGCGATGTCGACAACCCCTCGCTGCTGAAGCTGAACGGCGGCGTGCAAGGCATCGGCCTGCGGCTGCAAGACCAACAAGGCCAGGCGCTGGCGCTGAATCAACGCAGCCGCCCTTACATTCTGCAACCCGGCAGCAACACCCTGTGGTTCAGCGCCAGCGTGGAATCCACCCAGCGGGCGGTGATGGCGGCCGGGTTCGCTGCCGTGGCGCACATTCAGGTGATTTACCTGTGAGGCTCAAGAACGCGATGAAAACACAACTGACCAAACTCTGCCTGCCGCTGGCGATCGCGCTGGCGGCTCCCGCCGCCTGGGCCAACGGCTACGTCACGCCGGACGGCGGCCCCAAACAGTTCTATATCGATCTGAATCAAAGCAACATCACCAACCAGGTGGGGTTCACCAAACAGTTTCCCTATTCATTAGGCGGTACCTATACCGGCAAGGCCTACTGCGATACGCCGATCCCCCGAAGCCCGCACTTTTACAAGTCGGATTCGGCGCTGCCCCCCTCTGACTACGGCAACGGCTTCTTGCAGTTGAACGACTTCCTGGATTTAAAAGCCGAAGTGTGGATTGCAGGTAATAAGAAGGCCTATGTCACGGTGCCTTTTTACAACGAATCCAACGAGTATCCCAATCACAGTTGCTCACCGCCCTATGTGCAGGTCAACAACTATGAAAGCGGTTCAAAAGGCCGCATCACCTTCCGGGTGCGCAAAAAGATCATCAACGGCGTCGAGATTAACGATCGGCAGATCATCGAGATGTTCGGCCGCCTCGGCTCAACCGACGGCGGTTTCGGCCCCAATCCGATGGCGCAGGTGTTTATCCAGTCCGCGATCCTTTACGTGCCGGATAAATGCGTAGTGAACGAAGGCCAGCTGATCAACGTGGAGTTCGGCGAAATCGGCGGCAGCGATCTCAACGGTTCGAACTACCCGCAAAGCATTCCGGTGCGCTTCCAGTGCGAGGGCGGCAGCTTCGAAGATGGCACGCTGAACATCAAGCTGGCGGTGTCGGGCACGGCCGCTTCCTTCAGCAACGAGGTGTTCAAAACCGACAAGAACGATCTCGGCATCCGGCTGACGCACAACGGCCAGCTGGTCATTCCGAACGAGTTTTACCCGGTGCCAAACATCGGCAACGGCGGCTCCTGGAACCTGGTGGCGGCGCCGTTCGCCAACGGCGGCGCGGAGATCGGCGAAGGGGAATTCAACGCGTCGGCCACCATCGTGGCGGCATTCCAGTAACCGAGGGAGGAACGGAAAATGCGTCTACGCGCTTTAGCGCTGCTCAGCTGCGCGTCCTGGTGGTTTGCCGCCATGCCGGCGGCGGCGAACACCGAGCTTATCGGCGCGCCGGTGCAGTTCCACGGTACCGTGGTGAGCCGGCCGTGCAATATCGAACCGCAGTCCGCCGATCAGCTGGTGGAGATGGGCACGGTGATCGTCAAAACCCTGTACCGCTACGGCCATACCACGCCGGTGCCGTTCAGCATCAAGCTGACCGACTGCAAGACCACGGTGTTCAAATCCGTCAGCGTGACCTTCAGCGGCACCGAAGACGGAGAGATGCCGGGCAAGCTGGCGATCAACAACGGCGCGAACGGCGCCGCCATCGCCCTGTTCGATCATCAGGGCGCAGACATCGATTTGAATAAGGCCACCAGCGCCGTCGCGCTGCAAAACGGCCCCAACAGCCTGAACTTCACCGCCTATGTGCAAGGGCGGCCCAGCGCGATTCAAAACCAAAGCATTACCGAAGGCGAATTCACGTCCATCGCCAATTTTGTGCTGGCGTACCAATAAGCCCCGCACCATCCCAGGGAAATCAGGAAAACGACCGGCGCGCGAACGCCGGCGATGGGCCGTCACCGTTTGCTCCGGCGCGGCGCCACGGCTTTTTAAGGAGTCACCCATGCCAGATATTCGCTTCACGCTGTTCGACAGCGATAACTTCTACCAGCAGGGGCTGCGTCTGCTGCTGCAGGACTATCTGCACTCCCTGAACGAATGCCACCGCCGGTACCCGCAGTTCTCGCCGCTGGCGCTGCAGGCGTTGGATAACATCGAAATCGTGTTCCGCACGCCGGAAGAGCGCTGGGGCTGCGCCTGTTGTTATCAAAGCCCTCACGGCGTTCCGCGCCAGCGGCAGCTGACCCTGCTGATCCTCGACGACGCGACCCAGCAACAGGTGAAAAACCTGCCGCCGCTGTTCAGCATCCATCGGCGCGATTCGGCCTACGCCATTCGCCTCAAGCTGCAGATGGCGTTGGAAAAGTTCATCCTGCATCCGTGGGTGGCGCTGCACGCCGCCGGCCAGTGGAAATGCCAGGCTTGCCGCATCGCCGCGCTCAGCCACTGCGAGAAAAAGGTGCTGGGTTTGATGAGCAGCGGCATGTCCGCCTGCAGCATCGCCGGCCTGCTGCAGCGCAGCCAGAAAACCATCAGCGCCCATAAGCGTTCGGCGATGCGCAAGCTCAACGTGCGTAAAAACAGCGAGCTGAATAAGGTGCTGCTGAATCAGCGCGGGCTGAGTTGACTGACAACGGACTCGCGAGTGCCGACAGAGTGGTTTACTCTGAATACTCATTTTTGCACTGCACAGCGAGCCGGAATGCATGCCCAGAACAGCCCAAGTCGTTGACGTCCCCGCCCTCGGCGAGATTGACCGCCAGGCGGGGCAGCTAAGCCACCAACTGGCGCAGGCCCTGCGCCGGGCCATCCACAAAGGCGATCTGAAAGCGGGCGATCTGCTGCCTTCGACGCGCCGGCTGTCGGCGGCTCTGAATCTGGCGCGCGGCACGGTATTGGAGGCGTTTGCTCAGCTGACGGCGGAAGGCTTTCTTGAACCGCAGCCCGGCTCCGGCACCCGGGTCGCCCACTATCAGGCGCCGCGCCGCACGCCACACGCCACGGTGCAAACCGCTCCGGCCACAACCGTGCCGCTTTCTTCACAGGCGCAGCATCTGGCGCGTTTTGCCGCCCAGGCGCGGGCGCTGCCGTCGGTGCCATTCACCGTGTCGGTCCCGATCGGCGATACCGCGCCCGACGATATCTGGCGGCGGCTCGGCAACCGCATCCGGGCGCGCGGCCCCGGCGCCCCGTCCGGCTATGGCGATCCGTTGGGCGCCCTGCCGCTGCGCGAAGCCATCTGCGATTATGTGCGCCGTTCCCGCTCGGTAAACTGCACGCCGCAGCAAATCCTCATCACCGCCGGCACCCAGCAGGGACTGTATCTGGCCGCGCAGATCCTGTTGGACGCCGGCGACAGCGCCTGGGTCGAAGATCCCGCCTACGCCGGCATCACCGCCATTTTCGACAGCCTGTTTCGCGATCGGCACATGATTAGGGTACCCGTCGCCGACGACGGCATCGACGTTGCCGCCGGCGTGCGTCTGGCCGCCGACGCCCGCGCCGCCTTTGTCACGCCGTCGCATCAATATCCGCTGGGCATGCCGATGAGCATGACGAAAAGAAGCGCCCTGCTGGCCTGGGCCAGAGAACAACAGGCCTGGATCGTGGAAGACGATTACGACAGCGAGATGCGCTACGCCGGCCACCCGTTCCCTTCGCTGCAAGGGTTGGCGCCCGAGCGGACGCTCTATCTCGGCACCTTCAGCAAGGTGTTGTTCCCTTCGCTGCGGTTGGGTTACGCCATCGTGCCGCCGCCGCTGGTCGACGCCTTTTGCGGCGCCCGGATCCTGATGGATCGTCACCCGCCCAGCGCGGATCAACACGTACTGGCCGCCTTTATCGCCGAAGGGTATCTCGACCGGCATATCCGCAAAATGCGCGGCGTCTACGCCGAGAAACGCCGGGTGCTGATCGAGGCGATCAACGCGCGCATCCCGGCCGAATTGGGGAGGGTGCAGCCCTGCGATCAGGGCATGCACATGGTGCTGTGGCTGAGGAAAGATCTCGACGACGTGCAGGTCGCCCAGCAGGCCAACGAAGCCGGATTGGCGCTGCGGGCGGTATCGCCGATGTATGCGCCCGGCCACGGTGAGCCGGGTCTGGTGCTGGGGTTGGGCGGTTACGATGACCGCCAGGTGCAGCAGGCGGTGGAACGGCTCGGCGAGGTGATCCGCGCCTGCGCCCGCAACGGGGCCTAGCGAGAAAAGCGCTTGGCGCCGAACACGCAAACCACCACGCCGGCCATCACGGCGATCATCATCGGCTGGACGGTTTCCTGCAGCAGCCAGCCCGCCAGCGCCAGGCCGAAGAACGGCTGCAGCAGCTGCAATTGCCCGACGGCGGCGATGCCGCCCTGCGCCAGGCCGCGATACCAGAAGATAAAGCCGATCCACATGCTGAACACCGAGACGTAAGCCAGCGACAGCCAGGCGGCGCCGCTGACGACGGGCCAAGCGGCCGGCGCCGCCCACCATGCGGCCGCCAGCGTCAACGGCAACGCCGCCACCAGCGCCCAGGAGATCACCTGCCAGCCGCCGATCCGGCGCGACAGCACCGCGCCTTCGGCATAACCCAAACCGCACAGCAGCACCGCGCCGACCATCAGCGCATCTCCCTGCCAGGCGCCGCCGCTCCCCTGGCTCAGCGCGAACGCCCCCACCAGCGCGGCGCCAATGCCCGAAAAAGCCCAAAAAGCGGGCTTGGGGCGCTCACCGCCGCGCAAGACGCCAAAACCGGCGGTCGCCAGCGGCAGCAGGCCGATATACACCAGCGAATGCGCCGAGGTGGTGTGCTGCAGCGCCAGCGCCGTCAGCAGCGGAAAACCGATGACCACGCCGAGCGCCACAAACAGCAGCGGCGGCAAATCGGCCCGCGTCGGCCGCGCCTGGCGAGTGATCCGCAGCGCGCACAGGGCCAGCAAAGCGGCGATCGCCGCCCTGATCGCCGTCAGAAACAGCGGATCGAGCTCCAGCACCGCCACCCGGGTGGCGGGCAACGAGCCGCTGAAGATAATCATGCCGAGGAAACCGTTCATCCAGCCCTGAGCCGAATGCCCGACGGCGGGATGAGCAGGGGTAACAACAAGCGTTTTTTCAGACTGACTGTCCATCATGCGAATGCTCCGCACGCCTGAGGCATACCGAAATCGGCAACCCGCGAGGCGAGGTCATAGTGAAAGAGAACATCGTTCCCCCGGCGTCGCTTGCCGGGGCTGCGTTCTATTTTTCAGATAAAGCGGTTCACAGACAGGTCCAGATAGCGAGATTTTCACTGTGCCGGTTGCCAAAGTGCGCCGCTAACGCCAAAGAAGGGCGTTTTTCGGGCTGTCCTTGGCCGTTTGGCGGCATCGCCGGCGGGGTACCATGGACTTTTATGCGTTTTTGCAGAACAGGACAAGGTGCGGCGCCGTGGTGAAACCCTTCTTACGCAGTGGCAGTTTGGATGATGTGCTGGCTTTAGGCGAAAACGGGCAACCGATCTACGCCTGCGCGCAGCAGCTGCGGGAAACCCTGCGTCTTCGCCGACAGCAGCAGGCCGCCGACTGTCTGGCGATCCCCCAGCCGAACGAAAGCGGCACGCGCATCGACTGGTATGCGCCCTTTCCGGGCAAGGTGACCTCCTGGCTGGCGGCAAGCGATGCCCAGCGCGCGCAGGCGGTGCGCCACCTGGAACACTGTCTGGCGACCTTCCGCAGCCTGACCGAACAGACCCGGGCGACCGATCACCCCAGCCACCGCCTGTTCGGCGCGCTGCTGGCCAAAGCGATGCACATTCCCGACCCCAACCACGTCTACCTGGTGGACGATCGGCCGGTGCTGACCTTTTGGGGCTTTATCAAACCGCAGGCGCAGAGCCCGGACGATCCGTTAGCCTGCCTGCGCCCACTCGAATCGGAAGTGGAAAAACCGGCGCCGATCGCCGCCGCGCCGCGCAAACCGGCCGTTGTCGAACCGGTAAAACCGGCCCCGGCCGCCGAGCCTGAACCGGTGCCCGCCCCGACGGCGCCCGCCGAATCCCCCGCCGTTGTCCGCCCGCGTCGACGCCACGCGCTGTGGTTGTTGCCGGTACTGCTGCTAGGCAGCGCGGCGTTGGCCGCCTGGCTGCACCGCTCACCGCCGCCGCAACCGGCGATGCCGGCTGAGGTGCGCCATCCGGCAGCGGCGGAAAAAACCGCCGCGCCGTTGCCTAAGCTGCGCTTGCCGCTGGCGCACGCCACGCTGATGCCGCCGCCCCCGGCGCCGGTCATCCCGCAGCCGGCGGACAAAAATGCGCTGGTGCTGCCGCCCGAGGCGGTGAAGGCCGGCTCCACCCGTTTCCTTAACGGCAAATGGCGCGCCACGGTGGCGCTGAAAGATCCGATCACCGGCAAGCGCCCCAGCCTGCAATACCGCCTGAACGCGGGCAAAGGCAGCGCCGTCATCGCCTACGGCGACGGCGTCACCTGCCGGGTGGCGGTCGAGGCCGGGCTGATGCAGTCCGGCAATCTGGTGATCAACAGCCGCACCAAAGCGCGCTGCAGCGACGGCAGCCGCTACCAGATCCCGGAAATCGTCTGCCGCCAGGGCGAGACCGGGGCCGCGGAATGCACCGGCCGCTACGATGCGGACACCACCTATCCCATGACGTTCAAGCGCGAGAGTAAATGATGCTGGCACCCCTTACGGACTACAAACACGGCATTACGCTGATTCAGGACAGCGGCATTCAGTTTATGGACTTTGCCCTGACCCCGCGGCTGGACGCCGAGTTTCCCGGCAAATTCGTGCGCAAGACCGCCAGCGGCCCGCTGCTGCGCCTGCAATGGGAGGCCGAGAGCGGCAAATATCAGTTGCCGGCCGAGGGCGGGCAAGCCGCCGAAGTGGTGCGGCCGGAGTTCAGCTACCCGCTGCAGCAGTCGCTGCGCCTGCTGGATAAGCTCTGGCTGCCGCTGCCCTTCTTGCGCCACACCCCGGCGGGCCTGTTTTTGTCGGGCCCGGATAACTGGGCTCGCCTGCAGGTGGTGCAGTTGGATGAACCGGATCAGGACGGCAACCTGCTGCGGGTGGTGCTGGCCTTCGATACCCGCGCCGCCGCGCCCGGCCAGGAAGCGCTGGCGCCGGGCGAGAGCGATCTCGGCGCCGATCTGAGCTTCGCGCTGGCGCACCGTAACCACGAGCTGGGCGAGTTCCTCGATCTGACCTGGGTGGATGGCTGGCTGCGCGAGGCGTTCAGCCAGCGCGCCGCCGAGCGGGAACAGCGCGCCGAGGCGGAGATCAACGCCGGGCTGAAAACCTTCGAGTATCAGGCGCACTACCTCAACCTGTTGCACATGCTCGGCCATCAGCTGACGGTGCCGCAGATAAAAATGGCGGCGGCGACGCTGCAACAGCCGGCGATCGACGTCGATCTGGTGCTGGACGTCGGCAATTCTCACACCTGCGGCGTGGTGGTCGAAGACCATCCGGAAGAGAGCAACGGCCTGAAGCAAACCTATGAGCTGCAGCTGCGTTCGCTGTCCGAACCGCATCACGTCTACAACGAACTGTTCGAGAGCCGGGTGGAGTTTTCTCGGGCCGCGTTCGGCAAGCCGCATCTGTCCTTCCAGAGCGGACGCGACGACGCCTTCCAATGGCCGTCCATCACCCGCGTCGGCCGTGAAGCCGCGCAATTGGCGCAGCGACGCGAAGGGCATGAAGGCACCACCGGCATCTCCAGCCCGCGCCGCTATCTGTGGGACGAAGAGCGCTATGCGCCCGGCTGGCGCTTCAACGAGCGGCACGAGCCGATGGCCGCCGCCGCGCCGTTGACCACCTTGATCAACGACGAGGGCGTGCCGCTGTCCGCCCTGCCGACGGCCGAACGGCTGCCGGTGTTCGCCGCCCATTACAGCCGCAGCGCGGTGATGAGCCTGATGCTGAGCGAGCTGTTGGCGCAGGCGCTGATGCAGATCAACAGCATCGCCCAGCGCAGCCGCATGCCGAACGCCGCCGCCCCGCGCCGTTTACGCGCCATCATCCTGACGCTGCCGTCGGCGATGCCGAAGCCGGAGCGCGAGATCTTCCGCCGCCGCATGCAGGAAGCGATCGGGCTGGTGTGGAAAGCCCTCGGCTGGCACCCGCAGGATGCGCCGTTCGACGGCGCGCGCACTCGCTTCCCGGCGCCGCAGGTGCAGATCGAGTGGGACGAAGCCACCTGCGGCCAGATGGTCTATCTGTACAACGAAACCCAGGTGAACTTCGCCGGCCGCACCGACGCCTTCTTCGCCGCCATGGCTCGGCCCGATCGGCCGCTGGCGCCGGGTGAACAGCCCGGCAAGACGCTGCGCATCGCCTCCATCGACATCGGCGGCGGCACCACCGATCTGGCGATCACGCACTACTCGCTCGATGACGGCGTAGGCAACAACATCAAAATCAACCCGCGCCTGCTGTTCCGCGAGGGCTTTAAGGTCGCCGGCGACGATATCTTGCTGGACATCATCCAGCAGTTTGTCCTGCCCGCCGTGCAACAGGCGTTCGAGGCCGCCGGCGTGAGCGCCGCTGCGGCGCTGATGGACAAACTGTTCGGCAACGAAGGGCGCATGGACGGGCTTTCCACCCTGCGTCAACAGGCCGCGCTGCAGATCTTCATGCCCGCCGGACGCGCGCTGCTCGCCGCCTATGAGCAGTACGATCCGCTGGACAGCCGCGCGGAAATCGCCGCCGGCCTCGGCGATCTGCTGCCGCAGCGGCCGACGCCGCAGGTGCTGGCGTTTATCAACGGCGAAGTGCAGCGCGAAGCCGACAGCGATGCCTTCGATATCCTGCATACCCCGCTGGTGATCCGTTTGGCCGACCTGCACGCCGCTTTCTTGTCCGATCGCATCGGCATCGGCCGCTGCCTGCGTCTGCTGGCCGAAGTGGTGGCGCTGTACACCTGCGACGTGTTGCTGCTGACCGGCCGCCCGGCACGCTTCCCCGGCGTGCAGGCGCTGCTGCGCCACCTGCAGCCGCTGCCCGCCAGCCGCATTCTGCCGCTCGAGGGCTACCACACTCGCAGCTGGTACCCGTTCAACAAACGCGGCCGCATCGATAACCCGAAATCCACCGCTGCCGTGGGCGCCATGCTGTGCCTGCTGGCGATCGATCTGCGGCTGGAGAGCTTTTACTTCAACGTCGGCGATTTCCAGCCCTACTCCACTATTCGCTATCTGGGCATGCTGGACGGCAACAACATGCTGGCGGACGATAACGTCTATTACCGCGACATCGATCTGGATCGCGCCGATTTCGCGCTCGATCCCGCCGGCAGCTTCCAGCTGCGCGGCCCACTGCGTCTGGGCTTCCGCCAGCTGGACAACGAACGCTGGCCGGCCTCGCCGCTCTATACGCTGACCATCAATGACGCCCAGCTGGCGCGCAAGCTGGCCGGCGACGCGGTGATCGGCCTGCGGCTGGCCATCACCGCCAGCGCCGAGCAGGGCGCCGAGAGCGTCAAGATCGCCCAGGCGCTGCTGGCCGACGGCAGCCCCGTCCCGGCGCACCACCTGCAACTGAAACTCAATACCCTGGCTGCCAGCGCCTCCGGTGCGACCCACTACTGGATAGACAGCGGGAGCATTTACCCACGATGAACACGCAAACCCTCGCCCCAGCGGCTCCGAATAACGCGCTCAGCGCCGGCATTCTGCAGGCGATCGACTGGGTGGACGCCGCACGCCGTCACTCCGCCCGCCTGGAGCGGGAAGCCGATCGGCTGATACAGCGTTTGCGGCGTTGCCATAACCGCGCCGCACTGTTGGAAAACACACGGCCTGCGCAGGTCGCCATCGGTTTATATGGCCACAACGCCGCCGCCAAAGCCCATCTGTTGGCGGCGCTGGCGCCCGGCGCAAAACGCTTCGACGCGGACCTTTCGCTCGCAGTGCGCTACTGCACGGCGGCCGAGGCGGGGCCCGCCGATTATCCGATCGTCCTCGCCTTGCTCGATGAAGCGCAGTGGTTGGCCATGACGATTGACGCCGCCGCGATGAGCGGCTTCCGCCCGGACTGGGACGCCCGCGCCATCGCCGAGCACCTGCAAGCGCTGACGCGCCACCGACAGGCGGTCGCCATCGATGGCCTCGACGGCAATGCCGTACTGGCGCTGTGGGACAGCCTGCGCCGCCACGGCGACAAAGAGCAATCCACGCTCGACAGGCACTTCTGGCCGCAGGCGGTGACGCTGGCGCCGCTGTTGAGCATCGATGACCGCGCGCGCCTGTTTGCGCCGCTGTGGGGAGAGGAAGCGACGCTGACGGCGCGTTACCGCCAGCTGGCGCACGCGTTGCAGGCGCTCGACGGCAGCAGACGGGTTAATGCCCCGCGCCGCGCGTTGGCGCTGCTGACCGCAAGCGCCGCACCGGAAAACGCCACGATCGCCGTCATGACCGAAAACGGCAATGAACGGGAGATCGCACTGAGCGATCTGGCCTGGCTGACCGCAGAAGTGACCACCCTACTGCCGCAGACGACGCAGGCAGGCCTGCCCGCCGACGTGGCGCTGATCGACCTGCCCGGCAGCCGCATCTGTCCGCAGGCGGAGCCGGCGCAGCGTCTGCAGCAGGCGAAGCGCGCCCATTTACTGGCCCGTTGCGCCGACGGCCTGCACGCCAGCCTGCTGCTGGTGACCGATGCTGCCGCCACGCCGCAGGACGCCGCGCGCGTCGGCCAGGCGCTCGCCGATTGGGTCAACCACACCCAGGGGGAAACCCCGGCGCTGCGCCAGCGCCGCAAGCCCGGTTTAATCTGGGCGATCACACCGTTCGACCTGCGTCAGGAAGGCAAAGCGCGGCCCGACGATGCCGTCCAGCGTCAGGTCGGCGAGCCCGGCGACAGCTGGGCCACGCTGCTGGCGCTGGATGAACAGGACTGCCGCCGCATGGTGAGCTACCTGACCGCCCAGGCGCGCCCGGCCCAGAAGCAAGCGCGCCTGCTCGAACAGCGCGAAGAGTTGCAGCGAGAACTGACGGAAAGCCTGCTCGGCAACTGGCTCTCCGTCGCCGATCCACACGCGGCGCAGCAACGCGCCCAGCAGCTGCTGCGCGCGTTGCAGGCGCAGGCCGGCCGCCACGGCGAACTGCTGGAACGGTTGCTGCCGCAGCGCGATACGCTGCGCCAGCTTTATCAGCAACAGCAGCATACGACGCCGTCCCAGACGACGCCGCCTTCGCCGTTTGGGCTGGATATCGATCTGTTCGGTGCGCAAGACCCTGCGGCGTCCGGCGAACAGCCCGCATCGCCTTTCGCCGCGCGGATCTTCGCCGACTGGGTCAACCATCTGCGCGCGCTGCCTGACAGCCGCCGATTGCTGGATCTGCTCGGCGTCGACAGGCCGCACCTCGAACTGCTGATCGATGCGCTGATCGGCGCCGCCTGCCGCCTGCGGCTCGACGACGAACTGGAGCGCGCGCTGTGCGCCGGGAGCTTGCCGGAACAGGGTGAAGATCGGCAGATCAGCCAGGCGCTGGCGCTACTGGGCGACTTCGTCGCCTGGCTCGGCTTCCAGCGGCGCGACGCGGCCACGCGCCCCGAGAGCCGCGTCAATCCCGGCCAACCGATCTTTACCCCGCCGCCGCAGCCGGCGGTGGACTGGAGCGGCCAGCAGCGGCTCACCCGGCTGGCGCCGACGCCGACCAAAAGTACCGCGTTTTATATTTATGATTGGCTGATCGGCCTGCAAACCCTGCTGGCGGAGAATGCCGCGATGGACAGCGCACTTGGTGAGGCACAGCGTGCTGAGCTGGAGGAGATCGTGGCGACTCTGCGATAAGCGGCGGCTCTGGCAGCAATAGGGGGAGAAAACAGGATAAATCGGGCATTGCCGATTATGCTGATGAGTAACGCCGCGATTCTGGGAGAAAATCATGCCCCCTTTCAGCCTGAAGACTATCGACCATGTGGTTCTGCGCGTGCGCGATATGCAGAAAAGCCTGCATTTTTATACCCAGATCGTCGGCTGTGATATCGCCAAACAGCGGCCGGATTTGGGGCTGGTGCACCTGCGCGCCGGAGCGGCCATGATTGATCTGGTCGACGTTAACGGTCAGCTTGGAAAAAAAGGCGGCGACGCGCCCGATCCTCACCGGCAAAATGTCGATCACCTCTGCCTGCGCATCGATCCTTTCAATGAAGATGAGCTGTTGACCTATCTGCGATCGCAGGGGATCGACGCTGATCCCGCCGAATCGCGCTACGGCGCGGAAGGCGACGGGCCGTCCATCTATTTCAGCGATCCGGACGGCAATCGCGTGGAATTGAAAGGGCCGGCGCTCGATTAACCGCTTTGGTTACCTTCGATAGCAGACAGCCGTTGGCGATCCGTCACCCGCAGTGATTTGTTTTTAAACTGAATGATGCCTTCCGCCGCGAGCTGCGCCAACGCGCGGCTTAGCTGTCTGACGGAGATGCCCAATCTCGCCGCCAGCGCCTCCCGGTTTTCCAGCTCAATCAACTCCCCTTCGCTCTTTATCTTGAATAATAAAAATTTTCGCAGTTTATATTCCGCCGTCAAAACGCCGTTCGCATGCAGCAAGGAGGAATTCAGCAGCTTATTGCTCAATTGCCGGCAGATAAAGGTGAGAAACGCCGGGTCGCTCAGGGCGTGATTGTTGATGACCTCTATCGGTGCCGCGAGGAGCAGCGCGTCGGTCACCGCCTGCACGGTGCTGAACAGCGTGCGCTGCGCCTGGGAGAACAGCTCCAGATCGCCAATTACCGAGAAATCCGTTTCGAAGGAAAAGACAATGTGCGCGCCATTCACATCAAAATTCTCAACCTGCAATTTTCCCTGCACGAGAAAAAACAGGTGGGTCAAACGATCGCTTTGCGTCACCAGGTATTCGCCGGCTTCGACGCTCACCAGGCGCAGTGCGGCGAGCAGCGTGGGCGAAAGCGCCGTTTGCAGATCGTGAACCTCAATGAACGCTTCTTTTAGCTTGCTGTCACCGACCGTTTTCAAGGCGATTCACTCCCAAGGCTCATCCTTAAACGTCTTGCCTCCTCGCTTTCGACTGCGTTCAGCATAGCCGACGCGCTTCAGAACGAAAAAGGACATCTGACCTTTTTTGCCTTGGGCCGCCTGGGTATTTTCTCCGTACCCCCTACGAGGAGATTGCCATGCGACACATTCTGATAGACACCGATACCGCTTCCGACGATGCCGTTGCGCTGCTGATGGCGTTGCGCGAACCTGGCGTGAAAGTGGAAGCGATCACCGCGGTCGCCGGAAACTGCCCGCTAGAACACTGCGTCAAAAATGCGCTCATTTGCGTGGAAAAAGCGGGAACCTATGCCCCTCCGGTTTACGCCGGCATGGCGAAACCACTGTTTCGCACGCGCTATCACTCGCACCATATTCACGGTGAAGACGGCATGGGCGACATGGCCTTGCCGACCCCACGCTTGGCCGTAGAACCCGTTCATGCCGTGGACGCCATCATCGACTGCGCCGCACGGCTCAAGGGCGAGCTGGAAATCGTCACCCTGGGGCCGCTGACCAATCTCGCGATGGCGGTGCTGAAAGCGCCCGCGCTGGCCGAAAAAGTGAAGCGCGTGTATGTCATGGGCGGTTCCGGACTGACGCCCGGCAATATCACCCCGCTGGCCGAATTTAATTTTTACGCCGACGCCGAAGCTGCGCATCTGGTGCTCACTGCCGGGCTGCCGCTCACTCTCGTCGGCTGGGAGATCGGCATGGGGGAAGCATTTATCGACGAACGCGATATAGAACGATTGAATAACCTCGGCGAACTGGGACGCTTTGCCGTGCGCTGCAATCGCACGCTGATGGCGTTCAACGCACGGCGCAACGAACGCAAAGGGTTTGATTTGCCCGATCCGACCACCATGGCGGTGGCGCTCTATCCGGATATCGTCGAGACCAGTCTGGAGGCGTATTCATGGGTAGAATATAAAAGTGAGAGGTCTTACGGCCATTACGTCATCGATTCCACTCAGCTTACCGGCGAACCGGCCAATGCGCGCGTGATTACCCGCATTAAGCCCGGCCTGTTTAAAGAAAAACTGTTCTCGTTGTTATCTCAGCCGTTAATGAAATAAGTGACCCGCATGAAATTCGATCCAAGAAAATTGAAGAAAGTGGAATTACACGTCCATTTGGATACCTGTTTAAGCTACCACTATTTAAAAAAGGTCGACCCGCAAATAACCAGAACGGCATTTAATCGGCAATTTGTCGCGCCGAAACGATGCGCCGATCTGGGGGACTTTCTAAGCAAGATAGCGCCGCAAATAGATCTATTGCAGACAAGCCAGGCGATAGCGCTGGCCGTCGAGGACTTATTCGCGCAGTTGGCGGCGGATAATGTCATCTATGCCGAGCTGCGCTTCGCGCCGCTGCTGCATACCCGGCTGGGGTTAACCGGCAAAGCGGTGGTCGAGACGGTGCTGGCGGCCATGCATAACGCCTCGCGGGCTTACGGCATCGCCGCCGGGCTTATCCTATGCACGCTGCGGCATTTCGACGCGGCCGCCAGCCTGCAAACGGCGAAGCTGGTTATCGATTATCAGGGAAGCGGCGTGGTGGCGCTGGATTTGGCCGCCGACGAAGCGCGTTACCCGCTGGCCAATCACATAGCGGCCTTTCGGGCGGTGCGCGAAGCCGGCGGCAACGTCATCGCCCACGCCGGCGAGGCGAAGGGCGCCGACAGCGTACGGGAAACGCTGGATAGGCTGCAGGTGTCGCGCATCGGCCACGGCGTCAGGAGCATCGAGGATGCTGCGCTTATCGAGCGCTTGGTAGCCACCGGCGTCCTGCTCGAGATCTGCCCCAGCTGCAATCTCGTCTGCAATCTGTTCGACAGCATCGACAGTCACCCGATAGACCGGCTGAAAAGGATGGGAGTGCGGCTGAACGTGAATACCGATGCGCGCACCGTCGCCGATACCACGCTGAACAAGGAGTACCGGCTGTTGCATAACGCCTTCGGCTGGCAGGATGAAGATTTTAACCGCAGCAACCGACAGGCGTTGGAAGCGAGTTTTCTCGACGACGATACTAAAATTAAATTAATGAATCAGCTCAAGGCCGGGCCAATGTGACCCGGTACGTTTCAAGGCTGAGCGGGTTTTAACGCCCCTGCGCCGCCAGCGCCTGGGCGCAGGCCCAGGCCGAGCTCCAGGCCCACTGGAAGTTGTAGCCGCCCAACCACCCGGTCACGTCCACCACTTCGCCGATAAAATAGAGCCCCGGCGCCTTGTGGGCTTCCATCGTCTTGGAAGAAAGTTCGTTGGTGTCGACGCCGCCGAGCGTCACCTCCGCCGTGCGATAACCCTCGGTGCCGTTCGGCTGCACGCGCCAGTTCTGCAACAGATCCACCAGCGCCGCCTGCTGCGGCGCATTCAGCTGCTTCAGCGTCGCCTCCGGCAGTTGTCCCAGGGTCTGCAAGCATTCTACCAGCCGCTTCGGCAAGTGCAGCGCCAGGGTGTTTTTCAGGCTTTGGTTAGGGTGCTGCAGGCGCTGTTCATCAAGGAAGCCCGCCAGATCCATCTCAGGAAGTAAGTTAATGCTCACATACTCACCCGGTTGCCAGTAGCTGGACAGCTGCAATACCGCCGGGCCGGACAGGCCGCGATGGGTGAACAGGATGCTTTCACGGAAGCTGACGCCGTTCTCGGCGGTGATCACCGCCGGCACCGACACGCCGGACAGCGTTTGCACATGCTCCAGCAGCGGCTTATGCAGGGTAAACGGCACCAGCCCGGCGCGCGTCGGCAGCACCCTGAGGCCGAACTGCTCCGCCAGCTTGTAACCGAACGGCGAGGCGCCCAGCCCCGGCATGGATAATCCGCCGCTGGCCACCACAAGTGAGCGAGCACTTACTTTTTCGCCATTCAGCGCCAGCGCGTAGCCGTTCTCAGTTTTCTCCACGCCCAGCACTTCGCTGCGCAGGCGCATCGTCACCTGGCCCAGCTCGCACTCTTTGACCAGCAGATCCACCACCTGCTGCGCCGAATCGTCGCAGAACAGCTGCCCCAGCGTTTTTTCATGGTAGGCGATGCCGTAACGGTTGATCAGATCGATGAAGTCCCACTGGGTGTAGCGCGCCAGCGCCGACTTGCAAAAATGCGGGTTGTTCGACAGATAGGCCGCCGGTTCGGCGTACATGTTGGTGAAGTTGCAGCGCCCGCCGCCGGACATCAGGATCTTGCGGCCCGGTTTTTTGCCGTTGTCGAGCAGCAACACGCGGCAACCGAGTTGCCCCGCCTGCGCGGCGCAAAACATGCCGGCGGCGCCCGCCCCAATCACTACGACATCAAACTGTTCCACCTGAGCCTCACTTATCAAAACCACAATCGCGACAAAAGAGCGCCATATTACGCCGTTTCGCCGCCGGTCACCGCCAAATTCACGGCGGCAGATTGTAAAGCCCCCGCGCCGCCAACGCCATAGTAAGAAAATATTACAGAGGTCAGAGCAGATTAACGCGTTGATATTCCATATTTTTGTTATAGACACGCCACCATTTCGTCATGTCCAAATCAAAAAAACGTCATATTTTCCTTTTCCCCGGCACCGGTTGTCACTGATAATGCGCGGCGTTCATGTCCACAAACTGGCGTAACGCTTATGCTGCATTTGTTCGCTGGCCTGGATTTCCATACCGGCCTGATGTTAATTCTCGCATTGTTGTTCGTGTTGTTTTATGAAGCCATCAACGGTTTTCATGATACGGCCAATGCGGTCGCTACAGTTATTTATACCCGCGCCATGCGCTCGCAACTTGCGGTCGTGATGGCAGGTTTGTTCAACTTTCTTGGCGTAATGCTCGGCGGTTTGAGTGTTGCTTACGCCATCGTCCACTTGTTGCCTACCGATCTGTTGTTGAACGTCAGTTCAGCACACGGATTAGCCATGGTCTTCTCCATGCTGTTGGCGGCAATCATCTGGAACCTCGGCACCTGGTATTTTGGTCTGCCGGCGTCCAGTTCCCATACGCTGATAGGCGCAATCATCGGTGTCGGTTTAACCAACGCCCTGATGACCCACACTTCGGTCGTGGATGCGCTTAACGTCCCGAAAATGATTGGCATTTTCCTTTCTCTGCTGTTCTCGCCGCTGGTCGGCATGATGGTGGCGGGAGTGATGGTGTTCGCCTTGCGCCGCTATTGGAGTGGCACCAAGAAACGCCAGCGTATCCACATGACCCCAGCGGAACGTGAAAAGGTCGACGGCAAACGCAAGCCGCCGTTCTGGACCCGTATCGCGCTGATCCTGTCGGCGATTGGCGTCAGCTTCTCGCACGGCGCCAACGACGGTCAGAAAGGCATCGGCCTTATCATGCTGGTGCTGATCGGCGTTGCCCCGGCCGGCTTCGTGGTCAATATGAATGCAACCGGTTATGACATCACCCGTACGCGTGACGCCGTGACCCACCTGCAGCAATATTACCAGCAGCACGGCGACGCGCTGTCGCATGCGGTGTCGTTGACGCCGCTGGTGCCAAGCCCGGATGACGAAGCCACGCCTGGCAAACCGGCCGAGTTCCACTGCGACAGTTCGCGCGCCATGCCGGCGATCGAGCTGGCTCAGGGCATGCTGACCAACCTGCAAAGCTACGATCAGTTGACGGTTGAGCAGCGCAGCCATTTGCGCCGCCTGCTGATGTGCGTGACCGACACGGCGGATAAAGTCGCCAAGCTGCCGGAAACCTCATCCGCCGACCAGCGCTTCCTGAAGAACCTGCGTCAGGATCTGCTGCAGACCGTCGAGTACGCGCCGATGTGGATCATCGTCGCCGTCGCGCTGGCGCTGTCGCTCGGCACCATGGTGGGCTGGAAACGCGTAGCCACCACCATCGGCGAGAAGATCGGCAAGAAAGGCATGACCTACGCCCAGGGCGTATCGGCCCAGATGACCGCGGCGCTGTCGATCGGCGTGGCGAGTTATACCGGCATGCCGGTCTCCACCACCCACGTTCTCTCTTCGGCGGTTGCCGGGACGATGATCGTGGACGGCGGCGGCGTGCAGAGCAAAACCGTGAAGAACATCCTGTTGGCCTGGGTGCTCACCCTGCCAATCTCGATTCTGCTCTCCGGTGCGCTGTATTGGGTCGCGTTGAAGCTGATCTAAGCGACAAGCATCATGAGGAAGGCGGCCGCATGGCCGCCTTTTTTTTGCCTGCATCAAGGGAAACAGAAAGGCATTAATACCAAATCATCATCGCTATCAGGCAGATGACCACCAGGCCGCACAGGGCCGAAGTCAGCATAAACTGCCCGCGCACCCGCTCGCAGCGGCGAATAAACTCCGGATCGTGGTGCTCGACATAGCGCTGCGCGAAAATATAACGTACCAGCCTCAGCTGCTTGCTGGGTTGGCCGTGGGCGGTAAAGAAGCCGCCGCCGTCGACATATTGGTACAGCAGCGGGTCACAGCCGCGCAATACCACCAGCAGCGCGCGCAGAGAAGAGTAATACCGCACCATGTTAACCACACACACCACACACAAGGCCCAAAACAGCGCGACGGTACTGATCATGATTGCCCCCTCAAGGCGTTGTTATCCGCGGCCATCCGCCGGGTCCAACCGCCCTACCTCATTACCCGATACTCTGCTGGAGCTTACCGCTCTCATCCCCTTTTTTTGCCTGCACGGGCCACGCCCATAACCCACCGCCTCCGAAGACGTTGCCGCACCGCACGATGAGATTTGCACGGCATGGTTCTACTCAGAGGAGAAATGATGAGGCCCATATCCATCATTGTAGGTTAATGAAACGCAAACTGGCCTGAGCAGTGGATAAAATTTACCGCCCTGTGCCGAAAAGTCACCTGCCGAGGCGTTATAAGTGATAACCGCCCGTTTTCGATTAGGCTGTTTTTATGGATAGTCTATCCCGCGCCACGCCGCTGATCTTTCCCCCCACGCTGGCTAGACTCAGGTTTCCGTTACGCTTATCCAAGGAAACTGTTATGGCAAACCATTCAATCAAGGGAAAAACCGTCCTGATCGCCGGCGGCGCCAAGAACCTCGGCGGGCTGATCGCGCGCGATTTGGCTGAGCAAGGCGCCAAAGCGGTGGTGATCCACTACAACAGCGCCGCCTCCAAAACCGAGGCGGAGAAAACCGTCGCCGCCATTCAGGCCGCCGGGGCGCAAGGCGTCGCGCTGCAGGCCGATCTGACCACCGCAGGCGCGGTCGAGAAGCTGTTCGCCGATGCTGTCGCCGCCGTCGGCAAGCCGGATATCGCCATCAATACCGTCGGCAAGGTGCTGAAAAAGCCGCTGATCGACATCAGCGAAGCCGAGTACGACGAGATGACCGCGGTCAACGCCAAAACCGCGTTCTTCTTCCTGAAAGAAGCGGGTAAGCACCTTAACGACAACGGCAAAATCTGCACGCTGGTCACCTCGCTACTCGGCGCCTTCACGCCGTTCTACGCCGCTTACGCCGGCACCAAAGCGCCGGTGGAGCATTTCACCCGCGCCGCCGCCAAGGAGTTCGGCGAGCGCGGCATCTCCGTGACGGCGGTCGGCCCCGGCCCGATGGATACCCCGTTCTTCTACCCGGCGGAAGGCGCGGACGCCGTGGCCTACCACAAGACGGCGGCGGCGCTGTCGCCATTCAGCCAAACCGGCCTGACCGATATCGAAGACGTGGTGCCGTTCATCCGTCATCTGGTCAGCGACGGCTGGTGGGTAACCGGCCAAACCATCCTGATCAACGGCGGCTACACCACCAAATAAACCCGGCGGGGGCACCTATCGCCCCCGCACCTGCTCGCGCGCAACCGCGCCATGCGGCTACACTCTCTATCAGAAACGGCGCCAAGGAACAGCAGGTCAACGAGATGGACAGATTCAATCAATACCGCGTATTCGTGCAGGTGGCGGAGATGGGCAGCTTTATCCGGGCGGCCCATGCGCTGGAGGTGCCGCGCGCCTCGGTGTCCGCCGCCGTTCAGCAACTGGAAACGCAGTTGGGCGTGCGCCTGCTGCACCGCACCACACGGCAAGTGCGGCTGACCGCCGACGGCGAACAGCTGCTCGAACGGCTGCGCCCGCTGCTGGCCGAGGTGGAAGATATCGATCAGTCGTTTCAGGCCAGCCAACGGCAGGCCTCCGGGCGGCTCAGCGTCGATGTGCCGAGCCGCATCGCCCGTCGGCTGATCGCGCCGGCGCTGCCCAGCCTGCTGCGGCGCCACCCTCATCTGCAGCTGGTGCTCAGCTCCGCCGATCGCGCCATCGATCTGGTGCAGGAAGGGGTCGACTGCGCGGTGCGCGTCGGCGATCTGCACGACAGCAGCCTGGTGATGCGCCCACTCGGCCATATCGCGCTGATCAACTGCGCCAGCCCCGCCTACCTGAGCGAATTCGGCCATCCTCTTCATCCCGCCGATCTCGCCGAGGGGCACTGGAGCATCGGCTACGCCTCACCCAAAACCGGCCGCGAATCCCCCTGGGAATACCTGACCGGCGACGGCCACACCCAGCGGCTCGACTTGCCCAGCCGGGTGGTGGTCAACAACGCCGAAAGCTATATCGCCTGCTGCCGCGCCGGGCTGGGATTGATGCAAATCCCGCGCTACGACGTGCAACACCTACTCGACGCCGGTGAACTGGTGGAAGTCCTGCCCGGTTACCGCGCCGCCTCCATGCCGATCGCCCTGATCTACCCCCATCGCCGCCAGCGTTCCCGCCGTTTGGCGGTGTTTCATGAGTGGTTTGAAAGCCTGCTGCAACCGCATCTGGAGCGCTGATTGCACATTTAGCGCTATACTTTGTTTAATAACGCTTATAATTCAAGCGGTCAGACCGTTAAAACCCGCATAACCCTTAGGCTTTTTCGCCGCGCGGGTGTACAACGAAAGGTATCGTGCGCAGAGATTTTCGATGCGGCGCAGTGTGATCGCCCCAACATATCATTGCGTTATCCGAATGATACTATGGAACCAAAAGCGCCAGGCGGGTACACGGAACGCCTGCTAACCCTTTTTAATCGGCATGTTTATGGAAGGAGTATTCTTATGGCTTACAAACACATATTGATCGCGGTAGACCTATCCCCGGAAAGCAAGATCCTGGTAGAAAAAGCCGTCTCTATGGCGCGGCCGTATAACGCCAAAGTTTCTCTGATCCACGTCGATGTCAACTATTCCGATCTCTATACTGGCCTTATCGACGTCAATCTCGGCGACATGCAAAAGCGCATCTCTGAAGAAACCCACCAGGCGCTGACCGAGCTGTCGCAAAACGCCGGCTACCCGATCACCGAGACCCTGAGCGGCAGCGGCGATCTGGCGCAGGTGCTGGTGGACGCCATCAAGAAATACGACATGGACCTGGTGCTGTGCGGCCACCACCAGGATTTCTGGAGCAAACTGATGTCTTCCGCTCGCCAGCTGATCAATACCGTGCACATCGATATGCTGATCGTGCCGCTGCGCGACGAAGAAGACGAATAAAGTAAGCGCTTGCTAACTTAACTGCCCAACGCCCGCGCCCTGCGGGCGTTTTTCATGCCGCCACGCCGATTAATCGCTTGATAATCAACCGCCCTCCGATGATATAGTCGCTAAAGACACAACATCCTCCCCCGAGCATCACCTATACCCAAATCTATAAGAAATAGCGGGGGAAAATTTAATGCTAAAAGGAGTTATCCATGGAATATGCCGTATCGGTAGAGTCTTTCCTGTCCTCGTTACAACGCCATAACCCCCACCAGCCGGAATATCTGCAGGCCGTGCGCGAAGTGTTCACCTCGCTGTGGCCATTTATCGAGCGCAACCCGCGCTATCGCGAACAGGCGCTGCTGGAGCGCCTGGTGGAGCCCGAGCGCATCATTCAGTTCCGCGTCAGCTGGGTGGACGATCGCGGCCAGGTGCAGGTCAATCGCGCCTTTCGCGTCCAGTTCAACTCGGCCATCGGCCCCTACAAGGGCGGCATGCGCTTCCACCCGTCGGTGAACCTGTCGATCCTGAAGTTCCTCGGCTTTGAGCAGACCTTCAAGAATGCGCTGACCACCCTGCCGATGGGCGGCGGCAAAGGCGGCTCCGATTTCGATCCGAAGGGCAAAAGCCAGGGCGAGATCATGCGTTTCTGCCAGGCGCTGATGACCGAACTGTATCGCCACTTGGGCCCGGACACCGACGTGCCGGCCGGCGACATCGGCGTCGGCGGCCGTGAAGTCGGCTTTATGGCTGGCATGATGAAGAAACTGTCCAACAACACCGCCTGCGTGTTTACCGGCAAAGGGCTCTCCTTCGGCGGCAGCCTGATCCGCCCCGAGGCGACCGGCTACGGCCTGGTGTACTTTACCGACGCCATGCTGCAGCGCCACGGCCTGGGCTTTGAGGGCATGCGGGTGGCGGTGTCCGGCTCCGGCAACGTGGCGCAGTACACCATCGAGAAAGCGTTGGAGCTGGACGCGCGCGTGATCACCGTGTCGGATTCCGGCGGCACTCTGGTGGACGAAGACGGCTTCACCACCGAGAAGCTGGCGCACCTGGCGGAGATCAAAAACCAGCGCTACGGCCGGGTGGCGGACTACGCCCGCGAACGTGGCCTGACCTACCTGGCGGGCCAGCAGCCGTGGAGCGTGCCGGTGGATATCGCCCTGCCGTGCGCCACCCAGAACGAACTGGATCTCGAGGCGGCGCAGACGTTGATCCGCAACGGGGTGAAAGCGGTGGCAGAAGGCGCCAACATGCCGACCACCATCCAGGCCACCGACGCCTTCCTCGACGCCGGGGTGCTGTTCGCGCCCGGCAAGGCGGCCAACGCCGGCGGCGTGGCCACCTCGGGGCTGGAGATGGCGCAAAACGCCGCGCGCATCGGCTGGCGGGCGGAAAAAGTGGATGTACGTTTACAACATATCATGGCGGATATTCATCATGCCTGCGTGGAATACGGCGGCGAGGGCAAGCAAACCCACTATGTACACGGCGCGAATATCGCCGGTTTCGTTAAGGTTGCGGAGGCGATGCTGGCCCAGGGCGTGCTGTAATCGGGCGCAAAGGTGATCTTGTTCACACATCGATTAAATGCTTCAATGCCGGCCTCTGCGCCGGCATTTTTTTCCGCGTCCAAGTCATCAAAATGATGCAAAAACGTTAATTAAAAGTTAATAAAAAGTTATTTATGGCTGTTTAATTGGTAGTAAATTTACCACCGCCAAATAATTAAACATTTATTTAACACTAAATACGCCAGTATTTTACTTAAATGTGCGCAGATCACATTTCATTAACTTCGGCTACGCTCCCTCTTCCATTCCTTTGTAATCTGCAGCGGTGGAAAAACCGCCACCCCTACAGATAAAAAAAGGTACAGCTAATGAAATTTAACCTCGCATTATTAAATGCATGTGTGGTTTCTGCGTGCATGTTATCGACAACACCTGTGTTCGCCGCTGATAAATATGAGATTGCCGTGGTCGCCAAAGTGACCGGCATTCCGTGGTTCAACCGCATGGAAGTGGGCGTCAACGAAGCGGCGAAAAAACTCGACGTCAACGCTTACCAGACCGGCCCTTCTACGCCGGACCCGGCCGCGCAGGTCAAGGTGATTGAGGATCTGATCGCCAAGAACGTCAACGCCATCATCGTGGTGCCGAACGACGCCAAGGTGCTGGAGCCGGTGCTGAAAAAAGCGCGCGACAAAGGCATCGTGGTGCTGACCCATGAATCCCCGGACCAGCAGATCGGCCAGTGGGACATCGAAACCATCGACAGCGAGAAATACGCGCAGGCCAACGTCGATGAGCTGGCGAAAGACATGGGCGGCAAAGGCGGCTACGCGATCTACGTCGGCTCGCTGACTGTGCCGCTGCACAACGCCTGGGCCGATTCCGCCATCAAATACCAGAAAGAAAAATACCCGGACATGTTTGAAGTCACCTCGCGCTTGCCGGTGGCGGAAAGCATCGACAAATCCTACGCCACCACGCTGGATCTGATGAAAACCTATCCGCAGATGAAGGGCATCATCGGCTTCGGTTCGCTCGGCCCAATCGGCGCCGGCCAGGCGGTGGCCAAGAAACGCGCCAAGGACAAAATCGCGGTGGTGGGCATCGCCATGCCGGCGCAGGCCGCTCCTTACCTGATGCGCGGCGACATCAAGAAAGCGCTGCTGTGGGATCCGAAAGACGCCGGTTATGCGCTGGTGACGGTGGCCGACCAGCTGCTGCAGGGCAAAGAAGTGAATAAGGACCTGTCGATCGAGGGCCTCGGCAAAGCCGACGTCGATATGGAACACAAAGTGATTCGGTTTAATAAGATTTTGGAAGTGACCAAAGACAACGCCCAATCGCTCGGATTCTGATTTTTCGCGTAATTTCGCCACACCGGGAAAGTAGTTAAACCCTCGTAGGGGCGCAGCGTTGCTGCGCCCAGGGCTTCGGCCGCTACGCAAGCACAGGTTAACGTTATGACAGCCTCCCCCGCATTTATCACCCTGGAGAATATCAGCAAGCGATTCCCAGGCGTGCTGGCATTAGACCAGATCAACCTGACGCTGAATAAAGGCGAAGTGCACTGCCTGGCCGGACAAAACGGCTGCGGCAAAAGCACCATCATTAAAATCATCTCCGGCGTCTATCAGCCGGAAAAAGGCGCCAATATTTCGCTGGAAGGCAAACTCTTCCACGCCCTGACGCCGCAGCTGTCCGGTTATTACGGCATACAGGTGATCTACCAGGACCTGTCGCTGTTCCCTAACCTGACGGTGGCGGAAAACATCGCCATCCACCGTTACCTGCCCGGCGGCCACTTCTGGGTGCGCAAGCGTGTGATGCGCCAGACGGCGCTGGACGCCATGGCGCGGGTCGGCGTACACATCGATCCCGATAAAAAAGTGGAAAAACTGTCGATCGCCGATCGGCAGCTGGTGGCGATTTGCCGCGCCATCGCCGCCGAAGCGCGGTTGGTTATCATGGACGAACCGACCGCCTCGCTGACCCGCCAGGAAGTCGACGGCCTGCTGCGGGTGGTCAACGAGCTGAAGGCGGCCGGCATCTGCGTGGTGTTCGTCAGCCACCGATTGGATGAAGTGATGGAAGTCGCCGATCGCATCAGCGTGATGCGCGACGGCAAGCTGGTGGGCACCTGGCCGGCCAGCGAACTGGACAGCCATGAACTGGCGTTCCTGATGACCGGCCAACGCTTCCATTACAGCCCGCTGCCCCCGCTGCCGCCGGCCGAACAGGCGCCGCTGCTCGAGGTGCGCAACCTCAGCCGCGGCGAAAAATACCGCAACGTCAATCTGGCGCTGCGCGGCGGCGAGATCGTCTCGATCGTCGGCCTGCTCGGCGCCGGCCGCACCGAACTGTGCCTCAGCCTGTTCGGCATGACGCGGCCGGACAGCGGCGAGATCCGCATCGAGGGCCGGGCGGTGCAGCTGCACAACAACCGCGAAGCGGTGCGCCACGGCATCGGCTATGTGTCGGAGGATCGTCTGACGCAGGGATTGATCATGGAGCAATCGATCTACGACAACACCATCGTCACCGTCTTCGATCGGCTGCATACCTCGCTCGGGCTGCTGGATCACGCCAAGGCGACCGAGCTGGTTAACCGGCTGATCCGCGATTTGAACATCAAGGTGTCCGACAGCGCATTGCCGGTGAAAACCCTGTCCGGCGGCAACGCCCAGCGCATCGCCATCGCCAAATGGGTCGCGACCCAGCCGAAGATCCTGATCCTCGACTCGCCCACCGTCGGCGTGGACATCGCCAACAAAGAGGGGATCTATCAGATCGCCCGCGATCTGGCGCAGCTGGGCATGGCGGTGCTGATGATCTGCGACGAGATCCCGGAAGCCTATTACAACAGCCATCGGGTGATGGTGATGCGCAAAGGCGAGCTGATCGCCGAGTTCGCGCCGCACCAGAGTACCGAACAACAGATCGCCGAGGTGGTGAATGGATAAGTCATTATTGGCCCGCCTGGCCGGGCGGCACGAGTTTTATCTCGGCCTGCTGGTGCTGCTGCTGGCGATCGGCCTGAGCGCCGGCACCGATGAGTTTCTGACGCTCGGCAACCTGACCGACGTCGCCACCAGCTACGCCATTCTCGGCATCCTGGCCTGCGGGCTGTTCGTGGTGCTGATCGCCGGCGGCATCGACATATCGTTCCCGGCGGTCACCGCCATCGCGCAGTATGTGATGGCCAGCTGGGTGATCCAGCACGGCGGCAGCTTCCCGCTGGCGTTCGCCCTGGCGATTGGCGTCGGCCTGCTGCTCGGGCTGGTGAACGGTTTCCTGGTGTACTGGCTGAAGGTGCCGGCGATCATCATCACCATCGCCACCCTTAACCTGTTCTACGGCCTGCTGGTGTACGCCACCAACGGCACCTGGCTGTACGGCTTCCCGGACTGGTTCATGAACGGCATCAACTGGTTCTCGTTCCAGGGCGCCGACGGTTACGACTACGGCCTGACGCTGCCGCTGCTGTGCCTGCTGGCGACCATCGTCGTCACCGGCGTGCTGATGAACCGCACCCGGCTGGGGCGCCAGATCTACGCCATGGGCGGCAACCGCGACGCGGCGTCGCGCCTGGGGTTGAACCTGCTGCGGCTGCACTTCTGCGTCTACGGCTATATGGGCATTCTGGCCGGCGTCGCGGCGGTGGTGCAGGCGCAGATCACCCAGTCGGTGGCGCCCAACTCGCTGCTCGGCTTCGAGCTGACGGTATTGGCGGCGGTGGTGCTGGGCGGCACCAGCATGAGCGGCGGCCGCGGATCGTTGACCGGCACCCTGCTCGGCGTGGTGCTGCTGGCCTTCCTGCAAAACGGGCTGACGCTGCTCAGCGTCTCGGCCTATTGGCACCAGGTGTTCAGCGGCGCGATCATTTTGATCAGCATCAGCACCACCGCCTGGAACGAAAAACGCAAGCTGCTCAAGGAGATCTGACATGACGCAGTTAACTCGGTTGATCCCAAACGATCGGATCATTCGCCTGCAGGGCGCGATCATCATCGCGGTGGCGCTGCTGTTCGCCGGGCTGCTCGGATCGCGCTTCTTCAGCCTCGGCAACTTCCAGTCGATCGCCTCGCAGCTGCCGATCCTCGGCCTGCTGGCGCTCGGCATGGGCATCACCATGCTAACCGGCGGCATCAACCTGTCGATCATCGCCGGCGCCAACGCCTGTTCTCTGGTGATGGCGGCGATCATCGTCAGCCATCCCGACCAGCCGCTGTTCCTGGCGCTGGCGCTGTTGGCCGGCCTGCTGGTGGCGGTGGCGATCGGCGCGCTCAACGGCGCGCTGGTAGCCTGGATAGGCGTCTCGCCCATCCTCGCCTCGCTCGGCACCATGACCCTGATCACCGGCCTGAATATTCTGCTGTCCAACGGCGCAGTGATCTCCGGCTTCCCGGCGGCGATTCAATTTCTCGGCAACGGCGCCGTGCTCGGCGTGCCGGTGGCGCTGATCCTGTTCCTGCTGGTGGCGGTGGGTCTGTGGCTGCTGCTGGAGCACACCACGCTGGGGCGCAGCCTGTACCTGATCGGCTCCAACGAGCAGGCCACCCGCTTCAGCGGCGTGAACACCGCGCGGGTGCAGATCGCAGTGTATATCCTGTCGGCGCTGCTCGGCTGGGGCGCCGCGCTGCTGATGATGGCCAAGTTCAACTCGGCCAAGGCCGGCTACGGCGAATCTTATCTGCTGGTGACCATTCTGGCCTCGGTGCTGGGCGGCATTAACCCGGACGGCGGCTTCGGCCGCATTCTGGGGCTGGTGCTGGCGCTGATCGTGCTGCAAATGTTGGAAAGCGGCCTCAATTTGCTGGGGGTCAGCAGCTACCTGACCATGGCCCTGTGGGGCGGCGTGCTGATCCTGTTTATCGCGTTACAGAATCGAAAAGCCTGAGGAGAAAATAATGGCGAGCTATTTTATTGGCGTAGATGTGGGCACCGGAAGCGCGCGCGCAGGCGTATTCGATCTCAATGGCCGCATGGTCGGCCAGGCCAGCCGGGCCATCGATCTGTACCGGCCGAAGGCGGATTTCGTCGAGCAGTCGTCGGATAACATCTGGCAGGCGGTGTGCAATGCGGTGCGCGACGCGGTCAACCAGGCCGACATCAACCCGATCCAGGTCAAAGGGCTGGGCTTCGACGCCACCTGTTCGCTGGTGGTGCTGGATAAAGAAGGCAAACCGCTGACCGTCAGCCCCTCCGGCCGCACCGAGCAGAACATCATCGTGTGGATGGATCACCGGGCGATCGCCCAGGCCGAGCGCATCAACGCCACCAAACACCGGGTGCTGGACTTCGTTGGCGGCATCATTTCGCCGGAGATGCAGACGCCGAAACTGCTGTGGCTGAAGCAACACATGCCCACCACCTGGGCCAACGCCGGTTACCTGTTCGATCTGCCGGACTTCCTCACCTGGCGCGCCACCCAGGACGCCACCCGCTCGCTGTGCTCGACGGTGTGCAAATGGACCTATCTCGGCCATGAGCAGCGTTGGGACAAGAGCTACTTCCAGCAGATCGGGCTGGAAGACGTGCTGGAACACGACGCCGCCAAGATCGGCAGCGACGTTAAAATGATGGGCGAGCCGCTGGGCCACGGCCTGACTCAGCGCGCCGCCAGCGAGATGGGGCTGATCGCCGGCACGGCGGTGAGCGTGTCAATCATCGACGCCCACGCCGGCACCCTCGGCACGCTGGGCGCCACCGGCGTCTCCGGCGAGGTGGCCGACTTCAACCGCCGCGTCGCGCTGATCGGCGGCACCTCCACCGGCCATATGGCGATGTCGCGCACCGCGCGCTTTATCGGCGGCGTCTGGGGGCCGTATTACTCGGCGATCCTGCCGGAATACTGGTTGAACGAAGGCGGCCAGTCCGCCACCGGCGCGCTGATCGACCACGTCATCCAGTCGCACCCGTGCTATCAGGATCTGCTGGCGCAGGCGAAAACTCAGGGCCAGACCATCTATGAGGTGCTGAACGCCATTCTGCGCCGCATGGCCGGCGAGCCGGAGAACATCGCCTTCCTGACGCAGGACATTCACATGTTGCCGTACTTCCACGGCAACCGCTCGCCGCGCGCCAACCCGACGCTGACCGGCATCCTGACCGGGCTGAAGCTGTCGCGCACGCCGGAGGACATGGCGCTGCACTACCTGGCCACCATTCAGGCCATCGCGCTCGGCACCCGCCACATCATCGAAACCATGAACCACAGCGGCTACAGTATCGACACTATCATGGCCAGCGGCGGCGGCACCAAGAACCCGATCTTCGTGCAGGAGCACGCCAACGCCACCGGTTGCGCCATGCTGCTGCCGGAGGAGAGCGAAGCGATGCTGCTGGGCGGCGCGATGATGGGCACCGTGGCGGCCGGCGTGTTCGACACCTTGCCGGAGGCGATGAGCGCCATGAGCCGCATCGGCAAGACGGTGACGCCGCAGACCAACCAGATAAAAAGCTACTACGATCGCAAATACCGGGTGTTCCACGAGCTGTACAACGACCACATGAAATACCGCCGGTTGATGCAGGAGGAGGCGTGATGCAGCAAGAGTGGCGGCAGGCCGTGCAGGGCTGGCAAACCTACAGCCAGGAGTTGGCGCAGCTGAGCGAGCGCCTCGACGCGCGCACCTGGCAACGGCTGCTGGCGCTGCTGGCCGACTGCCGCGGTAAAATCGCCGTCACCGGCGTCGGCACCTCGGGGATTGCGGCGCGCAAGATAGCCCATATGCTGGCCTGCGTGGAGCGGCCGGCGGTCTACCTCGACGCCACCGGCGCGGCGCACGGCGATCTGGGTTTTCTGCGCGCCGACGATCTGCTAATCCTGATCTCGCGCGGCGGCAATTCCGACGAGCTGACCCGCCTGCTGCCGACGCTGCAGGCCAAGGGGGTGACGCTGATCGCGGTGACGGAAAACCCGCATTCCGCCATCGCGCAGGCGGCGCAGCTGACGATCGCCACCGGGGTGCAAAAGGAGATAGATCCGCTGAACATGCTGGCCACCACCTCAATTGTGCTGGTGTTGGCGATCTTCGACGCCGCCTGCGCCTGCCTGATGACGCGCAGCGGTTACGATAAGGACACCTTGCTGGCGGTGCATCCGGGCGGCGGCGTGGGGAAAAGTTTGCGGGAGGAAAACTGAGGGCCCGACACCGCGGGCCCGGCAGACATTACAGCGGCATGTAGATGTCGAAACGGTGGCTTTTGGTCAGCGTGGCGGCGTGCGCCGGCACGTCGGCCAGCGGCGGCGCGTAGTCCGGGCGTTTCACCACCACGCGCTTGGTCGCCAAACGGCGCGCCGGTTCCAGCAGGCCGTCGGCGTCATCGTCGCTGCCCACCAGCGATTGGAACACCCGCATCTCTTTCTTCACCAGCGCGCTTTTCTGCTTGTGCGGGAACATCGGATCGAGATACACCACCTCCGGGCGCGGGCTGAGATCCGCCAGCGCCGTCAGGCTGGAGGCGTGCAGCAGCGTCAGACGATCGCGCAGCCACGGGCCGATTTCCGCATCCTGATAGCCGCGCTGCAGGCCGTCGTCCAGCAACGCCGCCACCACCGGATTGCGCTCCAGCATCCGCACCCGGCAGCCCAGCGCCGCCAGCACGAAGGCGTCGCGCCCCAGCCCAGCGGTGGCGTCCACCACGTCCGGCAGGTAGCTGCCCTTGATGCCGACCGCCTTGGCCACCGCCTCGCCGCGGCCGCCGCCGAAACGGCGCCGGTGCGCCATGGCGCCGGAGACGAAATCGACGTAGATCCCGCCAAGCTTCGGCTCGTCGCGCTTGCGCAGCTCCAGCCGCTGCGGGGTCAGTACCAGCGCCATCGGCGCGTCGTCGTCGGACGTCAGCCGCCAGCGCTGCGCCAAAACAGACAAGGCGCCGGGATCGGCGCCTGCTTCACACAATAAACACACGCTCACGTGTCGGGTTATCCTTTAATGCCGTAATGGCGCAGCATAGCATCCAGCTGCGGCTCGCGGCCACGGAAGCGTTTGAACAGCGCCATCGGCTCTTCCGAACCGCCGCGCGACAGGATGTTGTCGAGGAAGGATTTGCCGGTCTCGGCGTTGAAAATCCCCTCTTCTTCGAAGCGCGAGTAGGCGTCGGCCGACAGCACTTCCGCCCACAGGTAGCTGTAGTAACCCGCCGCGTAGCCGCCGGCGAAGATGTGGCTGAAGGCGTGCGGGAAGCGGCCCCAGCTCGGCGAAGGCACCACCGCCACCATTTTCTTCACTTCCGCCAGCGTCGGCAGGATCTGCGCCCCTTTCTCCGGGCTGTATTCGAAGTGCATGCGGAAATCGAACAGACCGAACTCCAGCTGGCGCAGAATGAACAGCGCCGCCTGGTAATTCTTGGCCGCCAGCAGCTTGTCGAGCATGGCCTTCGGCAGCGGCTCGCCGCTCTGGTAGTGGCCGGAGATAAACGCCAGCGCTTCCGGCTCCCAGCACCAGTTTTCCATAAACTGGCTCGGCAGCTCGACCGCATCCCACGGCACCCCGTTGATGCCGGAGACGCCGGCGGTATCGATCTGCGTCAGCATGTGGTGCAGACCGTGGCCGAACTCGTGGAACAGCGTGGTCACTTCGTTATGGGTGAACAGCGCCGGCTGGTCGCCCAGCGGGCGGTTGAAGTTGCAGGTCAGGTAAGCGACCGGTTTTTGCAGCGTGCCGTCGGCCTTGCGCAGGCTGCCGACGCAGTCGTCCATCCAGGCGCCGCCGCGTTTGTTTTCGCGGGCGTACAGATCGAGGTAGAAGCTGCCGCGCAGCTCGCCGTCGGCGTCGAACAGATCGAAGAAGCGCACGTCCGGATGCCAGGTATCCACGTCTTTACGCTCTTTGGCGGTGATGCCGTAGATGCGTTTCACCACTTCGAACAGCCCTTCCACCACACGCTGTTCCGGGAAGTACGGGCGCAGCTGCTCGTCGCTGATGGAGAACAGGTGCTGCTTCTGTTTTTCGCCGTAATAGGTGATGTCCCAGGCGTCGAGCTCGTCCACGCCATAGTGCTGTTTGGCGAAGGCGCGCAGCTGCGCCAGCTCTTGCTCGGCCTGCGGGCGGGCGCGTTTGGCCAGATCGCTCAGGAAGCCGATCACCTGCTCCGGGCTTTCCGCCATCTTGGTCGCCAGCGACTTGTCGGCGTAGGTGTCAAAGCCCAGCAGCTGAGCCAGCTCATGGCGCAGCGCCAGCGTTTCCGCCATCACTTCGCTGTTATCCCATTTGCCGGCGTTCGGCCCCTGATCGGAGGCGCGGGTGGCGAAGGCGCGGTACATCTCTTCGCGCAGCGCGCGGTTGTCGGCGTAGGTCAGCACCGGCAGGTAGCTCGGCATGTCCAGCGTCAGCAGCCAGCCGTCCTGCTCTTTAGCCTGCGCCATCGCCTGTGCCTGCGCCAGAGCGCTCTCCGGCAGGCCGCTCAGCTCGGCTTCGTCGGTAATCAGTTTGCTCCAGCCCATGGTGGCGTCGAGCACGTTGTTACTGTAGGTAGAGCCCAGTTCGGACAGGCGCGCGACGATCTCGCCGTAGCGCTGCTGTTTGTCCGCCGACAGGCCGATGCCCGAGAGTTCGAAATCGCGCAGCGCGTTGTCCACCGCCTTGCGCTGCGGCACGCTCAGCGTCTCGAACGCCGCGCCCTCTTTCAGGCTGCGGTAGGCCTGGTACAGCCCTTCGTGCTGGCCGACCCAGGTGCCGTACTCGGACAGCAGCGGCAGCGCCTGCTCATAGGCGGCGCGCAGCTCCGGGCTGTTTTTCACCGCGTTCAGGTGCCCGATCGGCGACCAGATGCGCGACAGGCGATCGTCCGACTCCGCCAACGGCTGACACAGATTGTCCCAGGTGAACGGCCCCGGCTGCGCGACCACGCGCTCTACCGCGGCGCGGCAGTCCGCCAGCGCGGATTGCACCGCAGGCACGATATCTTCAGGGCGGATCGCCGAGAACGGCGGCAGGGAAAACGGGGTCAGCAACGGATTTGTCATAGGGCAGTCCTGATTAGCGTTGGGGCCCGCCGCGAGGGCGAGCCTTAAAATGCGTATGAATCTCTAACATGGAGCCGGGCAACAGGAAAATCAATGCCCGGCGTTGATCGTTCGTGCCTTAAACGGCGCATTGGCGAATGCGGGCGGCCAGCGCCGCCAGCTGTTCGTCGTCGGCGCGCGCCGCATCGTGGGAGGAAATGTAGCCTTCGTAACGCGTGAAAAACTTCGGCGAGGTCGATTCGATCGGCCGCCACTGCTCCAGCGACGCGGTGCCGTGCAGCGGGATCAGTTTGGCATGCACATGGTCGACGCCGTAGCCCTCGAACACCATGCCGCAGCGGCCGACGTCGTCGAACGCGCGATCCAGCTGCTTTGCTACCCGCTTGGTCGCCAGCATCAACGCACTCAGCACCTCGTCCGGCAGGTCAAACGCGTAGCTCGGGTGGTGCGCCTTGGGGATCACCACGCTGAAACCGTCGGTGTTGGGAAAGATGGACAGGAACGCCAGATGGTCGTCGTCTTCCCAGATTTTATGGCACGGCGCCTTGCCCGCCACGATGTCGCAAAAAATGCAGCTCATCCTTTCTCCTTGTGATTCACAGCGTTTCAACCCGTTCGAATTCTTCGAACACCAGCCACATGTCCGGCGCAAAGCTCCCCTCGCGGGTAAAGAATGCCTGATGCCCCTCGCGCCAAAATGCCAGGCTTTTGTCGCCTTCGCCCTCTTTGGCCGCCATCTCGGCGGTCACCTGGTCGTAGCGCACCAGGCGCAGCGCCAGGGTCCTGATCACGCAGGCCGGTTCGCCGCGGCCATCGAGAACGATGCTGTAATCGCCGATCCTCGGGGTTTGTTCCCGACGATAGCTCGCATAGGAACTGCAGGTGGCGGTTTTATCCCCGCTCAGCACCAACCCCAGCAGTTCGTCGGCTAACGCGGGGCCGTCGCCGAACGCCCAGCGCGCCGCGTCGGGGTAATTCGCCAAAATCGCCTGTTTGCTCATCGTCCTGTCCCTTTCTGTTAACGTCTGCGGCAACGGAGTCCGGTTTTTCCCGGCCAGACAGTTTATACTGTGCAGATTATAAGCCTTATTGCATTGAATGCTCCGTCTGCGGAGCACAAGGAACCGCCACCCGTCATGTTAAGTTATCGCCACAGTTTCCACGCCGGCAACCACGCCGACGTGCTCAAACACACCGTTCAGAGCCTGATCATCGAGTCGCTGAAGGAAAAAGAGAAGCCGTTCCTGTATCTGGATACCCACTCGGGCGCGGGCCGTTATCAGCTCAGCGGCGAACACGCCGAGCGCACCGGCGAATACCTGGAAGGCATCGGCTTGCTGTGGCAACGCGACGATCTGCCCGAGGAGCTGGCGGCCTACATGAGCGTGGTGCACAACTTCAACCGTTCCGGCACGCTGCGCTACTACCCCGGTTCGCCGCTGATCGCCCGCCAGCTGCTGCGCCCTCAGGATAAAATTCACCTGACCGAGCTGCACCCGAGCGATTACCCGCTGCTGCGCAGCGAGTTCCAGAAAGACGAGCGCGCCAAAGTGCAGCGCGCCGACGGCTATCAGCAGCTGAAATCCCAGCTGCCGCCACCGTCGCGCCGCGGCCTGATCCTGATGGACCCGCCGTATGAAATGAAGACCGATTACCAGGACGTGGTCAAAGGCATTCAGGAAGGCTACAAGCGTTTCGCCACCGGCACCTACGCACTGTGGTACCCGGTGGTGATGCGCCAGCAGATCAAACGCATGCTGCGCGATCTGGAAGCCACCGGCATTCGCCGCATCCTGCAGATCGAGCTGGCGGTGAAACCCGACAGCGATCAGCGCGGCATGACCGCCTCCGGCATGATCGTCATCAACCCGCCGTGGAAGCTGGAGCAGCAGATGAAAAACGTGCTGCCGTGGCTGCACAAGGTGCTGGTGCCGTCGGGCATCGGCCACCATCTGGTCAACTGGGTGGTACCGGAATAATCCCCGGCAGGGCGCGCTTTGCCGCGCCCTGCGTCCGCCTATCGCAGCCATCGACGCAATCTTTGCGACAAACCCCGGTCAGGCGTTAAACTCTTACCCTCTTCAAATTCACAACTCATGGAAATCCCAGATGACGAAACATTACGATTATCTAGCAATTGGCGGCGGCAGCGGCGGTATCGCATCGATCAACCGGGCAGCCATGTACGGCCAAAAGTGTGCGCTGATTGAAGCCAAAGAGCTGGGCGGCACCTGTGTAAACGTGGGTTGTGTACCGAAAAAAGTCATGTGGCACGCGGCGCAGATCGCCGAGGCCATCCATCAGTACGGCCCGGACTACGGCTTCGACACCACCGTCAACGCCTTCGACTGGAAAAAGCTGGTCGCCAACCGCACCGCCTATATCGACCGCATCCACAACTCCTACGATAACGTGCTGGGCAAGAACAAGGTCGACGTGATCAAAGGGTTCGCGCGCTTCGTGGATGCGCACACCGTGGAAGTGAACGGCGAAATCATCACCGCCGATCACATCCTGATCGCCACCGGCGGCCGCCCGAGCCATCCGGCTATTCCGGGCGCGGAATACGGTATCGACTCCGACGGCTTCTTTGAGCTGGACGCCATGCCGAAACGCGTCGCCGTGGTGGGCGCCGGCTATATCGCCGTAGAGATCGCCGGCGTGCTGAACGCGCTGGGCGCGGAAACGCACCTGTTCGTGCGCAAGCACGCGCCGCTGCGCACCTTCGATCCGATGATCGTCGACACCCTGGTGGAAGTGATGAACACCGAGGGGCCGAGCCTGCACACCGAATCGGTGCCGAAAGCGATCGTCAAGAACGCCGACGGCAGCCTGACGCTGCAGCTGGAAAACGGCAAGGCATTCACCGTCGACTGCCTGATTTGGGCCATCGGCCGCGAACCGGCGACCGACAACCTGAACCTCGGCGTGACCGGGGTGAAAACCAATGAGAAAGGCTACATCGACGTCGATAAGTTCCAGAACACCAACGTCAAAGGCATCTACGCGGTGGGCGACAACACCGGCGCGGTAGAGCTGACCCCGGTCGCCGTGGCCGCCGGCCGCCGCCTGTCCGAGCGCCTGTTCAACAACAAGCCGGACGAGCACCTGGACTACAGCAACATCGCCACCGTGGTGTTCAGCCACCCGCCGATCGGCACCGTCGGCCTGACCGAGCCGGAAGCCATCGAGAAATTCGGCGCGGACAACGTGAAGGTGTACAAGTCCTCCTTCACCGCCATGTACAGCGCCGTGACGCAGCACCGCCAGCCGTGCCGCATGAAGCTGGTGTGCGCGGGTAAAGAAGAGAAAATCGTCGGCCTGCACGGCATCGGCTTCGGCATGGACGAGATCCTGCAGGGCTTCGCGGTGGCGGTGAAGATGGGCGCCACCAAGAAGGACTTCGACAACACCGTGGCTATCCACCCGACTGCGGCGGAAGAGTTCGTCACCATGCGCTGAGGCGCTACGTTTATCCCTCTCTCAGGCCGGGGTAAATACCGGCCTGTTCTTTTTGTGCGGTTTACTATTCCCTTCGCACCCGCCTGCTTTTTCTGCCATTATTCTGCCTGATAAATTAGCGGGACTGATACAAACCTCCCCGCGCCTCTGGAGAACGCCGATGCTGTTCAAACTATGCAAAACCCTTGCGATGGCCTGCGTGGCCCTGATTATCGCCCAGAGCAGCGCGCTCAGCTTTACCCTGGAAGTGGCGGGCAAGATCGACAACGTGACCGATCCGGTCAAAAAAAGCTATCTGTTCACCGATAAACAGCTGTTGGCGATGCCGGTGCACAGCATCACGACCTCCACCTCCTGGACGCCGCAGAGGAAGTTTGAAGGGATTTCGGTGGCCGACATCCTGGAGCGCGTCGGCGCCAAGGGCGAGACGCTGACCTTCTACGCGCTGAACGATTATTACATCGACGTGCCGTTGTCCGACGTCAAGAAGTACAACATGATCCTGGCCTACAAGATGGACGGGGAGATGCTGAAGCTCAGAAACTTCGGCCCGCTGTTCCTGGTTTACCCGCGTGACGCCGCCGGGCCTGAGCTGAACTCGCCGTTGTACAACTCGCGCTTTATCTGGCAAGTCGACAGGATCGTGATCAAATGAAGCTGACGACCTTTAAGAACGGCAGCAGGCTGGCGATACCGGCCATCTTCGCCGCGCTGTTTCTGGTGGCTTCGACCGTCACGCTCTATTACTACAGCGCCACCCTGTCGAAGAAAGGGCTGTATGCCATCGCCGGCACGCAGGAGAACTACTCCTGGTCGATCGCCAAGTTCTCCATCAAGCTGGCGGAATTCGACACGTTCGTCGAGCAGCAGAGCCACGCGCCGCAGGTGGACAACGACAACCTGCGGCTGCGATTCGAAATCCTCTATTCGCGCTTTTACGTGCTGGAAACCGTCTCCGAATCCACGCAACCGCTGTACGCCGAGCCGGGCTACCCGGAAGTGGTCAAGCAGATGCGCCTGCAGATGGATCGCATCGATAAACTGCTGGATAACCCGAAAATCGACTTCAATCAGGTTTTCGCGGCCATGAAGGCCATTAAGCCTTACGCTATCGAAATGGCCAACCTGACCGACCACGCCGAGGTGAAGCAGCGCACCGCCGCCTATGAGGACTACATCGAGAAACGGCACATCATTTTCTATGGGCTGGTGATTGTCATGTTCTCGGTGATCGCGCTGATCGCCATCACCCTGATCGTGTTCCGTCAGCAGCGGCTGACCATTCGCCAGCAGGCCAAGGCGATCGAGGCGGAGAAAGCGACCCGCACCAAAAACGCCTTCCTCGGCGCCATCGGCCACGAACTGCGCACCTCATTGCAGAGCGTGATGTCGGCCATCGACGTGCTGGTGAATACCCGGGTATCGGCGGAGCATGCGGACACCTTCCAGCGGCTGGAGACCGCCGCGCAGCAGATCGAAAGCCAAATGAAAGATCTGACCGACTACGCGCACCTCGACAGCGGCATGATGGAGCTGCGCATCGTGCCGTTCGACGCGCAGAAGCTGATCGCGGAGACCGCCAACGAAATCGCTACTTTGACCCGCAAAGAGCAGGTCAAACTCAGCTGCGAGGTGGAGTGCAGCCACCTGTTGGTGCATTCCGACCCGCTGCGCATCCGGCAGATTATCGTCAACCTGCTGACCAACGCCTACAAATACACCGAAAGCGGCAGCATTACGCTGCACAGCTGTCTGCGCCGTCAACCCGGCGGCAGTTCGCTGATTATCGAAGTGACCGACACCGGCATCGGTATCGAAAAAGACCAGCTCGATCAGATCTTCAAACCCTTTACCCAGTTGGATCAGTCGCATACCAAGCAATATGCCGGCGTGGGGATGGGGTTGGCGATCGTGCACGGCCTGGTGACGCTGCTCGACGGCACCATCACGGTGTACAGCGAAATCAAGAAGGGCAGCACCTTTATCGTCAGTATTCCGGTGCAGATCAGTGAAGAAGAACGCGCCGACGAGCCCGCCGCCGCCAATACCTCTCTGCAGCAGAAACCGCAGCAGGTGCTGGTGGTGGATGACAACAAGTCGGTGGGTGACGCCTTTGCGGCGTTGCTGGATAAGCTGGGTTACCAGCACGAACTGTGCGACTCGCCGGAGCGCGCGCTGCAGAAACTGCTCAGACGCCCTTACGACGCGCTGTTGCTGGATCTGCAGATGCCGGGCATCGACGGCGCCGCCCTGGCCAGGCAGCTGCGCAATCGTCGCGGCCCCAACCGCCATGTGCCGATCATCGGCATCAGCGCCTACACGCCGGAGCAACTCACGGCGGATCAGCGCGCGCTGTTCGACAACTACCTGATGAAGCCGGTTCGGCTGGATGCGCTGTCGAACGCGCTGGCCGAGGTGTTCCCCGCTAAAGATTAAAACAGCGTTGCAGTGCGGCTTCGATCACATGGAGCCGCACCGGTTTTTCATAAGGGCCGAGCACATCGTACTCGCGCATCGCCTGAGCGATTTCCGATTCGCGTCGATCGGTGCCCAGCTCACCGGTCAGCACCAGTACCGGCGCGTCCGGGTTGTCGGAGGCGCGGATGGTGGCGATACAGCGATCTGCCGTTTCTTCACCGATCAGCCAGTCCACCACGTAGCCGTCGAACAGGCTTTGCTGCAACGCCTGACAGAAGCTGTCGACGTCGTAAAACGCCACCGCGTTGAAACCGCAGCCACCAAGATACTTGGCCAACTCATCGGCCGCCTGATGCGAATCGTCCAATACCGCAATGCTCAGACGCTCGTCGTCGCCATAGCCGGGCCGGATTTCGATCAGCTCGACGCCATAACGCGGCCCTGCCGGCGCCTCATCGGCGCGATAGATATGCCATTGCCCCTCGATGCGCAGCGCCACAAATTCCGCCGACCGCCCGGCGGGAAGCTCGTCGCCGATGTGCCCGATGCAGGGCATCGCGACCCCTGCCACAAAAAAGATGGCATCGCGCGCCATGTTCGGTTCGGCCGCCTCGTGTTCGGCGCTCAAATCGGCTATCGCCGCCGGCGTTTCTCCGAGCGCGGCCGCGACGCTGTTGATCTGTTCCAGCGTCCAGGGGCTTTGCCCTTTCAATTTGCGGTGCGCATGTGAAAAACTCAGATCCAAGATGCGGCTGAGCTCTCGGGCATGCTGACGTTTTCCAATCCCGTAATGTAAAAACAGCTCTCTGACCCGATTGGCAATCGACTGTGAATCGAATTTTTGGTGATTGTTATCCATTTGTTCCTTCGATTTTTTTTACTGATTTATCAGTCGTTTTGATTATTTCTGCTGAAAAAGCCACATCTAAAACTAGCATCCCATGCAATTATGCGTTAAAAACGTTGCTTGACATACCATGTTGCATCGTCAAACATGGTATCAAAAGAGACATACAGCAATACACTATAAAAAAACAACACCAGCACGTTTTTTAATAATAACCATAGTAACACCAGGGAAAATTTGTTCCGTTGCCGCTACTGAGACGATGTCCACATCGCTCGGACTGCATAAGCAAAACGGGGCTTGAGCCTTTAGCGCTAATCTGTTTTACCCACTTTTGAGCCGGGATCCGTCAGGGTCCCGGTTTTTTATTGTCCTGACGTCGCGCCATCATACGTTCTCCCCCCACCGCCGCAAATAAAAACGGAGCCGGCATGCCGGCTCCGTTGTCGTTGTAATGACCGCTGAACGTCAGAAGCGCCAGGTGAAGCCGGCGTTGACGCTGTTGTCCTGATGGTGCTGCGACAGCAGCCCGCCGTAGCCCAGCGACAGCGAGGCGTTTTCGTTCACCGCCACTTCCGCCCCCGCCTTCAGCACCATGCCATCGCGCGACACCGGCACGCTGTCCACCACGAACGGCGCGTTGCCGCCGTTGAACCGCAGCCCGGTACCTCGCTCCAGACCGCCGTACTGGTGTTGCCACCCCAGCTCGCTGCGCAGCGCCACCGTCGTGCCCGGGGTCACCTGCCACGCGGTGTCCGCACGCAGCCCCAGCGTCGACACCGTCGCGTCGGTATGCTGCTTGTCGCCGCGCAGTGCCGCCGCGCCGCCGCTTTCCGCGATGCCGTTGTTTTCGAAGTTCACGTACGCCAGGTTGACGAACGGCTCCAGGTTCAGCCACTCGCCCTGCACGCTGTAGCCCGCTTCCGCGAACAGCTGTTCGGTGCGCGCGCTGTACTTCGCCGTGTCACGGTCCGACTGCATCCCGTAGTTCACCGACCGTTTGGTGTCGATGCGGTGCCAGGTGTAGCCCGCCCCGCCACGCAGCGCCAGCGCCCCGAACTGCTTGTCGCCGTACGCCGCCAGGTGGTAGTTGTCGCTGTCCGCCTTCGACCCGTACCCGCCGTGCAGCGAGGTGCGGGTGTAGCCGGTCGCTACCCCCAGCCGCCAGTCGGCCGCCGCCGCCGAGTCCAGCCCCACCAGCACCCCGTAGGTCGAGGCCTGATAGCCGGTGGCGTTGGCGTCGCCCGACGCGTGGTCCCACGCCCCCAGCAGCTGCGCCCAGGCGCCGTCCTCGTCCGCCTTGATGGCCGACGAGCTCGCCAGCCCTTCCGCCTGACGCAGCCGCCCGTTCAGCGCCTCACGCAGGTAGCGGCTGTCGTTCACCAGCGCCGACGCGATATCCGCATGGATTTGCCCCGACAGCTGACGGAACGCCTGCCGCGCCTCGCCCGCCGTGCCGCTGTTGAGAACGCTTTCGTACACCGGGTTGCCCGCCGCCAGCGCATCCGCCGCCGCCGCCACCGCCCGCTCGTTCGGCGTCTGCGCCACGCTGGCGAAGCTCGTGCCGTTGCGCCCGACGCTCAG
>NZ_JBJNOF010000017.1:0-161307 GCF_052166775.1 Serratia sp. CY74737
GGCGTCTGAGTGACCAAATCCGCAGGGAGTGTCGTCACAATATGTCGCACCATAGACATATCATCAGGAGCGATCTTGGTTGGCGTAATGCCTTCCACGACCAATCCCCACAGACTAGTTCGCCACAATGTGCCTACCGTGGGAATACCGAGCGTTTTCACTTTGGCTATCGATTTTGTGATAACCGATTGTACCTTTTGGGATTTCAGTAGGCTGAATCCCCATGCGCCATCGAACAGTGAAAGATTGAACTGTGCCCCCACCGCGACAGACGCTTGTGCTTCCGGAAACAGGCTTAGGTTAACATTGCCGCCACTGTTGGCGGGATCCCTGTCCCCACCATTGTTGCCACCACCAGTATGCCCGCCAGTGTCCTTATCCTTGCCTCCCCATGGGTTATTTTCTGAACTCCAGCCAGAGTGATCGGATGCATCCACACCCCCACCCAGCCCCGTCGGCCCACCATTCACCCCACCGCCAGGACCGCGGCTGTCTTTACCATCACCACCACTCATAACTCATCTCCTGTTGAAATTGCACACAAATACTGTATGCATATCCAGTTTTTAGCGAGAATTAAAGGAGTTTACAAGTCATTAACCCAGCTGGTTGTTGTGCTGTATATCAAACAAAACAGAGAGGAGGTTTGGGGTGAATGGGGTTTGAGGGCCAATGGAACGAAAACGTACGTCAAGTAGATAATTAATTGTTTAAGTTGAAATTTAATGCTCCCTACTCTCCCTTCAAAATATCCTCCGGGAGTATGACTGGTTGCAGAAGCTGGAGTGGGAACGGACGCGCAGCCGGGATTAACCCACATTTGTCAGTGTGACAGCTGTCGCAGGCGGCTGCTTTTTTGTGTCACGCTTGGTATAGACGAGAATAATTATCATTTGATTGGCGGGCTTGAGAGGATGGTTTAGCATCAAACACTATATAAACACAGTGTTTGTGTGCAAAATGACAGATATCAAAAAGGAGATTTTATGGAGCATAAATGGGAAGTTATCCAAACTGACCCCTTAAACCCTACAAGCAAAATCATTTGGGGGCATAATAGGGGGCATGGTTCAAAATCGAACTTGATAAAACTGAGTAAATTCAAATTGATTGGCTATCAAATGCGACTCCTGTGATCGCCAATCAATGTCTCCCAATCTCCTCTGTGATTGTCGGCTCCGGTAGGGGTAATTTGCTTCTTTCGCTTTGTGATAGCGCCGCTTGTGTGGGTAGAAGAAACGTTCATGAAGAAGGACTACGAGGCAGTAAGCCGTTGACGTAAAAACCGCTTACGCGGCCTTTTTATTTCTGAGGAATAGGGCAAGCAGATACAGGGCGCCCAGCGGCAGGGCCATGACATAACAGAATGCATAATACAGGATCAGCACGCCATTTTTGCCTATGGTATCGGCGAACAGTCCGCGGTGCCAAAATTCTTCACTCGTGAACTGCAGAGCGGCCGTTTCAATGCCTTTTTTAGCACAGGGATACAGTAAAAAGCTCAGGATGGAGAGGATCAACGAAAGTGCGATATTCACCATGTCCTGGAAAGAATGGATGTAATAAAGCGCGGTAAAAAAATACGCCGCTCCCCACACCTGACTTTTCCAATAATACGCTTTGGCCATTTGTGCCTCCCTGGACATGAGTTCCTTTCTGTTTCGTGCTTGGCGAAATGGAATACCGATGCCATTGCCCGCGTCGCGCGGTTTATCCAAGACGTCTGAGTATGCGCAGGGCTTCGGCAAAATGCCATATTACCGACTTATCTGGCAGGCGTATTTGGGTTCTGTCGCGAGCGGCCCCTTTCTCCAACACCGAACCCCCTCACTCCCGCTGGAAAAGAACTGCTTGATGGTCTGCCGCAGCCAACGGTGCACCGGATCGCAGTTCTGACGTGGGGGCGGCCTGCTGGATGAGATTGGCCAACCGGTATTGGTGATCCCGCGCTAAGCTATGGGTAAGGGCTGCCGCATGCGGCGGCGCGTGTTCGGCGACGAAGGCCGTACATACCGGAGGTCAACATGCGAAGTCTGGAAGATCAACTGGCCGCTTATGCCGCCTATCATCGCGATGCGCGCAATATCGCCACGCATTTTATCGGTATCCCCCTGATCGTCGTCAGCCTGCTGGTGTTGCTCTCCCGGCCGGCATGGGGCGGGGGATGGTTGCCGTTTTCGCCGGCCTGCGTGATGGTTATCGTTTCGGCCCTTTATTACCTGCGGTTGAATCTGCGCCTTGGCATTCTGATGCTGGCGTTGCTGCTGCTGTGCCTCGTGTTCGGCGCCTGGATGGCGTCGCTGTCGACGGCGGCGTGGCTGAGCGTCAGCATCGGCGGCTTCGTCATCGGCTGGCTGTTTCAGTTTGTCGGGCATTTCTGGGAGGGGCGAAAACCGGCGTTTATGGACGACGTGACGGGGCTTATCATCGGCCCGCTGTTCGTGCTGGCGGAAGCCTGCTTCCTGGCCGGCGGGCTGCGCGAACTGCAGCAGAACATCGAGATGCGCGCGGGCAAGGTGCGCAGCGGGAAGAGATGAAATAAGGAATGAATACGCTTTCTCTGCGAGGCCCCTTCTTAAAAAAGAGGCCTGAAGATGACGGGTTATGCGTATTGGATCAATTTCCAGGTAACCCCTTTACCGCCATAAGGAGGCATGATATTGCCTTTAGCGATTGGCGCTGTGGTTGAGGGTTTGCCAACCACTTCCCAAACGCCGCTTTCCGGGCATTTTTGCCCTGTAGTTGCTGTAGTACCGATAGGTGATTTAGACATAAGATCTTTCCTTAATCAACGCAGCGCCACAATAGCGCTGTTCGGAAAGATATTTACACGTTCGCATATATATTCAACCCTGCTCGGTAAATACGGGTTATGTGTTTAAATTTTGATTTAATATTGTGTTTTAAGTTTTCATTTTTCCTGGTTTCATTGTTTTTGTTTCAACTTATATTGTTTTTGTATGTTTTGTTTTTTTGTATTCTAATAAAAAATTGCAATGAAAATGTTTAATTTATTATTTTATATCTAAGGTTTTAGATTTATTTTTTATTTATCGTGCGGACACTGAAAATCTGGGTTATGTGCTTATTCAGAAGAGCGTTGTTTACCAAGCCAGCGAAGCCCCCCGCACTTGCAGGCTCGGGGGGCTGAACATATTTACCCGATCGTCGGGTAATCGGTGTAGCCTTCCCGGCTGCCGCCGAAGAATTTCTCTTTGATTGGCGCATTCAGCGCCAGCCCGTGTTGCAGGCGGTGAGGCAGATCCGGGTTGGCGATGAACGGGCGGCCGAAGCCGATCAGATCCGCCCAGCCTTTGGCCAGCGCTTCTTCAGCGCGTTCACGCGTATATTTGCCTGAGTAAATCAGCGTGCCGCGGAAAATCAGGCGCAGCGACTCTTTGAACGCCGCCGGCATCACCGGAGCGTCATCCCAGTCCGCTTCGGCGATGTGAATGTAAGCGGCGCCAATATCGTTCAGCACGCTGGCCGCCGCCAGATAGGTGGCTTCCGGGGTATCGTCCTGCGAGCCCATCAGGGTGGTCAGCGGCGCCAGACGCACGCCCAGTTTCTCTTTGCCGATGGCGTCCGCCACCGCCTGCGCCACTTCCCGTAGGAAACGCAGGCGATTTTGCAGTGAACCGCCGTATTCGTCGTCGCGCTGATTCTCCCGCGAGTCGATAAACTGATTGATCAGATAGCCATTCGCGCCGTGCAGCTCTACGCCGTCGAAACCGGCGGCAATGGCGTTGCGAGCCGCCTGGGCGTAGTCGTTGACGATCGCCGGAATTTCTTCCCGCGTTAAGGCGCGCGGTGCGGAGTGCTGCACCATTTCACCCACGCCATGCTCTGGTCCGCGGCCTTCGACATCCACGAACACCTTGACCCCGTCGGCCTGGATGGCGGAGGAGGAGACCGGCGCGGCGTGGCCAGGCTGTAAAATGGTATGCGACACGCGGCCGACGTGCCAAAGCTGCGCGAAGATCTTGCCGCCGGCCTGATGTACGGCGTCGGTGACTTTTTTCCAACCGGCGATGTGTTCCGGGGTGTAAATGCCGGGCGTCCAGGCATAACCCTGGCCCTGCTGGCTGATCTGCGTGCCTTCGCTGACGATCAGCCCGGCGCTGGCGCGCTGGGCATAATATTCAGCCATCATGTCGGTGGCGACGTCGCCGGCGCCGGCCCGTGAACGGGTCATGGGCGGCATGACGATGCGATTGTTCAGCGATAAACCGTTTAAAGAATACGAGTCAAAAAGCATGACGCTTCCCTCATGTGAATTAGGCCGTAGGGCGATGATGTTTTGCTGAGGCCATTATATTTCGTCGTTTAATTCTAAAAACGCGCACAATAACAAAATACTTTTGCTCTGTGTTCAATAGTCGCAGCCGCCGCCGGTGAGCCGGTGAGCCGGTATGGCGGGTGGGCCAGGTGGCGAGAATGAACCCGATGTGCGCACGGGCGACGGCGGCTATTGCCTGTCGGCGCGTGGCTGAGATAGAGTCGGCTGCTGTTTTCCCCACGATTTTTAACAAAATCGCAAAAGTCTTTTAGCCTTCCGCCTGCTTATCTTTGGTGTGATCAATGTCATACTTTTGGCATCTTAACTTTCCCGCGCTTCGGCAGCGGTTAACCGGAGTTGTTGAATGAAAATTAACTTTCCCTTATTAGCCCTGGCGGTGGGGGCGTTCGGCATCGGCACGACCGAGTTTTCCCCGATGGGGTTGCTGCCGACGATCGCCAAAGGGGTGGACGTCTCCATCCCGATGGCCGGCATGTTGATCAGCGCCTACGCCGTTGGCGTGATGGTCGGCGCACCGCTGATGACGTTGCTGCTTTCTCACCGGGCGCGCAGAAGCGCGCTGATCTTCCTGATGGCGATCTTTACCCTGGGTAACGTGCTATCGGCGGTTGCGCCTGACTACACCACCCTGATGCTGTCGCGCATCATCACCAGCCTGAACCACGGCGCGTTCTTTGGCCTCGGTTCAGTGGTGGCCGCCAGCGTGGTGCCGAAAGAGAAACAGGCCAGCGCCGTGGCGACCATGTTTATGGGCCTGACCATCGCCAATATCGGCGGGGTGCCGGCCGCGACCTGGCTGGGTGAAACCATCGGCTGGCGCATGTCGTTCCTGGCGACGGCCGGGCTGGGCGTGATCGCCATGCTGGGGCTGTGGTTCTCGTTGCCGAAAGGCAGCGCCGGCGCACGCCCTGATGTGAAACGCGAGCTGTCGGTGTTGGTGCGCCCGCAGGTGCTGTCCGCCTTGCTGACGACCGTGCTGGGCGCGGGCGCGATGTTCACGCTCTATACCTATATCTCGCCGGTGTTGCAGCACATCACCGATGCGACGCCGCTGTTCGTGACGGTCATGCTGGTGTTGATCGGCGTCGGTTTCTCCATCGGCAACTACCTGGGCGGTAAATTCGCCGACCGCTCCGAGAGCGCGACGCTGAAGGGTTTCTTGCTGCTGCTGGTGGTCATTATGCTGGTGATCCCGTTCCTGGCGCGCAGTGAAATCGGCGCCGCGGTCAGCATGGTGATTTGGGGTGCGGCGACCTTTGCCGTGGTGCCGCCGCTGCAGATGCGCGTGATGCGTGTCGCCAGCGAAGCGCCGGGCCTGTCGTCCTCGGTCAACATCGGCGCCTTTAACCTGGGCAATGCGCTGGGCGCCGCCGCCGGTGGCGCGGTAGTCTCCGCCGGGCTGGGATACAGCTTCGTGCCGGTGATGGGGGCTATTATTGCCGGATTGGCGCTGTTGCTGGTGCTGTTCACCCACCGTCAGGCCGAAAAAGTGGCCTACGCCAACGGTTAAACGATAACGTGCGGCGGGGTTCCCCGCCGCGCTCACTCAAAGCCGAGCAGGCTGAACGCATCGTCCTGCGGGGCGTAGCCGAGCAGGCGACGGGTCTCTTCCAGCGACAAACGCGTATAGCGGTTATTGGAAACCCCGTGCACCACCGCATATTGCACCCCTTCGACACGAATGCAGCGATCCAGCAGATCGGCGGCGTCGCGATGGCTGAGAAAAGCGCTCATGTCGCGGGCGCTAAGCTGTTCGCCCCGGCTCAGAGTGGTGAAGTTGGCGATGCGCACCGACAGGGCGGAAAGCCCCTCCTGATGGGCGAAATAGGCGGCGATGCCTTCGCCGAACGCCTTGCTGGCGCCGTACAGATTTTTCGGCTTCGGCGCGTCATCCGGGCGGATTTGATAATCGAGCGGGTAGCCTTCCACCGCCTGCGCGCTGCTGGCGAACACTACCCGGCGGCAGCCGGCGTCTTTCGCCGCGCGGAAGATATTGAAGGTGCCGAGAATGTTGTTGTCCATCAGCGAACCGCAAAAATCGGCGTCGGGAGCCGGATCGGCGGCCAGGTGCAACACGGTGTCGATATTGGCGCAGGCCTCACGGCAGGCGTCGAGATCGGCGATGTTGAAGCTGATGACCTCATCGCCGGGCCGGCGATCGCGCAACAGAGCGAGATCTCGTTCCGCCAGCCGCAATGCATAGCGATCGCCCACTGCCTGGCGAAACGCGGTGGCGACTCGGCCGCCGGCGCCGGTAATCAAAATCCGTCCTACATCAGTACGCAACACCATGGTGACTGTCATCCCTACTCTCGATTAAGCGTTGACCAGTAATAATCCCCCGTGTGATTTTTGTCTAGTTGTTTTAATTAGTTATTCTGATGTTTATTCGCCGTATTCAATTGCGCACGGTGATTTTTGCGCGGGTGAATATCGTGGAATGCTAACAATATTCGATGAGGTTTGGCGATGTATTTGCCTTAATAGCTGCGAATATTGCCAGAAAAGCCGATTGGCCGCTGGAAAATGCGTGTTTCGCTTTAGCTTGATAGTGAATTATTAGGTTAGTTAACCTTATGTTTTTTTGACGTGAAGCCGGGCGATACTCTCTCATCCCTCTCTATCGCTCGCGCGATATATCATCGGCGCAGTGATCCCGGTAGAGGGCGGCATGCATTATTTCGTGCATTGAGGCCGTTTTGCCTTTGCGATCACAGTTCGGCAATTTGCCGTCGCAAAGCCTTGCTCCGCTAAAATCTGCGGTGTTAACGTCATAACTCAACCGATTTAGGGTTGTTACTGCTGCGGCAGGCAAAACCTAAACCTCGCGTTTCTGTTCCCCGATGGGGCAGAGGCCGCGAGGTTTAGGTTTTTTTTTGCGCCGAATTTCGCTCCTGCGCCAGGCCAGCGCAAAGGCGGGATCGGCAGAACGCGAAGTCTAAGGATAACCGTATGAAATATGACACATTAGCCAGTGAGATTTTGGCCGGCGTCGGTGGCCGCGACAATGTGAAAAGCCTGGTGCATTGTGCCACCCGCCTACGTTTCAAGCTGCGTGACGACCGCCGCGCCAACGCGGCAGCGCTGAAGAAAAACACGGGCGTCATCATGGTGGTGGAGAGCGGTGGCCAGTTTCAGGTGGTGGTGGGCAACCACGTGGCCGAGGTGTTCGACGCGGTCAACCGGGTCGGCGGGTTGGCCGAAGGCGCGTCGAGCGGTAGCGATGCGGACGGTAAAAAAGACAATCTGCTCAGCCGCTTTATCGACGTGGTTTCCGGCATCTTCACCCCATTGCTCGGGGTGATGGCTGCCTCGGGGGTATTGAAGGGGTTGCTGGCGCTGAGCCTGGCCTGCGGCTGGCTGCTGGAAAGCAGCGGCGCCTTTAAAATGTTGTTCGCCGCCAGCGACGCATTGTTCTATTTCTTCCCGATCATGCTCGGCTACACCGCCGGGAAAAAATTCGGCGGCAACCCGTTCGTCACCATGGCGATCGGTGGCGCGTTGACGCATCCGCTGATGATGGCGGCGTTCGAGGCGGCGCAACAGCCGGGCGCGGTGCGCGAATATTTCTTCGGCATTCCGCTGACTTTTATCAACTACAGCTCGTCGGTGATCCCCATCATCTTTGCGGCCTGGGTGTCCTGCCGTCTGGAGCCGTTGTTTAACCGGGTGATCCACAGCGCGCTGCGCAATTTCATCACGCCGCTGCTGTGTCTGGCGATCACCGTGCCCCTGACCTTCCTGCTGATCGGCCCGGCGGCGACCTGGCTCAGCCATCTGCTGGCCAACGGCTATCAGGCCATTTACGCCTTCAACCCGATCATCGCCGGCGCTTTCATGGGGGCGATGTGGCAGGTGTGCGTGATCTTCGGCCTGCATTGGGGGCTGGTGCCGTTGATGATCAACAACCTGAGCGTGCTGGGGCGCGACACCATGGTGCCGCTGCTGCTGCCGGCGGTGATGGGGCAGGTCGGTGCCACGCTGGGCGTGATGCTGCGCACCCGCGACGCCAAGCTGCGGGCGCTGTCCGGTTCGGCCATCGGCGCCGGGATTTTCGGCATCACCGAACCGGCGGTGTACGGCGTCACCCTGCCGAACAAGCGTCCGTTCATCTTCGGCTGCATCGGCGGCGCGTTGGGCGGGGCGGTGATCGGTTACTTCCATACCTCGGTCTACTCGTTCGGCCTGGTGAACGTGTTCACCTTCGCGCAAATCATTCCCAACGGCGGCATCGACGCCACGGTGTGGGGCGCGATCGGCGGCACCCTGCTGTCGTTTGTGTTCGCCGCGCTGGCCAGCTACCTGTTCGGCGTCGCGCCGGCGGAAGAGACGGCGCAGCCTGAAGCCGCCGCGCCGCTTAACCGCAAACAGGCCATTCTCAGCCCGATCGCCGGCGACATCGTGCCGCTGGAGCAGGTGAACGACGCGACCTTCGCCAGCGGCCTGCTGGGGAAAGGCGTGGCGATCGCGCCGCAGCAGGGGCGAGTGGTGGCGCCGGTGAGCGGCAGCGTGGCGTCGCTGTTCAAAACCAAACACGCCATCGGCATCGAATCGGACGACGGCGCGGAGATTCTCATCCACGTCGGCATCGATACCGTGAAGCTCGACGGGGCGCATTTCACCGCCCACGTGCGGGAAGGCGAGCGGATCGCGCCGGGCGATCTGCTGATCGAGTTCGACCAGGCGGCGATCCATGCCGCCGGCTATGACACCACCACGCCGATCATCATCAGCAACAGCGATGACTACGTGGACGTGTTGACCAGCGGCCTGTCTCCGGTGCAGGAACAGGCGCCGCTGCTGACTTTATTACGTTAATTGAGGAGCAAGCGATGAACGGCAAGTTTCCGCAACATTTTCTGTGGGGCGGCGCGGTAGCGGCGAACCAGGTAGAAGGCGCGTATCAGGCCGACGGCAAGGGGCTGTCGACCTCCGATCTGCAGCCGCAGGGCATCTTCGGCGCCATCACGCCGCGCACGGCGGGCGACAGCGGCATCAAGGACGTGGCGATCGATTTCTATCATCGTTACCCGGAGGATATCGCGCTGTTCGCCGAGATGGGTTTCAAGTGCCTGCGCACCTCGATCGCCTGGACGCGCATTTTCCCGCAGGGCGATGAAGAGACCCCGAACGAAGCCGGGCTGACGTTTTACGATCGGCTGTTCGATGAGATGGCGAAATACGGCATTCAGCCGCTGATCACGCTGTCGCACTATGAGATGCCTTACGGTCTGGTGAAGCGCTACGGCGGCTGGGGCGATCGCCGCACCATCGATTTCTTCGAGCGCTATGCGCGCACCGTGTTCGAACGCTATAAGCACAAGGTTAAACACTGGCTGACCTTCAACGAGATCAACATGTCGCTGCACGCGCCCTTCACCGGGGTTGGCCTGCCGCAAGAGAGCGACAAGAGCGCCGTCTATCAGGCGATCCACCATCAGCTGGTGGCTAGCGCCAGAGCGGTGAAGGCCTGTCACGAGATCGTGCCGGAGGGGCAAATCGGCAACATGCTGCTGGGCGGCATTCTGTATCCGCTGAGCTGCAAGCCGGAAGATCTGCTGGAAACCCAGCGGCAAAACCGCGACTGGCTGTTCTTCGGCGATGTGCAGGCGCGCGGCTATTACCCGGCCTACATGCAGCGCTTCTTCCGTGAAAACGGCATTCAGGTGGCGATCACCGAGGAAGATCGGCAAACGCTGCGCGAAACCATCGACTTCATCTCGTTCAGCTACTACATGAGCGGCTGCGTTACCGCCGACCCGGAGCAGTATGAAACGGCACGCGGCAACATTCTCGATATGGTGCCGAACCCGCACCTGGCCAGTTCGGAGTGGGGGTGGCAAATCGATCCGATCGGGCTGCGCTACCTGCTCAACGTGCTGTACGACCGCTATCAGAAGCCGTTGTTCATCGTTGAGAACGGGCTGGGCGCCAAAGACCGCGTCGAGGCCGACGGCAGCATCAACGACGACTACCGCATCAACTACCTCAATGACCACCTGGTGCAGGTGGCCGAGGCGATCGATGACGGCGTCGAGGTGATGGGCTACACCAGCTGGGGGCCGATCGATCTGGTCAGCGCCTCGAAGGCCGAAATGTCGAAGCGCTACGGCTTCATTCACGTCGACAGAGACGATGCCGGCAACGGTAGCCTCGAGCGCCGCCGCAAGAAGAGTTTCTACTGGTATCGCGATGTGATCCACAGCAACGGCGCCAGCCTGAAAGACCGGAGCTAACCCTTCAGCCCGGCGGCAAACGCCGGGCGTTAACTAACCTTATTCGCTGCTGTTCATGATGGGAAATTCTCTCCCAGGGAATGCTGTTGCCCGCAGTCAGCCGTTATGCGGAGAAATATAATAATGATGAAAAGCTTATTACCTCGTTCCATGATCCTGGCGGCGCTGGCGCTGCTCTGTAGCCAGGCGCAGGCGGAAACGCTGCAAACCGGCAAGGACGTTGAAGCCCCCACCGCCAAATGGGAAGGGGTGGCGCTCGGCTTTGAACCGCCGCAGCCTGGGCTGTTGGGGGATATGCTGGGGATCAGACCGATCCTGGAGGATCACGGTTTCCACTATAATCTCGGCTACCTCAGCCAGCTGTCGTATAACGCCGGCGGCGGTTACAACCACGATAAACAGGCGTCGTACATCGACCAATTTTCGCTGACCTTCAGCCAGGATCTGCAGGCGCTGACCGGCATTCCGGATGCGGCGATCGAAGGCAATATCGTCAACCGCAACCATGACAACAACCTGACCCGCGATCGGCTGCAGGATCCGCGCGTCGGCCTGACCGATCTGTCGCAGGAGAGCTTTGGCGGGCAGTCGATCACCCGGCTGGGCTGGTTGACCTTCAGCCGTTCCTTCCTCGACAGCCGGCTGCAATGGCGTATCGGCATGATGAACAAGGTGCAGGATTTCGATCAGATCATCCCCTGCGATTTTCAGACGCTGACGCTGTGCGGCGGCAAGTCCGCCAACTCGTTGACCTGGTACAACTGGAACGTGCATTACTGGGGCACCACGCTGCAATACAAGCTGACCGACGGCCTGACGCTCAAGGGCGGCGTGATGGAGCAGAACCCGAGCGCCCCCAGCCGCAGTCACGCCTGGAGCGGATCCACCAAGGGCAGCAAAGGCTTCCTGCTGCCGATGGAGGTGGAGCTGAAAACCCACGCCGTCAACCAGCTGCCGGGGGTGTATAACCTGGGCGTGTTGTTTACCAATGCGCGCCAGCGCGATCTTTATGAAGGGGTATCCGGCGAGCCGGGCGCCAGCGATCCGCAGAGCTATCGCAGCCACGATCGCACCTGGTTCCTGTATACCGGTTTCAACCAGCAGGTGACGCGCCATGCGGATGACGTCAACCGTGGCCTGAGCGTGTTCTACAGCCTGGGGCTGGGGGATCAGCGCAGCAACTACCTGCACTGGTCCACTTCGACCGGCATCCGCTATCGCGGGCTGTTCGATGCGCGGCCGGACGACTGGCTGGGGCTGGGCGTTTCGGTGGTGAAACTGAGCGACCGCTATAAAGACAATCAGCGTTACCTCAACGAGATGAGCGGCATCAGCGATTATCACGATCCGAACTATCGGCCGGTGCCGGGCCACTCGGTGACGGCGGAGCTGTACTACCGCGTTAACGTCACGCCGTGGCTGCAGCTGCAGCCGGGCCTGCAATACTGGCATCATCCGGCGGGCGTCAGCGAGACGCAGGACGCCTGGGTGACGGCGTTGAAAACGGTGGTGACCTTCTGATCAGGCCGCGTCGTTCTCGCGGTAGCGCCGGCGGGCGTGCTCAAACCAGCTGGCCGGCACGTTGTGCGGCGGCTGCTGTAATCTGAGCAGCCCCTGTTCGACGATATGGCTGGCCTGGCGCCACAGCGTCGGGTCGCCTTCGGTCAGCACTTCCAGCAGGCGCTGTTTCTCGATCAGATAGGTTTGGGCGAAGTGGCTGTCGTAGTCCAGCAGCGAGCGGGTGTTGTCGATCAGATCCGCCAGTTTGATGGTTTTGGCCTGCGGCGATGCGCCGGCGCTGTGGCGCCGATCGCGGTTTTTACGCTCGAAGCGGTTGCCGTCCTCGGCGTGGCTGACGTTGGTTAACATCCGCACCAGCTCCGCTACCTGTGGCCCAAAGTGGCTTTCGATATCGCCGAGGGTGGTAGGCGTGTCTTCTACCGTGTCATGCAGCCAGGCGGCCGCCAGCATCTCTTCGGTGTGCGGCACGCTGCGTACCAGCTCCATGACCGCCTGCGGGTGGACGATGTACGGATCGTTGGTGTATTTGCGGCGCTGATCGATGGCCGCATGCGCCTTGGTGGCGTAGCGGCGCGCGCGTTCTGCAAGCGTATTCGTCATTTCCTTTCCCTCCAGGCATCCTCTGCATGAAAAAAATGTAGCATACCTCACAAGAAATAGCTTGCGATTACATCGTGCACTATCTATATTCACTCACATGAAAAGCACCGATACCGAACAACCCAACGCGAAGAACCTGCTGCTGCTCGATCAGCAGCTCTGTTTCGCGCTGTACTCCGCCAACCTGGCGCTGCACAAAGTCTACCGCAAGCTGTTGAATCAGCTCGAGCTCACCTACCCGCAGTATCTGGTGATGATGGTGCTGTGGGAACGCGATCGGGTGACGGTATCGGATATCGGCGAGCGGCTGTTCCTCGATTCCGCCACGCTGACGCCGCTGCTGAAACGGCTGGAAACCGCCGGTTTGCTGGTGCGCTATCGCGCCACTACCGACGAGCGCCAGGTGATCATCGCGCTCACCGACGCCGGCCGCTCGCTGCGTGAACGGGCGCAGTCGGTGCCCGAGGCGGTGATGTGCGCCACCGACTGCAGCCTGGACGAGATCGTCTCGCTCAAACAGCAGCTGGAAAAGCTGCGCGGCAGCCTGATCGATCAGATTTGACCCACCGACGCCGGACGCAAGAACGGCAGGGGTGGTCTACACTGATTAATAAGCGTCAAAAATAAGTAGTGTACGATTTAATCGTAAAAGATATATATGTGTGACCGGCTACCCCTCGCGGGGGCTGTTGTCATCTCGCCAACCAGCAAGAAGGAATGAACGATGTCTATTGAGAAAGTGGTTTACCGCGCTCACGCCACCGCAACCGGCGGCCGCGACGGCCGTGCGACCTCCTCCGACGGCGTGTTGGACGTGAAACTGGGCGTACCGAAAGAGATGGGCGGCGCCGGCGGCGAAGTCACCAACCCCGAGCAGCTGTTCGCCGCCGGTTACTCGGCCTGTTTCCTCGGCGCGTTGAAGTTTGTCGCGGCGAAAGAAAAGGTCAAAATCCCGGCCGAAGCGAAGATCGACGGCACCGTCGGCATCGGTGAAATCCCGAACGGCTTCGGCATCGAAGTGCAGCTGGATATTTCGCTGCCGGGCATCGAGCGCAGCGTGGCGGAAGATCTGGTGAAAAAGGCGCACGTGGTGTGCCCGTATTCCAACGCCACCCGCGGCAATATCGACGTCACGCTGAACGTTAAGTAAGTTTTTTGCCCACACCATGGAAAAAATGGAGGGTTTATCCCTCCATTTTCTTTGATATCCCGTCTGAAAAGTGCTCAAAAAAGCGGTAAATTTTGCCCGTTTTGTGAGAATTCTCTTGATTATTACTCGCAAAATAACGCTTATTGCCGGTTGGCTGAACCAGAAGCCGCAATCAGTGTCTGACTGAGTCAGAACCGCTACACCGTCCCCGGAGCCACCGCGTTACATGAACAAAGTTAAATCGCTATCACAGCAGAATTTATCGTTATTGTTAGCGATCTATATCGGCATCTTTCTAAACCTGTCCGTTTTTTATCGCCGTTTTGATTCACTGGCGCACGGCATTCAGGGAATTAAGCTTATTTCGGCGGTGACGGAAGTCATCGCTATCGTCCTGTTCACGTTCTTCATCATGCGGCTGGTGTCGCTCGGCGGCCGGCTGTTTTATCGCATCGTCGCCTCGCTGCTGGTGCTGATTTCGGTTGCCGCCAGCTACTACATGACGTTTTTCAACGTGGTGATCGGCTACGGCATCGTGGTGTCGGTGATGACCACCGATATCGATCTGTCGAAAGAGGTGGTCGGCCTGCATTTCGTGCTGTGGATGGTGGCGCTCAGCGCCTTGCCGCTGCTGCTGATCTGGAAAAACAGCCTGCGCTTCACCCTGATCGAACAGCTGAAAACCCCCGGTCACCGCATCAAACCGCTGCTGGTGTTGTTGGCGGTGGTAGCGTTGGTCTGGCTGCCGCTGCGCATGCTGGACGACGAGCAAAGCGTGCAGGAGAAGCTCGCCAACGTCGATCTGCCGAGCTACGGCGGCGTGGTGGCGCACTCGTACCTGCCGTCTAACTGGCTGTCGGCGCTGGGGCTGTTCGCCTATACCCGCTATGACGAAAGTCAGGATCAGAGCACGCTGTTCGATCCGGGCAAACACTTTACCTATGTGCCGCCGGCGGACATCGACGATACCTACGTGGTGTTCATCATCGGCGAGACCACGCGCTGGGATCACATGGGCATGCTGGGCTACGAGCGCGATACTACGCCGCGCCTGTCGAAAGAGAAGAATCTGGTGGCGTTCCGCGGCGAGTCGTGCGACACCGCCACCAAGCTGTCGCTGCGCTGCATGTTCGTGCGCGAAGGCGGCACCGAGGACAACCCGCAACGCACGCTGAAAGAGCAAAACGTGTTCGCGGTGATGAAGGAACTGGGCTTCTCTTCCGAGCTGTTCGCCATGCAGAGTGAGGTGTGGTTCTACAACAACACCGAGGTGAACAACTATTCGTTCCGCGAGATGATCGCGTCCGAGAAGCGCAACGACGGCAAGGCGGTCGACGATATGCTGCTGGTGGACGAAATGAAGGAGTCGCTGGCGCGTTATCCGAAGGGCAAACACCTGGTGATCCTGCATACCAAAGGCTCGCACTACCTGTACTCGCAGCGTTATCCGCGCAGCTATGCGCGCTATCAGCCGGAGTGCATGGGGGTGGATGACTCCTGCACCAAGGCGCAGCTGATCAACGCCTTCGACAATACGGTGCTGTATACCGACAGCTTTATCAGTAATGTGATCGACCAGGTGCGGGACAAGAAGGCCATCGTGTTCTATGCCGCCGATCACGGCGAGTCGATCGGCGAGAACACGCACCTGCACGGTACGCCGCGCGAAATGGCGCCGCCGGAGCAATTCCGCGTGCCGATGATGGTGTGGGCGTCGGACAAGTTCCTCGAGAACCCGCAGCACCTCAGCGCCTTTGAGCAACTGCAGGCGCAGCAGCGCATCGGCAGAACGCATCGCCACGTCGAGCTGTTCGACACCGTCCTCGGTTGCCTCGGCTACACCTCGCCGAACGGCGGCATCGTGGATAAAAACAACTGGTGCCATCTCCCGCAGAATAAAACGGCGCCTGCCAGCCTGTAATCCCTCCCGCCGGGTGCCTTGCGCACCCGGTAATTTCCGCCAATACATTCTCTTCATCAATTATTCCGGTGTGTGCATACGGTATACTTGCGCACTTCCCCTTCTAACCGGAGATTTCCATGACCCTGCGCGTGGCGTTTATCGACGATCATGACATTGTGCGTTCGGGCTTTGTGCAGCTGCTGTCGCTGGAGGCCGATATTCAGGTGGTGGGCGAGTTCAGCAGCGCGGCGCAGGCGCGTGCCGGCCTGCCGGGGCTGGAGGCGGAAATCTGCATTTGCGACATTTCGATGCCCGACGGCAGCGGGTTGGATCTGCTGGCGGACATTCCCTCCGGCATCCGCGTGGTGATGCTGTCGATGCACGATAATCCGGCGCTGGTGGAAATGGCGCTGGAACGCGGCGCCAGCGGCTTTCTCTCCAAGCGCTGCAAGCCGGAAGATCTGATCACCGCCGTGCGCACCGTCGCCGGCGGCGGCGTCTATCTGATGCCGGAAATCGCCCAGCAGCTGGCGCGGGTGAAGGTGGATCCATTGACCCGCCGCGAGCGCGAGATCGCGCTATTGCTGGCGCAGGGCCAGGAGGTGCGCGAGATCGCCGCCGCGCTGGGGCTGTCGCCGAAGACGGTGCATGTGCATCGTGCCAACCTGTTCGCCAAGCTGGGCATCACCAATAACGTTGAGCTGGCCAGACGGATGCTGAACCTGTGACGCAGCGTCTGATCACCCAGCTGGCGCTGTTCTTCATTTATGCCGCCAGCGCATTTTGCCTGTGGGGCATCGGCACCGCGCTGATCGACCCGCCCTGGCAGGCGCTGTTGCTGTTCCCGTTCGGCCTGCGCATGGGCATTTTGCTGCAGAGCCCGTACCGTTTCTGGCCGGGGATCCTGCTGGCCGACCTGCTGCTGATGGCGCTGCTGGCGGACCAGTACGGCTACGGCCCGGCGCTGTGGGCGTCGGTGGCGGTGCTGGTGCTGACGGTGCTGCTCAGCCTGCTGGCCTCGCCGTGGCTGTTGCGCCATCAGCAGAGCGACAGCGAATGGCGGTGGCCGCTGTTGCAGGGCGCGGTGGTGGCCGCCGCCGCTTTGCTGCAGGCGCTTGTGTGGCAGCTGGTGAGCGGCGAAGGCGCCCGCGCGCTGCTGCTCGGCCTGACCGGCGGTTTCACCATCGCGCCGACCTGCCTGCTGTTGTGGCACTATCTGGCGCGCCAAATCTGGGTGCCGCTGGAGCCGGGGCTGATCCACAAGCCGGTGGAGCTGCGCCTGGGCCATCTGGCCAGCTATCTGCTGCTGTTTGCATTCAGCATCTGGCTGCAGCAGCAGGTTAACGCCGCCGAGCTGCGCCGCTTTGCGCCTTTCTGCCTGGCGATCCCGATCGTGTTCATGTCTTACCGTTATGGCTGGCAGGGCGCGCTGTTGGCGACGCTGCTCAACGGCGTGGCGTTGATGGTCAACGAGCCGCCGCAGCCCGAGTCGCACCGCGACTTGCTGTTGTCGCTGCTGGCCCAAAGCCTGACCGGGCTGCTGCTGGGCGCCGGTATTCAGCGCCAGCGCGAACTGAATCAGCAGCTGCGGCTGCGGCTGGCGGAGAACCGGCAGCTGGCCCGGGCGCTGGTGACGGCGGAGGAACAAACCCGGCGCGAGGTGGCGCGCGAGCTGCACGATGAAGTGGGGCAGACTATCACCGTGATCCGCACCCAGGCCAGCATCGTCAAACGCCTGGCGCCGGAGCCGGCGGTGATCGGCTGCGCCGACACCATCGATGCGTTAGCGCTGCGGGTCTACGATGGGGTGCACGATGTGCTGACCCAGCTGTGGCCGGCGGCGCTGAACAACCTGCCGCTGTCGGCGGCGGTGGCGGCGATGCTGCGGGAGTCGCTGCCGCAGGACGCCTCGCTGGTGAGCAGCATGCAGTGGCAGGTGCCGGACGAGCTGCTGGATGAAACGCTGAAAATCACGCTGTACCGGGTGTGTCAGGAAGGGGTGACCAATGTGTGCCGCCACGCCGGCGCCAGCCGCCTGGAATTGGATGCGCGTCTGCAGCCGCGCAAAGGCGCCGCGCCGAAGATTGCCCTGACCATCCGCGATAACGGCGTGGGCTTCGATGCGGACCACCATCAGCCGGGGTACGGCCTGCGCGGCATGCAGGAGCGCATCAGCGCCCTCGGCGGCAGCCTGCGGCTCACCTCTGAGCGGGGCGCCTGTTTGAGTGTGATCTTGCCCACAGTTTCACCGGCGCAAGCGCAAAACTAGGAAAAACTCCTAACCGCGTCGGGAATCTGGCGTAAGCCTCCCGCGCGCGCGGGGAGCATCATAGCGGCACTTTATTCAATCCTCTGAGGTTCCACATGTGGTCTTTCCTTAAAAGCCGCCCGGATGCGCCGCAGGTCACCGATCAACGGCAGATCGACGCCAGCTATAAATACTGGCGCATCCAGCTGATGTGCACCATGTACATCGGCTACGCCGCGTTTTACTTCACGCGCAAAAGCTTCAACTTCATCATGCCGGCGATGCTGAGCGATCTGGGCCTGACGATGTCTGACGTCGGCATCCTCGGCACGCTGTTCTACATCACCTACGGCTGCTCGAAATTCATTTCCGGCATGATCAGCGATCGTTCCAACCCGCGTTACTTTATGGGGCTGGGCCTGATCATGACCGGGGTGCTGAATATCTTCTTCGGCCTCAGTTCGTCGCTGCTGATGCTCGGCACGCTGTGGATCCTCAATGCCTTCTTCCAGGGTTGGGGCTGGCCGCCGTGCTCCAAAATCCTCACCAGTTGGTATTCGCGCTCCGAGCGCGGCAGCTGGTGGGCGATTTGGAACACTTCGCACAACGTCGGCGGCGCGCTGATCCCGCTGCTGGTGGGCTTTATCTCGCTGCACTTCAGCTGGCGTTACGGCATGATCATTCCCGGCATCATCGGCGTGGTGCTCGGCCTGCTGATGTGCTGGCGCCTGCGCGACAAGCCCTCCACCCTGGGGCTGCCGAGCGTCGGCAAATGGCGCAACGACGCCATGGAACTGGTGCAGGAATCGGAAGGCCAGGGGCTGAGCAACCGCGAGATCATCAAGCGCTACGTGTTGACCAACAAGTACATCTGGCTGCTGGCGGTCTCTTACGTGCTGGTGTACATCGTGCGCACCGCGATCAACGACTGGGGCAACCTCTACCTGACGCAGGAAAAGGGCTATTCGCTGATGACTGCCAACTCGGCCATTTCGCTGTTTGAAGTGGGCGGCTTTATCGGTTCGCTGGTGGCCGGTTGGGGTTCCGACAAGCTGTTCCGCGGCAACCGCGGCCCGATGAACCTGATCTTCGCCATCGGCATCTTCCTGTCGGTGGCGGCGCTGTGGCTGATGCCGGGCGTCACCTACCTGCTGCAGGCCTGCTGCTTCTTCGCCATCGGCTTCTTCATCTTCGGCCCGCAGATGCTGATCGGCATGGCGGCGGCGGAGTGCTCGCATAAAGATGCGGCGGGCGCGGCGACCGGTTTCGTCGGCCTGTTCGCCTACCTGGGCGCGGCGCTGTCCGGCTACCCGATCGCGCGGGTGATGGAAATCTGGCACTGGAACGGTTTCTTTGTGGTGATTTCCATCGCCGCCTGCCTGTCGGCGCTGTTCCTGCTGCCGTTCCTGCGTGCGCAGACGCCGGTGCTGAAAACCGCCAAAGCCTGAGTAAAATGCGCTGCGCAACCCCCGGCGCAGCGCATTATGGCGCTTTTATCACCACTTGAAATGCAGGGGGAAAAAAGTGATTGACGCCTATAACCGCCAGCAGTAAGATGCGCCCCGCATCGGCGAGTAGCGCAGCTTGGTAGCGCAACTGGTTTGGGACCAGTGGGTCGGAGGTTCGAATCCTCTCTCGCCGACCACCATTCGAAAAACCTGCTTTTAAAGCAGGTTTTTTTTCGCCTGCAGTTTATGAGGATGAGCACCTCCGCAGGAGGTTCGAGCCTCGCGAAGCGAGACAACGTTGCTTTAGCAACGGCCCGCAGGGCGCGCATCAACGATGCGCGTAATCCTCTCTCGCCGACCACCATTCGAAAAACCTGCTTTTAAAGCAGGTTTTTTTTCGCCTGCAGTTTATGAGGATGAGTACCTCCTGCGATACGACCGGCTTCGCTTTATGGCACGTGTCAATCCGCCGGCCTCGTGAAATATATTTATCCTTTACGCTTAATTAATTCAAAATCCTTATTCCAGTTAGGTTCTTTTTCTCATATTTAAATAAATTCACGCTTGCTGAATAAAACCCAGTTGATAGCGCTCTTGTTTTCACGCCTTTTTTATTTATAGTCTGAATGTACGCGGCGGGAATGATTTTTTTCCGTTACGTGTAAAAACGCTGTTTTTATTTGTTGACTTTAATCTTCGTGGATTATTGCGGAATTTTTTCGCTTCGGCAATGCGTAGCGACGATTAACTCTTTTATGTTTATCCTCTCGGAATAAAGGAATCAGTTATGCGCAAATTTAATAAACCGCTGTTGGCGCTGTTGATCGGCAGCACGCTGTGTTCCACGGCGCAGGCCGCCGCGCCGGGCAAGCCGACTATCGCCTGGGGCAACACCAAGTTCGCTATCGTCGAAGTCGATCAGGCGGCCACCGCTTATAATAATTTGGTGAAGGTAAAAAATGCCGCCGATGTTTCCGTCTCTTGGAATTTATGGAATGGCGACACGGGCACGACGGCCAAGATTTTATTAAATGGCAAAGAGGCGTGGAGCGGCCCTTCAACCGGATCTTCCGGTACGGCGAATTTTAAAGTCAATAAAGGCGGCCGTTATCAAATGCAGGTGGCATTGTGCAATGCCGACGGCTGCACCGCCAGCGACGCCACTGAAATTGTGGTGGCCGACACCGACGGCAGCCATTTGGCGCCGTTGAAAGAGCCGCTGCTGGAAAAGAACAAACCGTATAAACAGAATTCCGGCAAAGTCGTCGGTTCTTATTTCGTCGAGTGGGGCGTTTACGGGCGCAATTTCACCGTCGATAAGATCCCGGCGCAGAACCTGACTCACCTGCTGTACGGCTTTATCCCGATCTGCGGCGGCAACGGCATCAACGACAGCCTGAAAGAGATCGAAGGCAGCTTCCAGGCGCTGCAGCGCTCCTGCCAGGGCCGCGAGGATTTCAAAGTCTCCATCCACGATCCGTTCGCCGCGCTGCAAAAAGCGCAGAAGGGCGTCACCGCCTGGGATGACCCCTACAAGGGCAACTTTGGCCAGCTGATGGCGCTGAAGCAGGCGCGTCCCGATCTGAAAATCCTGCCGTCGATCGGCGGCTGGACGCTGTCCGACCCGTTCTTCTTCATGGGCGACAAGGTGAAGCGCGATCGCTTCGTCGGCTCGGTGAAAGAGTTCCTGCAGACCTGGAAGTTCTTCGACGGCGTGGATATCGACTGGGAATTCCCGGGCGGCAAAGGCGCCAACCCGAATCTGGGCAGCCCTCAGGACGGGGAAACTTATGTGCTGCTGATGAAAGAACTGCGGGCGATGCTGGATCAGCTGTCGGCGGAAACCGGCCGCAAGTATGAGCTGACCTCCGCCATCAGCGCCGGCAAGGACAAGATCGACAAGGTGGCATACAACGTCGCGCAGAACTCGATGGATCACATCTTCCTGATGAGCTACGACTTCTACGGCGCCTTCGATCTGAAAAACCTGGGGCATCAGACCGCGCTGAATGCGCCGGCCTGGAAACCGGACACCGCCTACACCACGGTAAACGGCGTGAATGCGCTGCTGGCGCAGGGCGTCAAGCCGGGCAAGATCGTGGTCGGCACCGCCATGTATGGCCGTGGTTGGACCGGGGTGAACGGCTACCAGAACAACATTCCGTTCACCGGCACCGCCACCGGGCCGGTCAAAGGCACCTGGGAGAACGGCATCGTGGACTACCGCCAGATCGCCAGCCAGTTCATGAGCGGCGAGTGGCAGTACACCTACGACGCCACGGCGGAAGCGCCTTATGTGTTCAAACCTTCCACCGGCGATCTGATCACCTTTGACGATGCCCGCTCGGTGCAGGCCAAAGGCAAGTACGTGTTGGATAAGCAGCTGGGCGGCCTGTTCTCCTGGGAGATCGACGCGGACAACGGCGATATTCTCAACAGCATGAACGCCAGCCTGGGCAACAGCGCCGGCGTTCAATAATCGGTTGCAGTGCGTTGCCGGGGGATATCCTTTCGCCCCCGGCTTTTTCGCCGCCGAAAGTTTTTTTACGCCGCACAGATTGTGGGCCTGCCCGGCGAAAAATACGCTCATCGGACTCACCCTTTTGGGTAATCCTTCAGCATTTCCTTCTGTCTTTAACGGCGATCACAAAAATAACCGTTCAGATATTCATCGTTCAGCAACAAAGTTTTGGGGTTTTTTAGCGGAGTTTAAAACCAGTAAATTTATCAGGGTCAGACCAATGCGCTAAAAATGACCGCTTAGCATAAATTTTCATGCTGGAACTGTTAACAAAAGGTTTTTTTTATGTTTGTTTGCTGTTTCTCACAGTCTGCGTAAATCCCCACTGGTTATATTGACGACACCTCAAACAGTTGGCAACTTGATAGCCTCAGGGGTAAGAGCGAGAGTTGTTTGAGTGAATTCCACGCGCTCAGACGTCCCCGTCGCGATGCGTTCCATCCGGCATCCTCTCATCGTACGCCTTCTGCCTTCGGGCGCTGACCGCACAGGCCACGCAATAAAAAATACAGGTCTGGCGGCAATTACACACATCACATCACACAATGGAGCACTAACGATGACACGTTCCTTGGGTAAATCGGGGGTTCTGAAATTCGGCATTGGGCTGATCGCGCTGACCGTGGCGGCCAGCGTACAGGCCAAGACGTTGGTTTACTGTTCTGAAGGTTCCCCGGAAGGGTTCAACCCGCAGCTGTTCACCTCCGGCACCACCTACGACGCCAGTTCGGTACCGATCTACAACCGCCTGGTCGAATTCAAAGTCGGCACCACCGAACTGCAGCCGGGCCTGGCTGAGAAGTGGGACGTCAGCGAAGACGGCAAAACCTATACCTTCCACCTGCGCAAAGGCGTGAAGTGGCAGAGCAGCAAAGATTTCAAACCGACGCGCGACTTCAACGCCGACGACGTGGTGTTCTCCTTCGAACGCCAGTTGGATGCCAATAACGCCTACCACAAAGTGTCCGGCGGCAGTTACGAATACTTTGAAGGCATGGACATGCCGAAGCTGATCGCCAAGATCGAAAAAGTAGACGACAACACCGTGCGTTTCGTGCTGAACCGCCCGGAGGCGCCGTTCCTGGCTGACCTGGGCATGGACTTCGCGTCCATCCTGTCCGCCGAATACGCTGACGTCATGATGAAAGCCGGTACGCCGGAAAAAGTCGACCTGAACCCGATCGGCACCGGCCCGTTCCAGCTGCTGCAGTACCAGAAAGACTCCAAAATCCTGTACAAGGCGTTCGACGGTTTCTGGGGCACCAAGCCGAAGATCGATCGCCTGGTGTTCTCCATCACGCCTGACGCTTCCGTCCGTTACGCCAAGCTGCAGAAAAACGAATGCCAGGTGATGCCGTTCCCGAACCCGGCCGATATCGCCCGCATGAAGCAGGACAAATCCATCAACCTGATGGAGCAGCCGGGGCTGAACGTGGGTTACCTGTCGTTCAACACCGAGAAAAAACCGCTGGATAACGTGAAGGTGCGTCAGGCGTTGACCATGGCGGTCAACAAGCAGGCGATCATCGACGCGGTTTATCAGGGCGCGGGCCAGGCGGCCAAGAACCTGATCCCGCCGACCATGTGGGGCTATAACGACGCGGTGCAGGATTACGCTTACGATCCGGCCAAGGCGAAAGAACTGCTGAAAGAAGCGGGCATGGCCGATGGTTTCAGCATCGACCTGTGGGCGATGCCGGTACAGCGTCCTTACAACCCGAACGCGCGCCGCATGGCGGAAATGATCCAGGCCGACTGGGCCAAGATCGGCGTGAAAGCCAAAATCGTGACCTATGAGTGGGGTGAATACCTCAAGCGCGCCAAAGCGGGCGAGCACCAGACGGTGATGATGGGCTGGACCGGCGACAACGGGGATCCGGACAACTTCTTCGCCACGCTGTTCAGCTGCGCGGCGGCGAAAGACGGCTCCAACTACTCCCGCTGGTGCTACAAGCCGTTTGAAGATCTGATTCAACCGGCGCGCGCCGAGTCCAACCACGACAAACGCATCGAACTGTACAAGCAGGCGCAGGTGGTGATGCACGATCAGGCTCCGGCGCTGATCGTCGCGCACTCCACCGTGTATGAGCCTGTGCGTAAGGAAGTGAAGGGCTACGTCGTGGATCCGCTCGGCAAGCATCACTTCGAGAATGTCTCTGTAGACTGATTCCGACCTAAACCGGAGATGCACGAATGGACTTGCAGGGGCGCAACAGGTTTGCGCCTCTGCTGACCAGTCTCCGGCGTATGGCCGTTGGATCGTTCAAAGGCATGTGAGCGTTAATAAGCCTGGCGGACGATGAGCTGCCGGGCATTGATACAGAGAGTTCGGGATATGTTGCAGTTCATACTCCGACGTTTGGGGTTAGTTATCCCAACGTTTATCGGCATTACATTGCTGACTTTTGCATTCGTCCATATGATCCCCGGCGACCCGGTGACCATCATGGCCGGGGAACGCGGTATCTCCGCCGAGCGCCACGCGCAGCTGATGGCGGAAATGGGGCTGGACAAGCCGCTCTATCAACAATATTTCTCCTATGTGTCCAACGTGCTGCACGGCGATCTGGGCACCTCACTCAAAAGCCGCATCTCCGTCTGGAGCGAGTTCGTTCCGCGTTTTCAGGCCACGCTGGAGCTGGGCCTGTGCGCGATGATCTTCGCGGTGCTGGTGGGCATCCCGGTCGGGGTGCTGGCGGCGGTCAAACGCGGCTCGGTCTTCGACCATACCGCGGTGGGCATCTCGCTGACCGGCTATTCGATGCCGATTTTCTGGTGGGGCATGATGCTGATCATGCTGGTGTCGGTGCAGCTTAACCTGACGCCGGTGTCGGGGCGCATCAGCGACACGGTATTCCTCGACGACAGCCACCCGCTGACCGGCTTCATGCTGATAGACACCCTGATCTGGGGCGAACCGGGCGACTTTATCGATGCGGTGATGCACATGATCCTGCCGGCCATCGTGCTGGGCACCATCCCGCTGGCGGTGATCGTGCGCATGACCCGCTCCTCGATGCTGGAGGTGTTGGGCGAAGATTATATCCGCACCGCGCGCGCCAAGGGCGTGAGCCGCATGCGGGTGATCGTCGTTCACGCGCTGCGCAACGCGCTGCTACCGGTGGTGACGGTGATCGGGCTGCAGGTCGGCACTATGCTGGCCGGCGCCATTCTGACCGAAACCATCTTCTCCTGGCCGGGTCTGGGCCGCTGGCTGATCGACGCGCTGCAGCGCCGTGATTACCCGGTAGTGCAGGGCGGGGTGTTGCTGGTCGCCTGTATGATCATTCTGGTTAACCTGCTGGTAGACGTGCTCTACGGCGTGGTCAACCCGCGTATTCGCCACAAGAAATAAGGGGCGCTCTCATGTCTCAAATCACTGAGTCTGCAGTTAAAGGTGCGCCGAAGCCTATGACCCCGTTTCAGGAGTTCTGGCACTATTTCAAGCGCAATAAAGGGGCCGTGGTCGGCCTGGTGTATATCGTTTTGATGCTGGTGATCGCGCTCGGCGCCGGGGTGCTGGCGCCGCATGCGCCGGCGGACCAGTTCCGCGACGCGCTGCTTAAGCCGCCGGTGTGGCAGGAGGGCGGCAGTTGGCAATACATCCTGGGCACCGACGACGTGGGCCGCGACGTGCTGTCGCGCCTGATGTACGGCGCGCGCCTGTCGCTGCTGGTCGGTTGTCTGGTGGTGGTGCTGTCGCTGGTCATGGGCGTGGTGTTCGGCCTGCTGGCCGGCTACTTCGGCGGCGCGGTGGACGCGGTGATCATGCGCGTCGTCGACATCATGCTGGCCCTGCCGAGCCTGCTGCTGGCGCTGGTGCTGGTGGCGGTATTCGGACCGTCGATCGTCAACGCCTCGCTGGCGCTCACCTTCGTCGCCTTGCCGCACTATGTGCGTCTGACGCGCGCGGCGGTGCTGGCGGAGGTGAACCGCGATTACGTCACCGCTTCGCGGGTGGCGGGCGCCGGCGCGCTGCGTCAGATGTTCGTCAATATTCTGCCTAACTGCCTGGCGCCCTTGATCGTTCAGGCTTCTCTCGGTTTCTCGAACGCCATTCTCGACATGGCCGCTCTCGGCTTTCTGGGCATGGGCGCGCAACCGCCGACGCCGGAGTGGGGCACCATGCTCTCCGACGTGTTGCAGTTCGCGCAAAGCGCCTGGTGGGTAGTGACCTTCCCCGGCCTGGCGATCCTGCTGACGGTGCTGGCATTCAACCTGATGGGGGACGGTTTGCGTGACGCTCTCGACCCCAAACTCAAGCAGTAACAGAGGACGAGAGAGATGGCGTTATTGAATGTAGACAAGCTTTCGGTGCACTTCGGTGACGAAGGCACCCCGTTCCGCGCGGTAGACCGCATCAGTTACAGCGTGGATCAAGGTCAGGTGGTCGGCATCGTCGGTGAATCCGGCTCCGGCAAATCCGTCAGTTCGCTGGCGATCATGGGCCTGATCGATTTTCCCGGCAAAGTGATGGCCGACAAGCTGGAGTTCAATGGCCAGGACTTGCGCAAGATCTCCGAAAAAGAGCGCCGCCAGCTGGTGGGCTCCGAAGTGGCGATGATCTTCCAGGATCCGATGACCAGCCTGAACCCGTGCTACACCGTCGGTTATCAGATTATGGAGGCGCTGAAGGTGCATCAGGGCGGCAACCGCCGCACCCGCCGCCAGCGCGCTATCGACCTGCTGACGCAGGTGGGGATTCCCGATCCGGCCTCGCGGCTGGACGTGTACCCGCACCAGCTTTCCGGCGGCATGAGCCAGCGCGTGATGATCGCCATGGCTATCGCCTGTCGGCCGAAGCTGCTGATCGCCGATGAGCCGACGACCGCGCTCGACGTGACCATCCAGGCGCAGATCATCGAACTGCTGCTGGATCTGCAGCAGCGCGAGAACATGGCGCTGTTGCTGATCACCCACGATCTGGCGCTGGTGGCGGAAGCGGCGCATCACATTATCGTGATGTACGCCGGCCAGGTGGTGGAATCCGGCAAAGCGGCGGAGATTTTCCGCGCGCCGCGCCACCCGTACACCCAGGCGCTGCTGCGCGCGCTGCCGGAGTTCGCCGCCGACAAGGCGCGGCTGGCTTCGCTGCCGGGCGTGGTGCCGGGCAAATACGATCGCCCGACCGGCTGCCTGCTCAATCCGCGTTGTCCGTACGCCAACGAGCGCTGCCGTAACGAGGAGCCGGAACTGCGCAGCATTCCCGGCCGTCAGGTTAAATGTCACACACCGCTGGATGATGCGGGGAGGCCGACCGTATGAGCCAGAATCAACCTTTACTGCAGGCGATCGACCTGAAAAAGCATTACCCGGTGAAAAAGGGCCTGTTCGCGCCGGAGCGGCTGGTCAAGGCGCTGGACGGCGTGTCGTTCACTCTGGAGCGCGGTAAAACGCTGGCGGTGGTCGGTGAGTCGGGCTGCGGCAAATCCACGCTCGGCCGCCTGCTGACGATGATCGAAGTGCCGACCGGCGGCGAGCTGTACTACCAGGGACAGGATCTGCTGAAGCCGGACGTTTCCGCCGAGAAATTGCGGCGCCAGAAGATCCAAATCGTGTTCCAGAATCCTTACGGATCGCTCAACCCGCGCAAGAAGGTCGGGCAGATCCTCGAGGAGCCGCTGTTGATCAACACCTCGCTCAGCGCCGCCGAACGGCGGGAAAAAGCGCTGGAGATGATGGCGAAGGTCGGCCTGAAGACCGAGCATTACGATCGCTATCCGCACATGTTCTCCGGCGGCCAGCGTCAGCGTATCGCCATCGCTCGCGGGCTGATGCTGAATCCGGACGTGGTGATCGCCGATGAGCCGGTGTCGGCGTTGGACGTGTCGGTGCGCGCGCAGGTGCTGAACCTGATGATGGATCTACAGCAGGAGCTGGGGCTGTCCTACGTGTTCATCTCGCACGATCTGTCGGTGGTGGAACACATCGCCGATGAAGTGATGGTGATGTACCTGGGCCGCTGCGTGGAAAAGGGCAGCAAAGAGGCGATCTTCAACAACCCGCGCCATCCGTACACCCAGGCGCTGCTCTCGGCGACGCCGCGGTTGAACCCGGATATGCGCCGCGAGCGCATCAAGCTGACCGGCGAACTGCCCAGCCCTATGAACCCGCCGCCGGGCTGCGCATTCAATGCCCGCTGCCGCCGCGCCTTCGGCACCTGCGTACAGCTGCAGCCGCAGCTGAAGCAGTACGGTGAGCAGATGGTGGCCTGTTTTGCGGTCGATCAGGACGAACATCCGGGGGCGTAAAGCGTCGGATTTCACCGCATAAACCCACGCCGGCTTAACGCCGGCGTTTTTTATTATTTAATCAATCTGTTAATCGAATCGCTTTTCAGGGCGTTACTGAATGCTTAACGAAAATCTGACGAATGCTTATTTTTATAGGAATTTTCGCAATGAATTAATAAGCGAATAAAAAATTTAACGGGTGGTGAGTAATAATATTTTTGCCAGACGTTTAACTTCGCCTTTTGTCGGACTTGCTCAATAAAAAAAGCACGCCGTCGGCGTGCTTTGGGTCGATAAGGCCGCGCTTATTGCGGATAAGGCACCCAATCGCCGCCGTTCAGGCGAATGTATGGTTTCCCCTGATATTGCATCACGATGGCGTTGTCGTTTTCGGAGATGACCGGCGTCTGCGGCAGCCCTTGCGTCAGCGCCTGCCAGTCGACGCTGGACTCGCTGAAGACTTTGCCGTCCACCAGACGTGATACCAGCTCCGACAGCGCCAGATAGCTGCTCGGCGTTTTGACCTGCAGCGGGCTGCCCTGATGCGGCGCCTTCATGCCGATCAGTTTGATGCCGACCGGCGTATGGGTGATGTTCGGGCTGGGGATATCGCGCAGGCCGGACATTTGCATCTTGTCACCCACCAACGCCGCGCCGTGCTCCGGCACGATCACCACCACCACTTTGCGGCCGGATTTTTCCAGCTGATCGAGGAAGGTGTTCAGCTGATCGAACAGCTTCTGCGCGCGCGGCTGATAGTCGGCGCTCTTGTTAGAGCCGACGAAGCGGTTGCCGTCGTGCAGCGGAATGACGTTGAAGAAGGTGGCGGTGCGGGTGTCTCCGGCTTTTTGCTGCTGATCCAGCCAGCGGGTCAGCAATTCCAGATCGTTATAAATCGGCTCGCCGTCGAACGACGTCAGCTCGTTGCCGACGCCGGCCTGCGACATCAGCGGCGCCTGCATGTCGCCCTGTTCACGCAGCTCTTTCAGGTAGTTGCCGAACACTCCGGAGTGATCGAGCATCAGCTGTTCCTTGAAGCCGAGCTTCGCCAGGTTGTCGAACAGGTAACACTGCTGGTTCACCGGCTGGTACAAATCATGGTGCGAAAGCTGGCCGCAGCTGGCGCGCAGCAACCGTATCGAGGCCGGGCCGCTGTAGGCGGTGGCCGAATTGAAGCTGTCGAACATGATATCCATCTTCGACCACAGCGGATGATTCTGCAGGTTGACCGCCTCCATATCAGCCCAGGCCAGCGAGCAGATGTTGATCACCAACAGATCGAACGGTTGGGCGTCGGCGGGCAAAGTGGCCGGGAACGCGGTGGCGCGGCCTTTTTCCCGCTCGTAGAACTGGTTCAGATAGGCCGTCAGGTTGGCGCTGGTCGGCGGCAGGCTGTCTGCGGGCGCATTATCTCCTGCCGTCGGCGCGGCCGTGGCCGGCGTGCCGGCGCCGCCGGCGGCAGCCGTGGAACTGGCGGGCAGCAGTGAGACCGCCGGCCCGGCGATGTTGACGATATTGAGCCACACCAGCGCGGCCACGGTGAACACCGTAACGCGCACCCACTGGGCGACGAACAGGTAGGCGATAAGCAACACGAAGGCGGCGCCGACCATCTGCCAGTTGATAAAGCGGCTGACCAGCTCCAGCAGGTACTGGGCGCTGAAGCCGGCCAGCTGAGAGCCCTGGCTGAGAATGCTGTTGATGCCCGGCAGCCAGGTATCGTGGTAGAACAACGCGATGCCGATCGGGATGGCGAGGTAATGGCGCCAGCGGTGCAGCCGCGGCGAGGGGATCGGCATCAGCAGATAGGCCATGAACACCAGGTTCGGTAGCGCGTGGAAATTCAGGTAGCCGAACCACAGCAGGGCGAATTTCGCCAGAAAGTAGAGGTTCCAGCCACCCAGCCCGCGCCAGTAGCGCCACAGAGCGTTATCGGATTGCGTATTTGTGTTTGGATTCATGGCTGCTTCTTATGACGTTTAATCTGGGAGGATGAGCCTGTGCGCACCCATAAACCGGCGGATTTCAAATAGCGCGGCGATAACAACAGGTTTTGCCAGTATTGACGCAAATGCGGAAAACGCCGGTGAAAGGCGTAGCCCAGCGGAATGAAGACCAGCGCGCACAGCAAGATCAGTTGCAGGATGTCGTTAAGGTTCAGCATGCTTTTCCTCCTGCGGGCCAAGCGGCAGCGTGAAAGCGATCGGCTGGCGGCGTTCTGCGGGCTCTGCGGCCGTCACCACGGGGGGCGGCGGCGCGACGCCCGCGGCGCCGGTGGCGGTAAGCTGCCAGCGCCCCTGAGCCATGCGTTTGATTTCCGAAATGATATCGACATCCTGGTGCCACACCACCCGGTTGCTGAAGGCTTCATCCACCGGCAGGCGGAAGATGAACTTCAGCGCGGTGTTCAGATCGTTGATGCGGCAGGTGGAGAGGAACAGCACCAGGCGCCCCTGCACCACGGTCATCACGTCGCCGAAACGCCGCAGGTGGCACAGGGTCATCGCCTGTTCGGCGCGCAGGCCGGTGGCCGGGCGCAACGCCAGCATCACGCCTTTGCCGTCCTCGGGCAGCAAGGTGTTGGCCATCAGCGAAAGCACCGCCTGGCTAAACGGTTCCGGCCGCATGTAGCCTTTCAGCTGCAGCGGACGCAGCCCGGCCAGCAGCGCATCGATGTCGGCGGGCACGTGACGTGAGAAACGCTGCCCCTGGATGCCTTCAAGCATGGTCAGAAAACGCGACAGCGGCGCGACGTGCGGCACGATCAGGTTGGCGCCGCAGGCCAGCAGCAGCCGTTCGTCGCTGTAGCGCAGGCTGGCGCTCATCTCGCGCACCGCGATTTTCAGGCCGTTGCCGCGGCTGCGGCGCAGGGTGTGGATTTGGTGCGCCAGATGATCGATTTGGTCGCTTTGATACAACGCGAAAATCAACGTCGCCGAGAGTCTCAGCATGCCGTGCTGCGCCAGTTCGTCGTTGCTCTCCAACAGCTGCCAGTTGGCGGACAGCGGCGGCGCGCCTTCCAGGATGCTACGCTCGGCCAGATACTGGCCTTCGTCGCTGCGCAAGGCGGTGGGGGAGGGCTGGCTATTTTCCTCCTCGCCCTGCCAACCGCCTTCCGCCGCATACAGCGTCAGCAGCTGATTGGCGTTGATGCCGTTTTCGGTGCTCCACCAGTTCACCAGGTATTGCGCGCTGTCCTGCTGCCATTGCAGGCTGGACAGGCCGTTCAGGATGCGGTGCTGTGTGCTGAGCTGCCCTTTGAGCTTATTGATGCCGCCGCCGTGGCTGAGGATCAACAGCGTACACCCCTGCCGCCGCAGCCAGGCGGCGAGGGTGCGCGTCCATTCGCGCAGTTCTTCGGTGGTGAAGGTTTGCCACAGGCTGGCGTGGGCCAGCAGGATAAGTAAGCGATTTTGCGGCCGCAGGGCGCGCATCAGATCGTCGCTCAACTGCGCCAGCGCGGCTTTTTTCTCCGGTAGTTGATACAGCGGCAGCTTCTGCAAAGCGGGCGCAGCCAGCTCGGCCAGCAGGCGATCGGGTTTGTCTCCGCTGCAGATCAGGGCGAGCTTGCGGGTGGCCGGCTGGGCGGCGATGGCCTGGCGACACAACAGCGCGGCGTCGCTTTGCCTGTCGATATTGATCCAATACAGCCCGGGGGCCTGCATCACCGACAGCTCTTCCCAAATCTGCCGAATGCCTAGAGAAAAAGAGTGCGCCATAGGATGTGTTCTACTTTCGTTGAAAGCCGACTAAAGGCGTTTATATTTAAAGATAGCCATTTTTACGCTGGCAATAACAAATCTCCGATGCTCTTCAATAATATTTGTTGAGAATCATCTTATTGCCTGTCTCTTTTTGTATCGTTGCTATAGTTAATTAACATAGCCTATTTTCGCCAAGGCGGAAGAATGAATAACGCACCCAGCCATTTTCGTGCAGCGGCGCCGGAGGAGAGCCAGGATGACCTGCAGGCGCTCAGCCAGGCTTTTTCATTACCAAAATTAAGCTATGTCGATATTTCGCGGCAGGAGCGGTTAACGCAAATGATGACGCGCTGGCCGCTGCTGGCCGAATTGGCGCAAAACGCGGGGAGCCACTGATCTATGCCGGCGATCGCGCTGCAAGGGTTGCGGGGTGGAATGGGGACGACGTCAGTCACGGCGGCGCTCGCCTGGGCGTTGCGCCAGCTTGGCGAGTCGGTGCTGGCGATAGACTTTACGCCGGACAATCTGCTGCGCCTGCATTTCAACACGCCGTTCGAACTGGCGCGCGGCTGGGCACGCGCGGAACAGGACGGCGGCGGTTGGCGGGAAGGCGCGCTGCGTTATTGCGAAAACCTCGACTTTTTACCGTTTGGCCGCCTGAATGCGGCGGAACGGCTGGAAGTGCAACATCGGTGTCAGGCGCATCCCGATCGCTGGCGCGATAATTTGCGTCAGCTGATGGCCGGCGATCCGCAGCGCTGGATCCTGCTGGACGTCCCGGTCGGGGACGGCGTTTTGGCGCAGCAGGCATTGCAACTGGCCGACAGCGTGTTCGTGCTGTTGAACCCCGACGCCAACTGCCAGGTGCGGCTCCATCAGCAGGCGCTGCCGCACGCAAGTCATTTCCTGATTAACCATTACTCTTCGGCCAGCCGGCTGCAGCAGGATTTGCATCAGCTGTGGCTGCAAACGCTGAGCGGCCTGTTGCCGGTGGTTATCCACCGCGATGAAGCGTTGGCGGAAGCGCTGGCGGCCAAACAGCCGCTGGGCGAGTACCGCCCCGAGAGCCTGGCGGCGGATGAAGTGCTGACGCTGGCCAACTGGTGCCTGATCAACCTCAAACGGGGCATTGCGCCATGAGTCGGGTGCTGAGCCTGCTGCTGGTGCCGCCGGTGCGCCAGGCGGTGCAGGCGCGCTACCGCGCCTATCGCCGCAGCGGGGCGTCGGCGCTGACCGCCTTTTTCACTACGCTGTTGGTGGCGCTGGGGTGGATGCTGCTGCGTTTGGAGTCACCGGCCTGGCGGCGCGTGCGCGCCGGCCGCGCTTACTGGTTCCCGCATCTGTCCGCCGAACGCCCCCGCCCGGCGGATGCGCTGCGCTATTTGCTGCAGGGGGCGTGGCTGCTGCTGTTCCGCAGCGGCCGCGCGCCGGTGCAGCGCGATTATTTCGCCGGTTGGCGGCGGCTGCAGCAGCGCTATGCCGACTGGCTGCAGGGCTTGCCGCAGCGGCTGAAAAACGCCGGCGTGGAACAGCGCTCGGTAGAGCGACTCGGCCGCATGAACCGCGGATTGCGGCGCGCGCTGTTCATTCTGGTCGGCGTGCTGGCGGCGATCCTCGCCATGCTGTGCATCTCGCAACCGTTCGATCTGTCGGCGCAGTTCGTGTTCGTTCTGCTGCTGTGGGGGATCGCGATGGTGGTGCGCCGGGTGCCGGGGCGCTTGCCTGCGTTGATGCTGATCGTGCTGTCGTTGACCGTCTCCTGCCGTTACCTGTGGTGGCGCTATACCGCCACGCTGAACTGGGACGATCCGCTCAGCCTGGTATGCGGCCTGCTGTTGCTGGTGGCGGAAACCTACGCCTGGGTGGTGTTGGTGCTGGGCTATTTCCAGACTATCTGGCCGCTTAACCGCCAGCCGGTGCCGTTGCCCGAAGACAGCGCCACCTGGCCGACCATCGATCTGATGGTGCCGACCTACAACGAAGACCTCGGGGTGGTGAAGCCCACCATCTATGCGGCGCTGGGCATCGACTGGCCGAAAGAGAAAGTGAACATCTATATCCTTGATGACGGCAATCGCCCCGAGTTCCGGGCGTTCGCCGCCGAGGTGGGAGTGAAGTACATCGCCAGGCCGACTCACGAACACGCCAAGGCCGGCAACATCAACAACGCGCTGAAGCAGGCCACCGGCGAGTTCGTGGCGATTTTCGACTGCGACCATGTCCCGACGCGCTCCTTCCTGCAGCTGACCATGGGGTGGTTCTTCAAAGACAAAAAGCTGGCGATGCTGCAGACCCCGCACCACTTCTTCTCGCCGGATCCCTTCGAGCGCAACCTTGGCCGCTTCCGTCAGACGCCCAACGAGGGCACTTTGTTCTACGGGCTGGTGCAGGACGGCAACGACATGTGGGACGCCACCTTCTTCTGCGGCTCTTGCGCCATCCTGCGCCGCAGCGCGCTGGACGAAATCGGCGGCATCGCGGTGGAAACCGTCACCGAAGACGCCCATACCTCGCTGCGTTTGCACCGACGTGGGCATACCTCGGCCTATATCCGCATTCCGCAGGCCGCCGGGCTGGCGACCGAAAGCCTGTCGGCGCACATCGGCCAGCGCATTCGCTGGGCGCGCGGCATGGTGCAGATCTTCCGGCTCGACAACCCGTTGCTGGGCAAGGGGCTGAAACTGGCGCAGCGCCTGTGCTACGCCAACGCCATGCTGCACTTCCTGTCGGGCATCCCGCGGCTGATCTTCCTCACCGCGCCGCTGGCGTTTTTGCTGTTGCATGCCTACATCATCTTCGCGCCGGCGCTGGCGATCGCGCTTTACGTGCTGCCGCACATGATCCACGCCAGCCTGACCAACTCGCGCATCCAGGGGAAATACCGCCATTCGTTCTGGAGCGAAATCTATGAAACGGTGTTGGCCTGGTATATCGCGCGGCCGACGACGGTGGCGCTGTTCAATCCGCACAAGGGCAAATTCAACGTGACCGCCAAGGGCGGGCTGGTGGAGGAGGAGCACGTCGACTGGGTGATCACCCGGCCTTACATGTTCCTGGTGGTTCTTAACCTCGCCGGGCTGGCGTTCGGCGCCTGGCGGCTGGCCTATGGCCCGACGGACGAGGTGATGACGGTGATCATCAGCCTGGTGTGGGTGCTGTACAACATGACCATTCTCGGCGGCGCGGTGGCGGTGGCGGTGGAAGCCAAACAGGTGCGTCAGGCGCACCGCGTGGAGATCGCCATGCCGGCGGCGATCGCGCGTGCCGACGGCCACCTCTACCCCTGCACGCTGCGCGATTACTCCGATGGCGGCGTGGGCATCGAGATGCGGGTGGCGGACACGTTGAAAGAGGGCGACAAGGCCTCGCTGCTGCTCAAACGCGGCCAGCAGGAGTACAGCTTCCCCTGCGTGGTGACGCGCGCCTTCGGCAACAAGGTGGGGGTGCGTCTGGTCAGTCTTTCCACCCGCGAACACATCGATTTTATTCAGTGCACCTTCGCCCGCGCCGATACCTGGGCGCTGTGGCAGGACGGGTTCCCTGAAGACCGGCCGATCGAAAGCCTGCGCGACGTGCTGGCGCTGGGCTTCCGCGGCTATGTGCGCATGGCGGACTACGCGCCGCCGCTGGTACGCGGTCTGCTGGTCGGGGTCACGTCGCTGACCGCCTGGGTAGTGTCGTTTATTCCGCGCGGCGTCGGCAGGGATCCGACCTTGGGTCAACAAGAAACCGTGGGTTAGCTGCGAGTTCAACCGCCCGCTCACTCGCCCGGTGAACAGGCTCCAACATTGATGATGATACGATGACGAGAAAAATAACCTGGTTAACAGCTCTGGCCTTAGGCATCAGCACCCTGTCGCAGGCCGAAACCGCCACCGCGCCGACCGTGGCGGCCCAGCCGCCGATCGCTGCGGCGGCCGATACGGCGACCGCGCCGCAGGATCCGAATGCGCCGGTGCGCGACGTGTCGCTGCCGTTCGCGCAGATAGCGCCGCCGCCGGGCACCTTTGTTCTGCGCGGCACCCGGCCGGACGGGCAGATCGAATTCGGCGTGCGCAGCGATGAGGTCGTCTCGCAGGCGATGCTCGACCTGGAATTTACGCCGTCGCCGGCGCTGATCCCGGTCGAGTCGCACGTCAAGGTCTACCTGAACGACGAGCTGATGGGCGTGACCACGATCGCCAAGGAGCAGTTGGGCAAGCCCAATCGCATCCAGATGGCGATCGATCCGCGCTATATCACCGATTTTAACCGCGTCCGGCTGGTGTTCGTCGGCCATTATCAGAACATCTGCGAAAACCCGGCCAGCACCTCGCTGTGGCTCGACGTCAGCAAATCCAGCGCGCTGAAGCTGCGCTTCCAGACGCTGCCGGTGAAAAACGAGCTGTCGCACTTCCCTGAGCCGTTCTTCGACAGCCGCGATAATCGGCCGCTGACGCTGCCGATGGTGTTCGCCGGCCAGCCGGATCTGGCCCAGCAGCGCGCGGCGGGCATTCTGGCTTCCTGGTTCGGCAGCAAGGCGCAGTGGCGCGGGCAATCCTTCCCAACGCTGTATAACGCGCTGCCGACGCAGCACGCGGTGGTGTTCGCCACCAATAAGCAGCGCCCGGATTTCCTGCGCGATTACCCGGCGGTCAACGGCCCGACGGTGGAGATGATCAGCCACCCGGACAATCCGTACGTCAAACTGCTGCTGATTCAGGGGCGTGACGACAACGATTTGATCACCGCGGTGAAAGGCATCGCGCAGGGCGACATTCTGTTCCGCGGCCAGAACGTGACGGTGGACAAGGTGGAACAGCTGGCGCCGCGTCAGCCTTACGACGCGCCGAACTGGGTGCGCACCGATCGGCCGATGACCTTCGCCGAACTGCAGCAATACGCCGAACAGCTGCAAACCAGCGGTATCGAGCCCGGCCCGATTTCATTGACCATGAACCTGCCGCCGGATCTGTTCCTGATCCGCAGCACCGGCATCGACATGCACCTCAAGTACCGTTATACCGCGCCGCGCATTCAGGACGGTTCGCGGCTGAGCGTCAGCCTGAACAACCAGTTCGTGCAGGCCTACTCGCTGGTGCCGGAACACGAACAGGGGGCGCAGCTGCTGCGCCTGCCGTTGACGCAGGGGCTGCTCGACTCCGACAAGAACGTCAGCATTCCGGCGCTGCGGCTCGGGGCCACCAACCAGCTGCGCTTTGACTTTGACTACACCACGCTGCTGGCCAGCGGCGCGGAAGGGCGCTGCGAAACCTACTCCTTCACGCCAAACCACGCGGTGATCGACGGCGCGTCTACCATCGATTTCTCCGGCTACCGTCATTTTATGGCGATGCCGGACCTGCGCGCCTTCGCCAACGCCGGCTTCCCGTTCAGCCGCCTGGCAGATCTGTCGCAAACGCTGGTGTTGGTGAACCAGAAACCGCAGCCGGCACAGGTCAGTGCGCTGCTGAACGCGCTCGGCGTGATCGGCGCGCAAACCGGCTATCCGGCGCTGGCCTTCACGCTGAGCGACGACTGGTCGCAGGCCAAGGATCGTGACGACGATATCCTGATGGTCGGCACCATTCCGCCGGAGCTGCGCGACGACAAGAAAATCAGCCTGCTGGTGGACGCGACCCAAAGCTGGGTGAAACAGCCGACGCGCCAACCGCCGCTGCCCAGCTCGGAAGTGCTGGCGGAGGACGCCAAGCCGGACAGCAAGACCACCGTCAGTTCCGAGGGGGCGATGTCGGCGATCATTGGCGTGCAGTCGCCGTTCAACGACCAGCGCAGCATCGTGGCGCTGTTGGCGGACAGCCCGCGCGGCTATGAGCTGCTGAACAATGCCCTGCTGGACAGCGGCAAGCGCGCCGCGGTGTTCGGCTCGGTGGCGGTGATCCGCGAATCGGGGGTCAACAGCCTGCGCGTCGGCGATGTTTACTATGTCGGTCACCTGCCTTGGTGGGAGCGGCTTTGGTATGCCCTCTCCACCCATCCGGTCCTACTGGCGGTGCTCGCGGTGGTGCTGGTAGTGATCCTGGGGTTGATGCTGTGGCGCGGCCTGAAGGCCTTCAGCCGGCGGCGTCTGGCGCCTGAAGATCGGGATTGACGGCGGTGAACGCGATGCTGCAACGCCTGTCGCTCGGCATGCTGCTGCTGTGCGCTTTCAGCGCGGCGGCGGCCTGCGAATGGCCGGGCTGGCAACAGTACAAGCAGTTCTACATCAGCCCGCAGGGGCGGGTGATCGATCCGAGCAGCCCGAACAAAATCACCACGTCGGAGGGGCAGAGTTACGGCCTGTTCTTCGCCCTGGTGGCCAATGACCGGCCGACCTTCGACCAGCTGTTGACCTGGACGGAGAACAACCTGGCGGCGGGCGATCTCAGCGCCCGTTTACCCGCCTGGCTGTGGGGCGAGGGCGACGACAAGCAGTGGAAGGTGCTGGACGCCAACTCGGCGTCGGACGCCGATCTGTGGATCGCTTATAACCTGCTCGAAGCCGGCCGCCTGTGGAAAAGCCGGCGTTATCAAACCCTGGGGACGCTGCTGTTGCAGCGCATCGGCCGCGAGGAAGTGGCCGACATCCCCGGCCTGGGGCTGATGCTGCTGCCGGGCAAAGTCGGGTTCGTGGCGGAAGATCGCTGGCGGCTGAACCCCAGCTACCTGCCGCCGCAGCTGTTGACGCGTTTTGCGGCGCTGAACGGCCCGTGGCGCGCGATGCGCGAGATCAATCAGCGGCTGTGGTTGGAGACCGCGCCGCACGGCTTCTCGCCGGACTGGGTGGTATGGCGGGTCGGCGCCGGCTGGCAGCCGGACACCGTCAAGCCGAACGTCGGCAGCTACGATGCCATTCGGGTCTATCTGTGGGCCGGCATGCTGGCGGACGACGATGAACACAAGGCGGCGCTGCTCAAACGCTTCCAGCCGATGGCGCAGCTCACCGCCAGCCAGGGCGTGCCGCCGGAGAAAACCGATACCGCCAGCGGCAAAACCACCGGCGACGGCCCGGTCGGCTTTTCCGCCGCGATGTTGCCGATGTTGGCGGCGCAGGCCGACGCGCTGGCGGCCCAGCGGCAACGGATCGGCGAACACCCGCCGGGTGACGACGCCTATTTCAGCGCCTCGCTGACGCTGTTCGGCCAGGGGTGGGATCAACAACGTTATCGCTTTAATCGTCAGGGTGAATTGCAACCCTCGTGGGACGGCCAATGCACAACTTCAAAATAAACTGGCTGAATTTGATTCCGCTGAGTCTGGCGATGCTGCCGCAGGCGCGCGCTGCGGAGGCCGTGGCGCCGGAGCAGTGGCTGCTGGAGCAGGTGCGCATTGGCGAGGCCGGCAACAAGGACGATCTGGTACGCCAATCGCTGTACCGGCTCGAACTGATGGATCCGAACAACCCGGACGTGATCGCCGCGCGCATGCGTTTGGCGCTGCGGCAGGGCAACATGGCGCTGGCGCAGCAGCAGTTGGACAAGCTGAAAACGCTCGCGCCGCAGTCCAGCGCTTATCGCCAGGCGCAAATGAACATGCTGCTGACCCAGCCGGAAACCCGGCAAAAGCTGCAGCAGGCGCGCCTGATGGCGACCGCCGGCCGGTTGCCGGAGGCCAAGGCGCAGTACGATGCGCTGTTCCACGGCGAGCCGCCGACGCTCGATCTGGCGGTGGAATACTGGCGGCTGGTGGCGCGCTTGCCGGGACAGGAGGCGAAGGCGTTAAAGCAGCTGCAGGCGCTGGATCAGCAATATTCCGGCAACGCGGCGCTGCGCATGTCGCTGGCGCGCATGCTGTTCAGCCAGAACCAGGACGCGCAGGCCTATGAACTGCTGCAGAAGATCGCCGCCGATCCGGCCGGGCGCGGCGATGCCGCCGATCTGTGGCTGGACAAGGTCAAAGCGATGCCGGTCAGCGCGCAGAGCGTAGCGGCGCTCAACCGTTTCCTCGGCGTGTTCGACACCGGCGATCAGGCGACCAGCGCCCGTGAAGAGCTGGCCAGACAGCAGAAACTGTTGGCCGATCCGGCTTATCAGGCGCGGGTGCGCGGCCTGGCGCAGGTGGATAAAGGCGGCAGCCGGGCGGCCATTCCTGAGTTGCAAAAGGCGTTGGCGGCGACGCCGAACGACGCCGAGGTGCTGGGCGCGCTCGGCCAGGCCTACTCGCGCGCAGGCAACCGCCCGCAGGCGCTGAAGCTGTTTCGCCAGGCGCTGGCTGCCGACAAGAATGGCTACGGCAGCGGCAAATGGCAGAGCCTGATCAAGAGCACCGGCTACTGGCTGGCGATCGACGAGGGCGACAAAGCGCTCAAGGCCGGCAATCTCGCGCTGGCACGGCAGAAATATCAGCAGGCGCGCCAGCTCGACGACAGCAACGGCGACGCGTTTATCGGCCTGGGCGATGTGGCGGTGGCGAGCAAGGATGACGCCGCGGCGGAAGGGTTTTATCAGCAGGCGCTGCGGCGCGATCCCGGCAACGGCAGCGCGCTGCGCGGCCTGGTGAATATCTATCAGCGCCAGTCGCCGGAAAAAGCGCTGGCCTACCTTGACGGCCTGCCGCGCAGCCAGCAGGCCAAGCTGCGCAGCACTCTTGATGGGCTGCGGCTCGACAGGCTGAAACAGCAGGCGGAGACGCTGGCGCAGCAGCAACAGTGGCAGCAGGCGGCGGAAATCTATCGGCGCGCCCAGCCGTTGGCGCCCGACGATGTCTGGCTGACCTATCGCTATGCCCAGGCGCTGCGTCAGGCCGGGCAGCCGCAACAGGCGGACGCCTTATTCCGGCAGCTGGCGCAGCGCCAGCACGCCAATCCGCAGTTGGCCTACGCCTATGCGCTCTATCTTTCCGGCAGCGATCGCGACCGTCAGGCGCTGGCGCAGCTCAATACGCTGCCGGCGGCGCAGTGGAACGACAACATGCGCGAACTGGCGCAGCGGCTGAAAATGCAGGCGACGATCGCACATGCCGAAGGGCTGCGGGCGGCCGGTGACGAACCGGCGGCGGAAGCCTATCTGCGCCGGCAGCCGGCGGACACGCGCATCGATTTGCTGCTCGCCGACTGGGCGCTGGCGCGCGGGGAGTATGCGGCGGCACTGGACAACTATCAGCGGGTGAAACGCCGTGAACCGAACAATCCGGATGCGCAGCTGGGCGAGATCGAAGCCTATGTGGCGCAGGGGGATCTGGACGCGGCGCGCCAGCGGCTGAAAACCGAACCGCAGCCGCAAGACGCTTCGCTCAACAGCCAACGGCGGGTCGCCAATGCCTGGGGCGCAGTCGGCGATGCGCAGCAGGCCGACGCGCTCTTCAGTCGGCTGAAAACGGCGGCGGCCTCAGAACCCGTCGGGCAGACCAAAGCGCTGATCTACCGCGACGCCGCCCGTCTGGAACGGGCGCAGCGGCAGCCGGTGCGGGCGCAGCAGGACTACCGCCAGGCGATGGTGGCCGGCGGCATCACGCCGACGCTGCCGCAGGACAATGACCGCTACACCTATTTGACGCGCAATAACCCGAGCGACGACTGGCTGAAACGCGGCATCCGTTCCGACGCCGCGGATCTGTATCGGCAGCAAGACGTGAACGTCACGCTCGATCACGATTACTGGCGCTCGAGCGGCACCGGCGGCATTTCCGACTTCAACGCGCACGACACCATGCTGCAGGTGGATATGCCGCTGTATGACGGGCGCGCCTTCTTGCGCACCGACACCGTGCAGCTGGATGCCGGCCGCTTCTCGACCGACGGTAGCGGCAAATACTACGAAACCTTCGGCACCTGCCACACGCAAGGGTGCCGCGGCGATGAACACCAGAAAACCACCGGCACCAGCGTGGCGGCCGGTTGGAAAAACGATCGCTGGGCCGCCGATATCGGCACGACGCCGATGGGCTTCGAGGTGGTCGACTGGAGCGGCGGCCTGGCCTACAGCGGCGACTGGAACCACATCGGCTGGACGCTGGCGGCCTCGCGGCGGCCGATCTCCAGCTCGTTGCTGGCGTTTGGCGGCGCCAAGGATCCGAATACCGGCACTACCTGGGGCGGCGTGCGCGCCACCGGCGTCAGTCTGAGCGCCAGCTACGATCGCGGCGAGGCGAACGGCGTGTGGGCCGATCTCAGCGCGCACCAGCTCACCGGCAAGAACGTGGCGGACAACCAGCGGCAGCGGTTGATGGCCGGCTATTACTACAAGGTGATCAACGAAGACAATCGCCGCCTGAGCGTTGGGCTCAATACCATGCTGTGGCACTACCAGAAAGACTTGAGCGGCTATTCGCTGGGACAGGGCGGCTATTACAGCCCGCAGCAATATCTGTCGCTGTCGCTGCCGGTCAACTATCGTCAGCGCACCGAGAACTGGTCGTGGGAGCTGGGCGGTTCGGTTTCGCTGTCGCATTCGAAAACCGACAGCCAGCGCCGTTATCCGCTGCAAGGCCTGATCCCGGATTCACTGCCCGATAAGTTCGCCGTCGAGGACGGCAGCGCCTCGAGCGGCGTCGGTTATACCCTGCGGGCGATCGTCGAACGCCGTCTCAGTTCGCACTGGACGCTCGGCGCGGGCATCGATATTCAGCAGGCGAAGAACTATACGCCGAGCCACGCGTTGATTTATCTGCGTTATTCCCTGGCCGGCTGGCAGGGGGACCTCGATTTACCGCCGCAGCCGCTGACGCCGTATGCCGACTTCAAGTAACCGGGAGGAGAGAGATTCGGAGTGTCGGACACCGGGGAGTTTTGTTACCCTGTGTCCGGGTCGTGTTTGTTCGCTCTAGGAAAAGACTGAAACCCGCGATTTTCTTGGTTATGCCTGCGGCATAGCCAGATAAAAACAGCCGATGATCGAGTATACTCAGCCCGGTTCGAGGGGGCGGGTGAGAGTCAGCCCCCTTTTTGTTTCAGCCCGATTTTACGGAGAGCAGGTTTGCGGGTCAGGCGTTCGTTAACGATTAAGCAGATGGCGACAGTGTCCGGCGTGGCGCTGGTCACGATCTGTATCTTTATCGTGATTCAGTTGTTCCATTTTGTGCAGCAGCGCAGGGATGACTACGCCCAGCAACTGGAGAATATCGCTCACTCCGTACGCCAGCCGCTGGCGGAAGCGGTGCTGCGCATGGACGTGCCGGAAGCCAAAAAGGTGCTGAATACGCTGTTGCCGGTCGGCATTCTGAGCCGGGCGGATATCGTCTTGCCGAACGAGTTTCAGGCGCTGCACGCCAATTTCCCGCCAGAGCGGCCGGTGCCGACGCTGATCGCCCGGCTGTTTGAGCTGCCTATCCAAATATCCGTGCCGCTCTATTCGCTGGAACGGGTGCCGGCCAACCAGCAGCCGCTGGCCTACCTGGTGCTGCAGGCCGATTCGTTCCGCATGTACCAGTTTATCCTCAGCATTTTGTCGACCATGCTGTCGACCTACCTGCTGCTGGCGCTGATCCTGTCGGTGTCCATCACCTGGTGCATGAACCGGCTGATGGTGCATCCGCTGCGCGCGATGGCCAAAGAGCTGGAAAACATCTCGCAGGACGAAGCGCCTTATCACCAGCTGATGCTGCCGGCGCTGCACCAGGACGACGAGCTCGGCCTGCTGGTGCGCAACTACAACCGCAATCAACAGACGCTGGCCAAGGCGCATGCCGACATGAGCCGCCTGAGCACCCGCCACCCGGTGACCGAACTGCCGAATCCGGCCTTGCTGAACGCGTTGCTGGAACAGCATATCGCCTCCAGCCTGCGCCCCGAGCGTTTTAACCTGCTGGTGATCGGCATCGAGACGCTGCATGAAGCGTCGGGCGTGATGAGCCCGGCGATGCGCGAGGCATTGCTGTTGGCGCTGGCGAAGAAGCTGCGCGGCTGCATCGACGAAAACGGCGTGCTGGCACAGCTGAGCAATACCGAATTCGCCATCCTGGCCAAGGGCATCGAGCGGCCGTTCCACGCCATGCAGCTGGCGCGGCGCATCATGGCGGAGATCAACGCGCCGTTGACGCTGGAAGGCCTGGCGCTGCGGCCCAACGCCAGCATCGGCATCGCCCACTACCTCAATCAGGGGGAGAGCGCGGAACAGCTGCTGCGCAGCGCCACCTCGGCGATGATGTCCGCGCATCGCGAAGGGAAAAATCAGATCCTGTTCTTCGAACCCAGCCTGACGGAGCGCACGCAGAAGCGATTGACGCAGGAGAGCGAGATCCTGCACGGCATTGAGCAGCGGCATTTCACGCTGTTCCTGCAGCCGCAGATCGACATGCAGTCCAACGAGGTGATCGGCGCAGAAGCGCTGCTGCGCTGGCAGCAGTACGACGGCAGCTATACCCTGCCGGCCGACGTCATTCCGCTCGCGGAAGAGCTGGGCGTGATTGTGCCGCTCGGCAACTGGGTGCTGGAAGAGTCCTGCCGTATCCTGGCGGACTGGCAGCAGCGCGGCATTGCGCTGCCGCTGGCGGTCAACGTTTCCGGCATTCAGATGCAGGACGAGGCGTTTGTTCCGCATCTGAAAAATCTGCTGGCGCAGTATCGAATCGATCCGCGCAAGCTGCTGCTGGAGATCACCGAGACGGTACGCATCGACGATCTCGACCGCGCGCTGGCGCTGCTGCGCGAGCTGCACGATCTGGGGCTGTCGATCGCGTTGGACGACTTCGGCATGGGCTACTCCAGCCTGGAGTACCTGAACCGGTTGAAATCCCTGCCGATCGATTTGATTAAAATCGACCGCAGTTTCATTCAGGGGCTGCCGGCCGACGATGCGATGGTGCGCATCGTCAGTTCAATCTCTGAAGTGCTGGCGTTGCCGGTGATGGCCGAAGGCGTGGAAAACGCCGAGCAGCGCGACTGGCTGCTGAAGCACGGCATTCGCAGCGGGCAAGGGTTCCTGTTCGCTCGGCCGCTGCCGCGTGAAGCGTTCGAAACCGAGTTTTGCCGCGCGGCGCCGTGAGCGCCGCGTTACCTTTCCGGTACTTTTCCCCGTCCGAAAATCGCTATTCCACTCATACCTCTTTTGCGTTAGTGCAAACAAAGGCTTACGCAATTTTCAGCTTTGCACCCGGACTGACGCGTTTCAGCTCTTAAATTCACATCAACCCTGAGGGGTGGGTGCAACAAATTATTTCCATGTTGTTAAGTGGGTGTTATTTTCCGCGCAAGCAATGAACAGGCTGGATTTTTAGACTGCCGCCTGGTGCGTGTCTTCCCCCCATAGGATGTTCATATGAAAACAACAATTTTTAAGAGCCTCTATTTTCAGGTGCTGACGGCGATCACGCTGGGTATCCTGCTTGGCCACTTCTACCCTGACCTCGGCGCCCAGATGAAACCCTTGGGCGATGGCTTCGTCAAACTGATCAAGATGATTATCGCCCCGGTGATTTTCTGCACCGTGGTGACCGGCATCGCCGGCATGGAAAGCATGAAGGCGGTGGGGCGCACCGGCGCCATCGCGCTGCTGTATTTTGAAATCGTCAGCACCCTCGCGCTGATTATCGGCCTGGTGATCGTCAACCTGGTGCAACCGGGCGCCGGCATGAACGTCGATCCCGGTACGCTGGACGCCAAAGCGGTGGCGATCTACGCCGAGCAGGCGCAGCAGCAGGGCATCATTCCGTTCCTGCTGGACATCATCCCCGGCAGCGTGATCGGCGCGTTCGCCAGCGGCAACATTCTTCAGGTGCTGCTGTTCGCGGTGCTGTTCGGCTTCGCCCTGCATCGTCTGGGCGACAAAGGGCAGCTGATCTACAACGTAATCGACAGCTTCTCGCGGGTGATTTTCGGCATCATCAACATGATCATGCGCCTGGCACCGCTGGGGGCCTTCGGCGCCATGGCGTTTACCATCGGTAAATACGGCGTCGGCACGCTGGTGCAACTCGGCCAGCTGATCGTGTGTTTCTATATCACCTGCATCCTGTTCGTGGTGGTGGTGTTGGGCAGCATCGCCCGCGCCAACGGCTTCAGCATCTTCAAATTCGTCAACTACATCAAAGAAGAGCTGCTGATCGTGCTGGGGACCTCGTCGTCTGAATCCGCGCTGCCGCGCATGCTGGATAAAATGGAGAAGTTGGGCTGCAAGAAATCGGTGGTGGGTCTGGTGATACCGACCGGATACTCCTTCAACCTGGACGGCACCTCTATCTACCTGACCATGGCCGCGGTGTTTATCGCGCAGGCGACCAACACCCACATGGATATCATGCATCAGATTACCCTGCTGGTGGTGTTGCTGCTCTCCTCCAAAGGGGCGGCGGGCGTGACCGGCAGCGGCTTTATCGTGTTGGCCGCCACCATCTCCGCCGTAGGCCACCTGCCGCTGGCCGGCCTGGCGCTGATCCTCGGCATCGACCGCTTTATGTCGGAAGCCCGCGCGCTGACCAACCTGGTGGGCAATGGCGTGGCGACCGTGGTCGTGGCCAAATGGTGTAATCAGCTGGATGAGAAGCAGCTGAAAGACACCCTGAACAACAAAAACACCGGCGCGGACAAAACGCTGCCTTCCGCCTGATTTCGGCGGTAAATCACCGGCCGCATCCGCGGCCGGTGAGCTTCTTCCCCTGCCTCGTAACGATTTTTTGCATTAAAAACCCCGCAATCTATTATTTTTCACTCTAATGAGTGACATCCGCAAAGGCGCGCGGTCTAACACGATGGTACACTTTCTGCTTTCCGCCCCACCGTGAAACTCAGGGCGTATTTTTATGATTCCATTGAATGGAATACACGCATTTGCATAAGAAATTGGATAGTCATTAAGTAGGGGTTCACATGCAGGGCACCAGAATTCATCTTATAGTTGGTGGGCTGCTACTGGCGGCAGCCAGTGGCAGCGTGCAGGCTGAAGCACTACAACCCGATCCTGCCTGGCAGCAGGGGGCGCTGGCCAACGGGTTTTCATGGCAGATTCTCGATACGCCGCAGCGGCCGAGCGACCGCGTGGAACTGCGGCTGATCGTCAATACCGGCTCTTTGGTGGAGTCTTCGCAGCAGACCGGCTTTGCCCACCTGCTGCCGCGGCTGGCGTTGACGCGCAGCGAAAGCTTCACGGCGCCGCAGCTGCGGGCGCTGTGGCAGCAGAGCGTAGATAACGAGCGGCCGCTGCCGCCGGCTATCATCTCGTACGATTTCACCATGTATAACCTCAGCTTGCCGAACAACCGGCCCGATCTGCTGAAAGAAGCGCTGGCCTGGCTGGCGGACACGACCGGCAAACTGGCGATCGACGAGCACACGGTGCACGCGGTGATGAATTCCAGCATCAATCCGGTCGGCACTTTCCCACCCAATACCAAAGACGCCTGGTGGCGTTACCGCCTGAAAGGCTCGACGCTGCTGGCGCACGATCCGGCGCAGCCGGCGAAACGGCCGGTCAACCTTGAGCAGTTGAAGAAATTCTATCAGCAGTGGTACACACCGGACGCCATGACGCTGTTCGTGGTCGGCAAGGTTGACAGCCGCAGCCTGGGCGAGCAGATCAACAAGGCTTTCTCGCCGCTGCAGGGCAAACGTGAAACCCCGGCTCCGATGCCGACCCTGACGCCGCTGCCGCAGCAGCCGGTGAGCCTGATCAGCGAGCAGGTGAAGCAGGATACGCTGTCGATCATGTGGGATTCGCCGTGGCACCCGATTCGCGATTCGCAAAGCCTGCTGCGCTACTGGCGTGGCGATCTCGCCCGCGAGGCGTTGTTCTGGCACCTCCAGCAGACGCTGGAAAAAAGCGACCAGAAAAACCTGCATTTGGGCTTTGACTGCCGCGTGCAGTACCAGCGCGGGCAGTGCGCCATCCACCTGGATACGCCGAACAACAATCTGAACGGCAGCCTGGGCTTCATTGCCCGCGAACTGGCCAACGTGCGTGACAACGGCCTGTCGAAAGAGGAATTCGATGCGCTGCTGGCGCAGAAAAACGATCAGCTGAGCAAGCTGTTCGCGACCTACGCCCGTACCGACACCGACGTGCTGATGAGCCAGCGTCTGCGGTCGCAGCAGAGCGGGGTGGTGGATATCGCGCCGGAGCTGTACCAGAAGCTGCGCCAGGAGTTCCTGTCCAGCCTGACGCTGGAGACACTGAATCAGGCGCTGAAGCTGCAGTTGTCTCAGGACGCGACGTTGGTGCTGATGCAGCCGAAGGGCGAGCCGGAAATGAGCATGAAGCAGCTGCAGGATACCTATAACGGCATCATGATGCCGCCGCCGGCGGTGGTGACGGAAGAAGCCAAACCGGCGGACACCGCAGTCGCTTCGCCGGCGACGGACGCCGCTGGCGCGCAGTAATTCGTGGCAGGGGGCTCAGGCCCCCTCAGTTGCGGTACAGCACCTTGATGATATGGTAACCGAACTGGGTTTTGACCGGGCCGTAAGGTTTGAGCAGCGGGATGCTGAACACCGCTTTATCGAACGCAGGCACCATTGCGCCTTTGTTGAATTCGCCCAGCGAGCCGCCGTTGCGTTTTGACGGGCAGCTCGAGTATTTGCGCGCCAGCGTGTCGAAGCTGACGCCGCGCTTAAGCTTGGCCAGCAGCTCGTTGGCCAGCTTTTCATTGTCTACCAGAATGTGCAGGGCGCACGCCGTTTTTGCCATGGTATTGCCTTTGTCGATGCGAAAATTGCGCTGATTATACCCGCTAAATCTCATCGGCGCTTTCTGCTACAATTCCCTTCCACGTTTTACAGTCGAGCAAGTCAGCGCCATGCGATTAAACCCCAGCCAACAACAAGCCGTCGAATTCGTTACCGGGCCCTGCCTGGTGTTGGCCGGTGCCGGTTCCGGCAAGACGCGCGTTATCACCAACAAGATAGCCCACCTGATCCACCACTGCGGCTATCAGGCGCGGCACATCGCCGCCGTGACTTTTACCAACAAAGCCGCGCGCGAGATGAAAGAGCGCGTGTCGCAAACCCTGGGACGCAAAGAGGCGCGTGGGCTGATGATTTCCACCTTCCACACCCTGGGGCTGGAGATCATCAAGCGGGAATATGTGGCGCTGGGCATGAAGTCCAACTTCTCGCTGTTCGACGACCAGGATCAGCTGGCATTGCTGAAAGAGCTGACCGAAAAGTGGTTGGAAAGCGATAAGACGCTGGTGGCGCAGCTGATTTCGACCATCTCCAACTGGAAAAACGACCTGATCGATCCCCAGCGGGCGGCAGAGTTGGCGCGCTCGGAGCGCGACAAGCTGTTCGCCCATTGCTACGGTCTTTACCACGCCCATATGCGGGCGTGCAACGTACTGGACTTCGACGATTTGATCCTGTTGCCGACGCTGCTGCTGCAACGCAACGAAGAGGTGCGTGAACGCTGGCAGCAGCGCATCCGCTATCTGCTGGTGGATGAGTATCAGGATACCAACACCAGCCAATACGAGCTGGTGAAGCTGTTGGTGGGCCATCGCGCGCGCTTTACCGTGGTGGGCGACGACGACCAGTCGATTTACTCCTGGCGCGGCGCGCGGCCGCAGAACCTGGTGCTGCTGAAGGAAGATTTCCCGGCGCTGCAGGTGATCAAGCTGGAGCAAAACTACCGTTCCAGCGAGCGCATTTTAAAGGCGGCCAATATCCTGATCGCCAATAACCCGCACGTGTTTGAAAAACGGCTGTTTTCCGAGCTGGGGTATGGCGAAGAGCTGAAGGTGGTGACCGCCAACAACGAGGATCACGAAGCCGAGCGCGTGGTGGGGGAACTGATCGCCCACCACTTCGTGAAAAAAACCAACTACGGCGACTATGCGATTCTCTACCGTGGCAACCACCAGTCGCGGGTGTTTGAAAAGATGCTGATGCAGAACCGCATCCCGTACAAGATTTCCGGCGGCACGTCGTTCTTCTCTCGCCCCGAGATCAAGGATCTGCTGGCCTACCTGCGGGTGCTGACCAACCCGGACGACGACAGCGCCTTCCTGCGCATCGTCAATACCCCCAAGCGCGAGATCGGTCCGGCGACGCTGCAGAAGCTCGGCGAATGGGCCAACCAGCGCAACAAGAGTTTATTCCACGCCAGTTTCGATCTGGGGCTGAGCCAGCACTTGACCGGGCGCGGGCTGGAATCGCTCCAACGCTTCACCCACTGGCTGGGCGGCATCGCCCAACAGGCGGAGCGTGAGCCTGTGGCGGCGGTGCGCGATCTGATCCGCGGCGTGGATTATGAAAGCTGGCTGTTTGAAACCTCGACCAGCCCGAAGGCCGCCGAAATGCGGATGAAGAACGTCAATACGCTGTTCGGTTGGATGACGGAGATGCTGGAAGGCAACGATTTGGACGAGCCGATGACGCTGACCCAGGTCGTGACGCGTTTCACCCTGCGCGACATGATGGAGCGCGGTGAAAGCGAAGAGGAGCTGGATCAGGTGCAGCTGATGACGCTGCACGCTTCCAAAGGGTTGGAGTTCCCCTACGTGTTCCTGGTGGGCATGGAAGAGGGGCTGCTGCCGCACCAGAGCAGCATCGACGAAGACAATGTCGATGAAGAGCGGCGTCTGGCCTATGTGGGGATCACCCGCGCGCAAAAAGAGCTGATCTTCACCCTGTGCCGCGAACGCCGTCAGTACGGTGAGTTGGTGCGGCCGGAGCCGAGCCGATTCCTGCTGGAGCTGCCGCAGGACGATTTGGCGTGGGAAACCGAGCGCAAAGTGGTGAGCCCGCAGGAGCGGATGCAGAAGGGGCAGAGCCATCTGGCCAATATCCGCGCCCAGCTGGCCAAGGCCAAAGGCGGGAATTAAAAAGCAAGGGCGCTCATCGCGCCCTTGTCATTTCAACGTTGTTCTTCCAACCGCAGCGTCCAGTGGACGTAGCTCTGCCAGTGGCTTTCCTGCTCCAGCGCCTCGGCGCGCAGCGGATGCTGCTCCAGCCAACCCGGCGGCAAGATCACCGTCAGGTCATCGTCCTGATTGGCGCGTAAACGCACCGCCGGTAGCGTGTCGTCGCGGCGGCGGCTGGCGAAGATGATCGCCAGGCGCAAAATGCGGCACAGACGCTGCGCGGTGCGCGGCGGCAGGGCGTTTTGCTGGTTCAACAGCGACAGGTCGAGGGTGTTGCTCTGGTTTTGCAGCAGGGTGGCCAGCAGTTTTTTCTGCGCGGGGGTAAAGCCGGGTAAGTCCAGGTGGCGGATCAGGTAGGCGGCGTGTTGCGGCGCCTGCTTGAAATCGACGCTGAGGCCGAGTTCGTGGATCAGGCTGGCGCTGTGCAACAGCTCGCGACATCGCGCATCCAACTGCCACTCGTTGGCGACCTGCTGCGAGAAGTTGGCGGCGAGCTGGCTGACGCGCTCGGCCTGCTCGGTGTCGATCAGGTAGCGACGCTGCAGGTTGCGGATGGTGCGGATGCGAATATCCTGCTCCACCGGCAGATGCAGCATGCCGTAAACCAGGCCTTCACGCAGCGCCCCGCCGGCCAGCATCATGCTTTCGATGCCCAGCTCCTGGAAGATGGCCAGCAGAATGGACAGGCCGCTCGGGAAGACCAGCGCGCGTTCCAGCGTCAACCCTTCGATCTCCAGCTCTTCCAGCTTGCCGCACTGAATGGCCCGCTGTTTCAACTGGCGCAGCTTGGGCAGGGTGATGCGTTCATCCATGCCTTGCGCCACCATGATTTCCTGCAGCGCTTGGACGGTGCCGGAAGCGCCGACGCAGATTTGCCAACCGTGCTGGCGCAGCTGCGGCGCGATCGGCCGCACCATTTCGCGCGCGGCCTGTTCGGCGCGCTCGAAGTTTTCTTGCCCGAGGTTGCGATCGCTGAAGTAGCGCTCCAGCCAGGTGACGCAGCCCATCGACAGGCTGTACAGCTGCGATGCCTGTGCGCCGGTGCCGGTGACCAGTTCGGTGCTGCCGCCGCCGATATCGACGACCAGCCGCCGATCCGGCCCGCCGGTGGTGTGCGCGACGCCATGATAAATCAGCCGCGCTTCTTCTTCGCCGCTGATGACCTGCACCGGGCAGCCGAGGATTTGCTCGGCGGCCTGCAGGAACTCATCGGCGTTGGACGCCAGACGCAAGGTGGCGGTGGCGACGACGCGGATCTGCTCGCGCGGGATGTCCTGCAGGCGTTCGGAGAACAGCCGCAGGCACTGCCAGCCGCGTTGCATGGCCTCATGCGACAGGTGATTGTGCTGATCCAGCCCGGCCGCCAGGCGCACCTTGCGCTTTATCCGCGCCAGAGTCTGAATGCTGCCGGCCACCTCGCGCACCACCAACATATGGAAGCTGTTGGAGCCGAGATCGATGGCAGCATAAAGCGTGCTGGAGCTGAGCATGGCGATCAGCTCGAGCGTTTACGGTTGCTGCGCGGCGCGCCGCCGCGACGTGGCGCGGAGTTGCGGCGTGGGCCGTTGCCGCCGCGCGGACGCGACAGGCGCTTCGGTGCCGGCAGATCGGTCAGCAGCGCATCGCTGTTGTACTTGCTCACCGGAATGCTGTGATCGATATAGGTCTCGATCGCCGGCAGGTTGAGCGCGTACTCTTCACAAGCCAGGCTGATGGAGTGGCCGCTGGCGCCTGCTCGGCCGGTACGGCCGATGCGGTGTACGTAGTCTTCGCAGTCGTCAGGCAGATCGTAGTTGAAGACGTGCGTGACGGCGGGAATGTGCAGACCGCGCGCGGCGACGTCGGTGGCGACCAGGATATCCAGATTGCCCTTGGTGAAGTCGTCGAGGATGCGCAGGCGTTTTTTCTGCGCCACGTCGCCGGTCAGCAGGCCGACGCGGTGACCGTCGGCGGCCAGGTGGCCCCAGATGTCTTCGCAGCGGTGCTTGGTGTTGGCGAAGATGATGGCGCGATCCGGCCACTCTTCTTCGATCAGCGTCTGCAGCAGACGCATTTTTTCTTCGTTGGACGGGTAGAACAGCTCTTCTTTAATGCGGTGGCCGGTTTTCTGTTCCGGTTCCACTTCAACATATTCGGCGTTGTTCATCTGCTCGAAGGCCAGTTCGCGTACGCGATAGGACAGCGTGGCGGAGAACAGCATGTTCAGGCGTTGATTGGCCGCAGGCATGCGGCGGAACAGCCAGCGGATGTCTTTGATAAAGCCGAGATCGTACATGCGATCGGCCTCATCCAGCACGACGACCTGCATCGCGCCGAGATCGACATAGTTCTGCTTGGTGTAATCGATTAAACGGCCGGTGGTGCCAATCAGAATGTCCACGCCGCTTTCCAGCACTTTCAGCTGTTTGTCGTAGCCGTCGCCGCCGTAGGCCAGGCCCAGCTTCAGGCCGGTGCTCTGGGAGAGGGCTTCCGCATCGGAGTGGATTTGCACCGCCAGTTCACGCGTAGGCGCCATGATCAAGGCGCGCGGCTGATTGGTCTGGCGATCCTGTTTCGCCGGGTGGGTCAGCAAATAGTGAAAAGTAGACGCCAAAAACGCCAGCGTCTTTCCGGTACCGGTTTGCGCCTGACCTGCAACGTCACGCCCGGAGAGCGTGAGCGGCAATGCTAACGCCTGGATGGGCGTGCAATTGTGAAACCCTTTTTTCTCAAGGGCTTCAAGGACTAACGGGTGCAGGGCGAAGTCGGAAAACTTCTGTTCGGTCAAGTGTGTTTTGCTCATAGTGTGGTAGAATATCAGCTAACTATTGCTTTACGAAAGCACATCCGTTGAAATAAACGCGGTGCAATAAAATCACCTTGAGTTGGTTAATGCTACACCAACAAGGTAGACATAATCCTGTGGAGTAGAACATGAGCGATAAAATTATTCACCTGACTGACAGCAGCTTCGAAGCTGACGTGCTGAAAGCTGAAGGGCCGATCCTGGTCGATTTCTGGGCTGAATGGTGTGGGCCGTGCAAGATGATTGCTCCGATTCTGGATGAGATTGCCGAAGAGTTCGAAGGCAAACTGACCATCACCAAGCTGAATATCGATCAGAACCCGGCTACCGCGCCTAAGTACGGTATCCGTGGCATCCCTACGCTGTTGCTGTTCAAGAACGGTGAAGTGGCCGCGACCAAGGTTGGCGCGTTGTCCAAAGGTCAGCTCAAAGATTTCCTGAACGCGAATCTGTAATCGGGCGGGAAGCCCAGTATCAGGCGCCTGGCGGTGATGTTCAATTCACCGCTAGACGCCTGCCAAGAAGCGTGTTAAGTTTAACCACACTGCATATAGAACTTGCCCGAAGTTTTAAATCTAAAGAGTTTGAATCTAAAGCTATACTCTGTGTCGAACCACCGGCGTTGAAAGTAAACTGAGCTCAACCCGTGTTTTGGCAATCAAACGGTTTTGCAAAAATCATTTTTAAGGTACCTTCGATCTTCAACCGTCAATGCGTGCGCCCGATGTAAGCCATTTCTTACCGCGACGGCTCTGCGCCCGGTGATCGAACGTCCAGTAAACAGGCACGCATCTCGCTGCCATACCATTCACGATACAAGTTCGAGACATACCCCGAGTTTAAGAACCCACCACTATGAATCTTACCGAATTAAAGAATACGCCGGTTTCTGAGCTGATTACTCTCGGCGAAAATATGGGGCTGGAAAACCTTGCCCGCATGCGCAAGCAGGACATCATCTTCTCCATTCTGAAGCAACATGCGAAAAGCGGAGAAGATATCTTCGGCGACGGCGTGCTCGAGATATTGCAGGATGGATTCGGTTTCCTCCGCTCTGGAGACAGTTCCTACCTCGCCGGTCCCGACGACATCTACGTATCCCCTAGCCAAATCCGCCGCTTCAACCTCCGCACAGGTGACACCATTTCCGGTAAGATTCGTCCGCCAAAAGAAGGCGAGCGCTATTTTGCCCTGCTGAAAGTCAACGAAGTCAACTACGACAAGCCGGAAAACGCCCGCAGCAAGATCCTGTTCGAGAACTTGACGCCGCTGCACGCCAATTCCCGTCTGCGGATGGAGCGCGGCAACGGCTCGACCGAAGACTTGACGGCGCGCGTACTGGATCTGGCGGCGCCAATTGGCCGCGGCCAGCGTGGCCTGATCGTGGCACCGCCGAAAGCCGGTAAAACCATGCTGCTGCAGAACATCGCGCAGAGCATCGCCTACAACCACCCAGACTGCGTGCTGATGGTGCTGCTGATCGACGAACGTCCGGAAGAAGTGACCGAGATGCAGCGCCTGGTGAAAGGCGAAGTGATCGCATCGACCTTCGACGAGCCGGCTTCGCGTCACGTGCAAGTGGCCGAAATGGTGATCGAGAAGGCCAAGCGCCTGGTTGAGCACAAGAAAGACGTGATCATTCTGCTCGACTCCATCACCCGTCTGGCGCGCGCCTACAACACCGTGGTGCCGGCCTCGGGCAAGGTGCTGACCGGTGGTGTGGACGCCAACGCCCTGCATCGTCCGAAGCGCTTCTTCGGTGCGGCGCGTAACGTGGAAGAGGGCGGCAGCCTGACCATCATCGCGACCGCGCTGGTTGATACCGGTTCGAAGATGGACGAAGTGATCTACGAAGAATTTAAAGGTACCGGCAACATGGAATTGCATCTGGCGCGTAAAATCGCCGAGAAACGCGTATTCCCGGCTATCGATTACAACCGCTCCGGTACCCGTAAAGAAGAGCTGCTCACCACCTCTGAAGAGCTGCAAAAAATGTGGATCCTGCGCAAAATCATTCATCCGATGGGTGAAATCGACGCGATGGAGTTCCTCATTAATAAGTTGGCGATGACTAAAACCAACGATGAATTCTTCGATATGATGAAACGCTCATAATTCGTTAAAAATTTCGCTGAACGCCACGCCTAGTCGTGGCGTTTTTCGCTTTTGGCGGATACGATAAGTAGCAGTAATGGAAAAGTAAGTTGTTTCCTCGACTTATTGAGAATTCATCTTGTTTGTCGGTCGGTTTCGCGCCGGTCGGCTTTGCTGCTGTCATTTTGTCAGTCGATGCGAAGAAAATAGGCATGAATCACCGTTGTCATAGGAAATGACCGAAAGGTAGCGGGGGCCGATGGCACAAGCCTTAGCCCGTGGTAAGCTGCCTTATCTTCTACAGAGATCTGTTAACTGTGAACTTACTCACTATGAGTACTGAAATTCTATTTGTTTTCCTGTTTTCTTTGGCTTTTCTCTTTGTTGCCCGCAAGGCGGCAAAACGTATTGGTCTGGTAGATAAACCCAATTATCGCAAACGCCATCAGGGGCTGATTCCTCTGGTCGGCGGTATTTCCGTTTATGCCGGGTTGTGCTTCGCGTTTTGGATCTCTGAACAACCCATCGCACACGCCAAGCTTTATCTCACCTGCGCCGGTATTCTGGTGTTTGTGGGGGCGCTCGACGATCGTTTCGATATCAGCGTTAAAATTCGCGCCCTGGTGCAGGCGCTGGTCGGCATCGCCATGATGGTGTTCGCCGGTCTGTATCTGCGCAGCTTCGGCCATGTGCTGGGTGATTGGGAGATGCTGCTGGGGCCGTTCGGCTATCTGGTGACGCTGTTCGCGGTATGGGCGGCGATCAACGCTTTCAATATGGTCGACGGCATCGATGGTCTGCTGGGCGGTTTGTCGTGCGTCTCCTTCGGGGCGCTGGGCCTGCTGCTGTACCTGAGCGGCCATCATGAGCTGGCGTTCTGGTGCTTTGCGATGATCGCCACTATCGTTCCCTATATTTTGCTCAATCTCGGCATCCTCGGCCGCCGTTATAAGGTGTTTATGGGGGATGCCGGCAGCACCCTGATCGGCTTTACCGCCATTTGGCTGCTGCTGCAAAGTTCACAGGGAAAGGCGCACTCGATCAACCCGGTGACCGCGCTGTGGATCATCGCTATTCCGCTGATGGACATGATAGCAATCATGTATCGTCGTTTACGCAAGGGGATGAGCCCCTTCTCTCCCGATCGTCAACATATTCACCACCTGATCATGCGCGCCGGCTTTACGCCGCGGCAGGCTTTCGTGCTGATCACCCTGGCGGCCGCGTTACTGGCTGCGGTGGGCGTGATCGGCGAACGCCTGACTTTTATCCCTGAGTGGGTTATGTTGGCATTATTTTTGCTTGCCTTCTTCCTGTACGGTTACTGCATCAAGCGCGCCTGGCGGGTTGCGCGGTACATTAAGCGTATCAAGCGCCGGCTGCGGCGTTCGGGCGATAACAAGCAAGTACCTTAACCAGAGACCAGAGGCTTTTTGGCTGTGATGAATCCAGAAACAACGTCTGACAAGCATACCCCGGCGGTGGATAACGAACTCGACATCCGCGGCCTGTGCTGCACCCTGTGGCGCGGCAAACCGTGGATTATCGGCATTGCGGTGCTGTTCGCGGCGGTCGCGCTGATCGTTTCTTACCTGGTTAAGCAAGAGTGGAGCGCCACCGCGATCACCGACAGGCCGACGGTGAATGCGCTGGGCGGTTATTACTCCCAGCAGCAGTTCCTGCGCAATCTGGATGTGCGCACGCTGCCGGCGGCGGCCGGCGATCAGCCGAGCATCGCGGATGAAGCGTACAATGAGTTCATCATGCAGCTGGCGGCTTACGACACGCGTCGCGATTTCTGGCTGCAGAGCGATTACTACAAACAGCGTCAGGAAGGGGATGCCCGTGCCGATGCGGCATTGCTCGACGAGCTGATCAATAACATCCTGTTCACGCCGCGCGACGACAAAAAAGTCCCGAACGACGGCGTGAAGCTGACGGCGGAAACCGCCGCGGACGCCAACCGCCTGCTGCGCCAATACGTGGCCTTCGCCAGCCACCGCGCAGCCCTGCACCTGAACGAAGAGATCCAGGGCGCGTGGGCCGCTCGCACCACCTCGATGAAAGCACAGGTCAAGCGTCAGGAAGCGGTCGCGGAGTCGGTTTACAAGCGCGAGCTGAACACCACGCAACAGGCGTTGAAAATTGCCGAGAGCCAGGGGATCAGCCGTACGCAAACCGACACTCCGGCCGAACAGTTGCCGGATTCGGATCTGTTCTTGCTGGGCCGGCCAATGCTGCAGGCGCGTCTGGAAGGCCTGCAGGCCTCCGGCCCGACCTACGATCTGGATTACGATCAGAACCGCGCAATGCTGGCGACGCTGAACGTTGGCCCGACGTTGGATGAGAAGTTCCAGACCTATCGCTATTTGCGCACGCCGGAAGAGCCGGTAAAACGCGACAGCCCACGCCGGGTCTTCTGGCTGATTTTGTGGGGCGCGATGGGCGCGTTGGTTGGCGCCGGTGTGGCCTTGGCGCGTCGGCCGCGTAGTTAAAAAAATAATATAATAATCTGATGCAGGGCGCGTGAGCGCCCCATTCGCAGGCGGGGCCTGCGATTAACCGACCAAAAGAGATTCGCTGTGAAAGTGTTGACTGTTTTCGGCACCAGACCTGAAGCCATTAAAATGGCGCCGCTGGTACATGCACTGGCCCAGGATGAGGCCTTTGAAGCAAGAGTCTGCGTAACGGCACAGCATCGTGAGATGTTGGATCAGGTATTGCGGTTGTTCGAGATCACGCCGGATTACGACCTGAACATCATGAAACCCGGCCAGGGGCTAACGGAAATCACCTGTCGCATCCTGGAAGGGCTGAAAGGGGTGCTGGAAGACTTCAAACCGGACGTGGTGCTGGTGCACGGCGATACCACCACCACGCTGGCGACCAGTCTGGCGGCGTTCTATCAACGCATCCCCGTTGGGCATGTCGAAGCCGGGCTGCGTACCGGCAATCTGTATTCTCCCTGGCCGGAAGAGGCCAACCGCAAACTGACCGGCCATCTGGCGATGTACCACTTCGCGCCGACCGAGAACTCGCGCCAAAATCTGCTGCGCGAGCTGCTGCCGGACAACCGCATTTTCGTGACCGGCAATACGGTGATCGACGCGTTGTTCTGGGTGCGCGATCGTGTGATGAGCGATGCTGCGCTGCGCGCCAGCCTGGCGCAGCGTTACCCGTTCCTCGATGTCGACAAAAAACTGATTCTGGTCACCGGCCATCGCCGGGAAAGCTTTGGCGGTGGTTTTGAGCGGATTTGCAGCGCGCTGGCGGAGATCGCCCGCAGCCACCCGGAAGTGCAGGTGGTGTACCCGGTGCATCTCAATCCGAATGTCAGCGAGCCGGTGAATCGCATTTTGAAAGGCATCGACAACGTCATGCTGATCGAGCCGCAGGATTATTTGCCGTTTGTCTATCTGATGACCCACGCTTACATGATCCTCACCGACTCCGGCGGCATTCAGGAAGAGGCGCCCTCGTTAGGCAAGCCGGTGCTGGTGATGCGCGACACCACCGAGCGCCCGGAGGCGGTAGATGCGGGCACGGTGCGCCTGGTCGGCACCGATGTGGCCAAAATTGTTGAAGCGGTGACCCGGCTGCTGACGGACGAAAGCGAATATCACGCGATGAGCCGGGCGCACAACCCATACGGCGACGGGCATGCCTGTCAGCGTATCCTCGAAGCTTTAAAGAATCATCAGGTGACACTATGAGTTTTGACACTATTTCGGTTATCGGCCTGGGTTATATCGGCTTGCCAACGGCGGCGGCGTTTGCTTCCCGCAAGAAAAAAGTGGTGGGCGTAGATGTTAACCAACATGCGGTAGATACCATTAATCGCGGTGCTATCCACATCGTCGAACCGGATCTGGATAAAGTGGTCAAGGATGCCGTCGACGGCGGTTTCCTGCAGGCGGTGACCAAACCGCTGGCGGCCGATGCGTTCCTGATCGCGGTGCCTACGCCGTTCAAGGGCGACCATGAGCCGGATCTGGCCTATGTCGAGGCGGCGGCGAAATCGCTGGCGCCGGTGCTGAAAAAAGGCGATCTGGTGATCCTTGAGTCCACCTCGCCGGTGGGCGCCACTGAACAGATGGCGGCATGGTTGGCGCAGGCGCGCAGCGATCTCAGCTTCCCGCAACAAGCGGGCGAAGCGGCGGACGTGAATATCGCCTATTGCCCGGAGCGCGTGTTGCCGGGGCAGGTGATGGTAGAGCTGATTCAAAACGATCGCGTGATCGGCGGCATGACGCCGAAGTGCTCGGCGCGCGCCAGCGAACTGTACAAGATTTTCCTCGAGGGGGAATGCGTGGTCACCAACTCACGCACTGCCGAGATGTGCAAGCTGACGGAAAACAGCTTCCGTGATGTGAACATCGCCTTTGCTAACGAACTGTCGCTGATTTGCGCCGAACAAGGGATCAACGTCTGGGAACTGATTCGCCTGGCGAACCGTCACCCGCGGGTGAACATTCTGCAGCCTGGCCCAGGCGTCGGCGGCCACTGCATCGCCGTCGATCCGTGGTTTATCGTAGCGCAGAACCCACAGCAGGCGCGCTTGATCCACACCGCGCGTCTGGTAAACGACGGTAAACCGTTGTGGGTAGTCGACCGGGTGAAAGCGGCGGTGGCCGATTGCCTGGCCGCCACCGACAAGCGTGCGTCTGAGGTGACAATCGCCTGCTTCGGCTTGGCCTTCAAGCCGAATATCGACGATCTGCGTGAAAGCCCGGCGGTGGAAGTGGCCCACCTGATCGCCGAATGGCACGCCGGCGAAACGCTGGCGGTGGAACCGAACGTCGAGCAGCTGCCGAAGTCGTTGGCGGGCCATGTGACGTTGACGCCAATCGCCGAAGCGTTGCAGCAGGCCGATGTGATCGTGATGTTGGTCGATCACCAGCAGTTCAAGGCCATCCGGCCGGAAGATGTAAAACAAACATGGGTAATTGATACCAAAGGAGTCTGGCGTTGAAACGTATCTTAGTCACCGGTGGTGCCGGTTTTATTGGTTCTGCAGTTGTGCGGCACATCATCGAGGCCACCGGCGATAGCGTGGTGGTGGTGGATAAGCTGACCTATGCCGGTAACCTGGAGTCGCTGGCGGTAGTGGCCGACAGCGATCGTTATGCCTTCGAGCAGATCGACATCTGCGATCGCGTCGGGTTGGATCGGGTATTCGCCCAGTATCAACCGGATGTAGTGATGCACCTGGCGGCGGAAAGCCACGTCGATCGCTCTATCGACGGCCCGGCGGCGTTTATCGAGACCAACGTGGTTGGCACTTACACGATGCTGGAAGCGGCACGCCATTACTGGCAGCCGTTGGCGGCGGAGAAGAAGCAGGCTTTCCGTTTCCATCATATCTCCACCGACGAAGTGTACGGCGATCTGCACGGCACCGACGATCTGTTCACCGAAACCACGCCATATGCGCCGAGCAGTCCGTATTCCGCCTCCAAGGCGTCGAGCGATCATCTGGTGCGTGCCTGGTTGCGCACCTACGGTTTGCCGACCCTCGTGACTAACTGTTCGAACAACTACGGCCCTTATCACTTCCCGGAGAAGCTGATCCCGCTGGTTATCCTGAATGCCGTCGCCGGTAAACCGCTGCCGGTATACGGCAACGGCGCGCAGGTGCGCGACTGGCTGTATGTCGAGGATCACGCGCGTGCGCTCTATCAGGTGGTGACCGAAGGCGTGGTGGGCGAAACTTACAATATCGGCGGCCATAACGAGCGCAAGAATATCGAAGTGGTGCAGACCATCTGTGACCTGCTGGAAGAACTGGCGCCAAACAAACCCCAGGGCGTGGCGCACTACCGCGATCTGATCACTTACGTTAAGGATCGCCCGGGCCACGACATGCGTTACGCCATCGACGCCGGCAAAATCGATCGTGAGCTGGGCTGGCGCCCGCAGGAAACGTTCGAAAGCGGCATTCGCAAGACGGTAGCCTGGTACCTGGCTAACGAAACCTGGTGGCGCCGGGTGCAAGACGGGTCTTATGCCGGCGAGCGTTTGGGGTTGTCAGATTAATTTAACGCCGCGCCGCCCTGAAGTGGCGCGGCGGGTTTTGGAGTTAGTATGAAAGGTATTATTCTGGCCGGCGGTTCCGGCACGCGTTTGCATCCGATCACGCGCGGCGTCTCGAAACAGCTGTTGCCGATTTACGACAAGCCGATGATCTATTACCCGATGTCGGTGCTGATGCTGGCGGGGATCCGCGATATTTTGATCATCTCGACCCCGGAAGATCTGCCGTCCTTCGAGCGTTTGTTGGGTAACGGCGAACAGTTTGGCGTCAATCTCAGCTACGCTGCGCAGCCTAAGCCTGAAGGCTTGGCCCAGGCGTTCCTGATCGGCGAGGAGTTTATCAACGGCGATTCTTGCTGCCTGGTGTTGGGAGATAACATCTTCTTCGGCCAGTCTTTCAGTCCAAAATTAAAAACCGTCGCGGCTCGTACCGAGGGCGCCACCGTGTTCGGTTATCAGGTCATGGATCCTGAACGCTTTGGCGTGGTGGAGTTTGACGATAACTTCCGTGCGCTGTCGATCGAAGAAAAACCGAAGAAACCGAAATCCGATTGGGCGGTGACCGGCCTGTATTTCTATGATAGCCAGGTGGTGGAGTTTGCCAAGCAGGTGAAGCCTTCCGAGCGCGGCGAGCTGGAAATTACCAGCATCAACCAGATGTATCTGGAGCGCGGTGATCTGACCGTCGAGCTGCTGGGGCGCGGTTTTGCCTGGTTGGACACCGGGACTCACGACAGCCTGCTGGAAGCCAGCAGCTTCGTGCAGACGGTAGAAAAACGCCAGGGCTTTAAAATCGCCTGTCTGGAAGAGATTGCCTGGCGCAACGGTTGGCTGGATGACAAGGGGCTGAAACGCGCCGCCACCTCGTTGTCCAAAACGGGCTACGGCAAGTATTTGCTGGATCTGCTGCATGCACGTCCACGCCACTATTGAGCCTTTGTCATGGGAAAGTGAGTTTTTCGCGCTAGACAGCGCGAAACTCAGTTTCTCCTCCTCAGCTCCGGTTCTGGCTGAGGCCGACGTGGCGGCTTATGCCCTGGTGCAGGCCAAAGTTTCCGCACAGCAATTGGCCTTGGCGGATGGCTTGGCCGATTTAGGCTTCCGCCTGGTTGAGGGCGAGGTCGATTTGGTTTTGGCGCTTGATAACAGACCGATGCTTGAATTTGGTGACCGCGTAAAGGCGATACGCTTCGCGACCGAGGCCGATATCCCCGCATTGCGTAGCGCGGCGGCTCAGGCATTCGCCGCCAGCCGCTTTCGTGCGCCCTGGTATCAACCTGATGACAGCGGCCGGTTTTATGCTTTGTGGATCGAAAAGGCCGTTTTGGGCACCTTCGATCATCAGTGCCTGTTGGCGCTGGACGAACAGGGGCACCCAGAAGGATTCGTCAGCCTGCGCAATTTGGGCGAACGGGAAACACGCATCGGCCTGTTGGCAGCTTTCCCCGGCGCATCCGGCCGGGGGATTGGTTCCAGGCTGATGGCGGCGGCGATCGCCGAATCCCGGCGTCAGGGGATGCAGCACCTGCGGGTCGCGACCCAGATAGGCAATATCGCCGCATTACGACTCTATCAACGACAGGGTGCCGTGATTGAAAGCACCGCGTACTGGTTATACAGAGGTAGACATGATTCCATTTAACGCACCACCGGTTGTTGGCACTGAACTGGAATATATGCAGGCTGCCATGGGCAGCGGCAAGTTGTGCGGCGACGGCGGTTTTACCCGTCGCTGCCAGCAGTGGATGGAACAGCATTTCGGCAGCGCGAAAGTGCTGTTGACGCCTTCCTGCACCGCGTCGTTGGAAATGGCCGCCATCCTGCTGGATATTCAGCCGGGCGACGAAGTGATCATGCCGAGCTTTACCTTCGTTTCAACCGCCAACGCCTTTGTGCTGCGTGGCGCCAAAGTGGTGTTCGTCGATCTGCGTCCGGACACCATGAACATCGACGAAACCAAAATCGAAGCGGCGATTACCGATAAAACCCGCGCGATCGTGCCGGTACACTACGCCGGCGTCGCCTGCGAGATGGATACCATCATGGCGCTGGCGAAGAAATATAACCTGTTCGTGGTGGAAGACGCCGCGCAGGGCGTGATGTCGACCTATAAAGGCAAGGCATTGGGCACCATCGGCCATATCGGCTGCTTCAGCTTCCATGAAACCAAAAACTATACCGCCGGCGGCGAAGGCGGTGCGACGCTGGTGAACGATCCGGCCCTGATCGATCGGGCGGAAGTCATCCGCGAGAAAGGCACCAACCGCAGCCAGTTCTTCCGTGGCCAGGTCGACAAATATACCTGGCGCGACATCGGCTCCAGCTACTTGATGTCTGACCTGCAGGCCGCCTACCTGTGGGGTCAGCTGGAAGTGGCGGAGCGCATCAACCAGCGCCGCCTGTCGCTGTGGCAGAAGTACTACGACAGTTTCCTGCCGTTGGTTCGGTCAGGCCGTATCGAGTTGCCGAGCATTCCGGCGGACTGCGTGCATAACGCGCACATGTTCTATATCAAGCTGCGCGATATCGAAGAGCGCACGGCCTTTATCGACTACCTGAAGGAAGCCGAAATCATGGCCGTGTTCCACTATATCCCGCTGCATGACTGCCCGGCCGGCGAACAGTTTGGCCGCTTTGCCGGCGAAGACCGTTACACCACGCAGGAAAGTGCGCGTCTGGTGCGCTTGCCGCTGTTCTACAATATGTCCGATGTCAATCAGCGTACGGTAATCAATACCATTCTGAGCTTCTTCGCCTGATATGTCGTTGGCAAAAGCATCGATATGGACCGCCGGCTCCACGCTGATCAAAATTGGCGTGGGGCTATTGGTGGTGAAACTGCTGGCGGTGGCGTTTGGCCCCAGCGGCGTGGGGCAGGCGGGTAACTTTCGCCAGTTGATCACCGTGCTGGGCGTGCTGTCCGGCGCGGGCATTTTTAACGGCATCACCAAATACGTGGCGGAGTACCACCAGGACTCGCAGCGTCTGCGTCTGGCGGTCGGCACCGCGTCGAGCATCGTGCTGGGCTTTTCGACCTTGCTGGCGCTGGTGTTTTTGTTCGCCGCCGAGCCGATCAGCATCGGGCTGTTCGGGCATGCCGATTACGTCGGCGTGGTGCGCGCCGTCGCCTTCATTCAGATGGGCATCGCCTACGCCAACCTGTTCATGGCGGTGCTGAAAGGCTATCGCGACGCGATGGGCAACGCGCTGGCGGTGATCGGCGGCAGCCTGATCGGCGTGGTGGCTTATTATCTGTGCTTCAAGCTGGGCGGCTATGAAGGCGCGCTGGCAGGGCTGGCGTTGGTGCCGGCGTTGGTGGTGGTGCCGGCCGGGCTGATGCTGTGGCGGCGCAAAACGTTGCCGCTGCGCTACCTGGCTCCGCGCTGGGACAAAGGGGTGGCCGGCAACCTCGGCAAATTCACCCTCATGGCGTTGATCACCTCGGTGACGCTGCCGGTGGCCTACGTGATGATGCGTAACCTGTTGGCCGCGCATTACGGTTGGGATGAGGTGGGGATCTGGCAAGGCGTCAGCAGCATTTCCGATGCCTATCTGCAGTTTATCACCGCCTCGTTTACCGTCTATCTGCTGCCGACGCTGTCGCGGTTGACGGACAAGGGCGCCATCTCGCGGGAGATCGTGCGCTCGCTGAAATTCGTGCTGCCGGCGGTAGCGGCGGCGAGCTTTACGGTGTGGCTGCTGCGTGATTTCGCCATCTGGCTGCTGTTCTCGGACAAGTTCGTCGCCATGCGCGATCTGTTTGCCTGGCAGCTGGTGGGCGACGTGCTGAAAGTCGGGGCCTATGTGTTCGGCTATTTGGTGATCGCCAAAGCGTCGCTGCGCTTTTATATCCTGACGGAAGTCAGCCAGTTTCTGCTGCTGACGCTGTTCTCGCACTGGCTGATCCCGCTGCGCGGCGCGCTGGGGGCGGCTCAGGCCTATATGGCAACCTACATCGTGTATTTCGCGCTCTGTAGCTGCGTGTTTCTTATTTATCGTAGACGAGTATGACCACACTGATTCACGTTCTGGGATCCGATATCCCGCATCATAACCAGACGGTGCTGCGCTTCTTCAACGACGTGCTGGCGCCGCGTTTGCCGGCTGAGCAGACGCGGCATTTTATGGTGGCGGCCAAGGATGTGGCGGCACTGGGGGATTTCCCCGCCCTGAACATTGAGCCTTACGCCGACAAGAAGAGCCTGGCGGCGGCGGTGATCGCCCGCGCCCAGGCCGATCGCGATGCGCGCTTCTTCCTGCACGGTCAGTTTAACCCGGGGCTGTGGCTGGCGCTGCTGAGCGGCAAGATCAAGGCGCATCAGGTCAGTTGGCATATTTGGGGCGCCGATCTGTATGAAGACGCCACCAGCTGGAAATTTCGGCTGTTTTACCTGCTGCGCCGCATTGCTCAGGGGCGAGTGGGGAACGTGTTCGCCACCCGCGGCGACGTGATCCACTATCAGCAGCGCCATGCGCGGGTGCCGGCCTCGTTGTTGTACTTCCCGACGCGGATGGATCCGGCGCTGACCGACGTTCACGTCGAGAAAAATCTGGCCGGGCCGATGACGATTCTGGTGGGCAACTCCGGCGATCGCAGCAACCGGCATATCGAAGCGCTGCAGGCGATACATCAGCAGTTCGGCGCCGACGTGCGCGTGATCCTGCCGATGGGCTATCCGGCCAATAACGACGCCTACATCGAGCAGGTGCGCGCCGCCGGGTTGCCGCTGTTTGGCGAGAAAAACCTGCAGCTGCTCACGCAGCAGGTGGCGTTTGAGGACTACCTCAACATCCTGCGTGCCTGCGATCTGGGTTATTTCATTTTCAATCGCCAGCAGGGGATAGGCACCCTGTGTCTGCTGATTCAGTTTGGCGTGCCTTTCGTGCTCAGCCGGCAGAACCCGTTCTGGCAGGATTTGGCGGAACAGCACCTGCCGGTGCTGTTCTACGGCGACTCGCTCGACGAGGCGGTGGTGCGCGAAGCGCAGCGTCAGCTGGCGGCGGTGGACAAGCAGACGATCGCCTTCTTTAATCCGAACTATGTCGATGGCTGGCAGCAAGCCCTGGCGCTGGCGGCGGGAGAGCACTCATGACGTTGGCGCAATTCGGCGGTCTGTTCGTCGTCTACCTGGTCAGCCTGACGTTTATTCTGACGCTGACCTACCAGGAGTTTCGGCGCGTGCGCTTTAACTTCAACGTCTTCTTCTCGCTGCTGTATTTGCTGACGTTTTATTTCGGCTTCCCGCTGACCTGTCTGCTGGTGTTTCAGTTTGACGTCGAGGTGGTGCCGGTGGAGTTTCTGCTGTACGCCTTGCTGTCGGCGACGGCGTTTTACGCCATCTATTACGTCACCTACAAGACCCGGCTGCGCAAGCGCCGCTCTCAGCCGCGCGCGGCGCTGTTCACCATGAACCGGGTGGAAACCCATATGACCTGGGTGCTGCTGGCGCTGGTGGCGATCGGGACCGTGGGTATCTTCTTCATGCAGAACGGCTTCCTGCTGTTCAAGCTCAATTCCTACAGCCAGATCTTCTCCAGCGACGTGTCCGGCGTGGCGCTCAAACGGTTCTTCTACTTCTTCATTCCGGCAATGCTGGTGGTCTATTTCCTGCGGCAGGATCTGCGCGCCTGGTTCTTGTTCCTGGTGGCGACGGTGGCGTTCGGCATTTTGACCTACGTGATCGTCGGCGGCACCCGCGCGAATATCATCATCGCCTTCGCGCTGTTCCTGTTTATCGGCATCGTGCGCGGCTGGATCACGCTGTGGATGTTGGCGGCGGCCGGCATATTCGGCGTGGTCGGCATGTTCTGGCTGGCGTTGAAGCGCTACAGCCTGGACGTTAGCGGCGCGGAAGCGTTTTATACCTTCCTCTATCTGACCCGAGACACCTTCTCGCCGTGGGAAAATCTGGCGCTGCTGCTGCAAAATTACGACAAGATCGATTTCCAGGGCCTGGCGCCGATCCTGCGTGATTTCTACGTCTTTATCCCAACGTGGCTATGGCCGGGCCGGCCGGACGTGGTGCTGAACTCGGCCAACTATTTCACCTGGGAAGTGCTGAACAACCACTCCGGGCTGGCGATATCCCCGACGCTGATCGGTTCGCTGGTGGTGATGGGCGGCGCGCTGTTCATCCCGCTCGGCGCGATTCTGGTGGGCATGATCATCAAGTGGTTCGACTGGCTGTATGAGTTGGGCAAAACCGAACCGAACCGCTATAAGGCGGCTATCCTGCAAGGATTCTGCTTCGGCGCGGTGTTCAACATGATCGTGTTGGCGCGCGAAGGGGTGGACTCATTCGTTTCGCGCGTGGTGTTCTTCTGCATTATTTTCGGCGCCTGTCTGGTGCTGGCGAAGTTGCTGTATTGGCTGTTCGATACCGCCGGGCTCATCAAGGCCAGAGTGACGCGCGCCCGCGCGCTGGCCTCTCCCCCACGGGCGGACGGTCTTTTGTAAGGGTAATGACGACGATGGAAACAAAGATTTCGGTGCCGCAGTATGAGCTGCGCGGTTTCAGCCTGTGGGGCTTTCGCGATATGGCGCACTGCATGGACTTTCTGTTCGACGGCGGCCGGGTCAAACAGGGCACGTTGGTGGCCATGAATGCGGAAAAGATCCTGAAGGCGGAAGAGGACCCGGCGCTGCATGCGTTGCTGGATGAAGCGGAGTACAAGTACGCCGACGGCATCAGCATGGTGCGCTCGATTCGCCGCAAATACCCGGCGGCGGACGTTTCGCGCGTCGCGGGCGCCGACCTTTGGGAAGCCTTGATGCAGCGCGCCGGCCGTGAAGGCACGCCGGTCTTCCTGATCGGCGGTAAGCCGGAGGTGCTGGCGGAAACCGAGCAAAAGCTGCGCAGCCAGTGGAATGTCAACCTGGTGGGCAGCCAGGACGGCTATTTCAAACCGGAGCAGCGAGAGGCGCTGTTCGAGCGTATTCGCGCCAGCGGCGCCGCCATCGTGACGGTGGCGATGGGATCGCCGAAGCAGGAGATCCTGATGCGCGACTGCCGCAAGGTGCATCCGCAGGCGCTGTATATGGGCGTAGGCGGCACCTACGACGTGTTTACCGGCCATGTGAAGCGTGCGCCCAAGGTGTGGCAGAACCTCGGTCTGGAGTGGCTTTACCGCCTGCTCAGCCAGCCCAGCCGCATCGGCCGGCAGCTGAAGCTGTTGAAGTTTGTCGGCTACTACTACAGCGGCAAAATGTAATCGGTTATCCGGGGTGGAATGTGTCGGTTCGCCCCGGTCTGCTGTACCAATAATCTGCTTTTGCCTATTTCTCCCGCATATCTATAACCCCCAGCCCTAAACGTCGCCGCATTTATTCCATAAAGTTTTAAATTGCGGTTTGCTTATAGCGACGAAATGCGAAACGATACCGCCCGGAAATTATCCCTGGCCGCTGAAGCCTGATGCGACAGCGCTGAACGATGTTCTTCTCACGGTAACTTCGCTCCGACTACCCGTTGATGCCAACCCGAACGGCAGGGGATGATTTATTCTTTTAATAATGACAATAACGACCGGCAGCGGCCGGCAGGCAAACACAACCCGAGAAAAATTATTGAGGATTTATGGCACACAAAGAGAAACCGCAAGGGCTACACCGAGGCCTTGAGGCCCGGCACATCGAGCTTATCGCTCTCGGGGGCACCATTGGTGTCGGCCTGTTTATGGGATCGGCCAGTACGCTGAAATGGGCCGGGCCGTCGGTACTGCTGGCTTACATCATCGCCGGGCTGTTCGTGTTCTTCATTATGCGTTCGATGGGGGAGATGCTGTTCCTCGAGCCGGTTGCCGGGTCATTCGCCGTTTACGCGCATAAATACATGAATCCCTATTTCGGCTACCTGACCGCCTGGGGGTACTGGTTTATGTGGATCGCCGTCGGCATTTCGGAGATCACCGCCATCGGGGTGTATGTGCAGTTCTGGTTCCCGGAAATACCGCAGTGGGTCCCCGCGCTGATCGCCGTGGCGATGGTGGCGCTGGCCAACCTGGCGGCGGTGCGCCTGTACGGTGAGCTGGAGTTCTGGTTCGCCATGATCAAGGTCACCACCATCATCGTGATGATTTTGGTGGGGCTGGGGGTGATCTTCTTCGGTTTCGGCAACGGCGGTGAACCTATCGGTTTCGCCAATCTGACGGCGCACGGCGGCTTCTTTGCCGGCGGCTGGAAGGGCTTCCTGTTTGCGCTATGCATCGTGGTGGCGTCCTATCAGGGGGTTGAGCTGGTGGGCATTACCGCCGGTGAAGCCAAAAACCCGCAGGTAACGCTGAAACGTGCGATCAACAATATCCTGTGGCGCATCCTGATCTTCTATGTCGGCGCGATCTTCGTCATCGTGACCATCTTCCCGTGGAACGGCATCGGCACTACCGGCAGCCCGTTCGTGCTGACCTTCGCCAAGATCGGCATCGTCGCCGCCGCCGGCATCATTAACTTCGTGGTACTGACCGCCGCGCTTTCCGGTTGCAACAGCGGCATGTACAGCGGCGGCCGCATGCTGTACGCCCTGGCCAAGAATCGCCAACTGCCGGCGGCGCTGACCAAGCTTTCCGCCAGCGGCGTGCCGGTCAACTGCATCGCCGTCACCATCGGCTGCCTGTTGGTGGGCTCCGCGCTGAACTACATCATCCCCAATCCGGAGCAGGTGTTCGTCTATGTCTACAGCGCCAGCGTGTTGCCGGGCATGGTGCCGTGGTTCGTGGTGCTGATAAGCCAACTCTATTTCCGCCGCGCGCACAAGGAAGCGATCAAAAACCACAGCTTTAAGTCGATCATGTTCCCGTATGTGAACTATCTGACCATCGCTTTTCTGGTTTGCGTGCTGGTCGGCATGGGAATCAACCCGGATACGCGAATTTCCCTGCTGGTCGGGGCGATTTTCTTAGCGGGCGTCAGCCTGTGCTACTTCGCTTTCGGCATGCATAAGAAACATCATCCGGCTGAAAATCGGGTAGAAACGCGGCAATAAACGGTGAAAAGGGGCTACGGAGTGCGCTTTCCTGCGCAGGAGTGAGCAAAGCGTAATCAAACGCAACATTTCTGCGAAAAAGCACTAGACAGGATTGGCGTAAATCCGTAGTATCCCCTCCCGCAACGGCGCTACGCGCCCGTAGCTCAGCTGGATAGAGCGCTGCCCTCCGGAGGCAGAGGTCTCAGGTTCGAATCCTGTCGGGCGCGCCATTAAGTTTGTGCGCAGGAGCTGCGGTGGTAATATTACCGCGTGAGTAAGAAGAAGTAGTAATGGTGGCTATAGCTCAGTTGGTAGAGCCCTGGATTGTGATTCCAGTTGTCGTGGGTTCGAGTCCCATTAGCCACCCCACTTCCTAAGTGAAGATTTAGCAGTATTTTGTGACAGTGCGAAGGTGGCGGAATTGGTAGACGCGCTAGCTTCAGGTGTTAGTGTTCTTACGGACGTGAGGGTTCAAGTCCCTCTCTTCGCACCACGCAAAATATCTGATAAATATAAGATTTATATGGACAACGGTCTGATAAATCGGGTAGTATGAGCAACACAAATCGGCGAGTAGCGCAGCTTGGTAGCGCAACTGGTTTGGGACCAGTGGGTCGGAGGTTCGAATCCTCTCTCGCCGACCACCATTCGAAAAACCTGCTTTTAAAGCAGGTTTTTTTTCGCCTGCAGTTTATGAGGATGAGTACCTCCGCAGGAGGTTCGAGCCTCGCGAAGCGAGACAACGTTGCTTTAGCAACGGCCCGCAGGGCGCGCATCAAGGATGCGCGTAATCCTCTCTCGCCGACCACTTTCAAAGAAACCGACGCAAGTCGGTTTTTTTACGCCTGCGGTTTATGAGGATGAGCACCTCCGCAGGAGGTTCGAGCCTCGCGAAGCGAGACGACGTTGCTTTAGCAACGGCCCGCAGGGCGTTACATCCTGGGGCGCGCGTCATCTTTCTCTCGCTGACCAGTTTCAAAGAAACCGACGTAAGTCGGTTTTTTTATTATGAGGGTAAGTCCTTCCCGCCGCGACGAAACGCATAGCGACCAACCCGTGCAGCATTGCACGGGTTTTTGCGTATCTGAACATTGGCATTTTGTCTCAACCGGCACGTGTGTAGGTTTTCAGCGACAATGTGGTTCGACGTTGTCGCCAGGTTGAGACACATAATGCATTGATTTTAAACATTAAAAGTGGCTTTGGCTTAAGTCGTCGTTTTGCGGCGACAGCGTCAGATCGTCCGTGGGTAAAGAACGACAGGGGACGGCATGCTGAGAGAAAGTTAGACGTAAATAAAAATTCAATATTTTCAATCAATTGAATGCTATTTTTTATAGCGACTTTCCTGAAACTGAAAGTTGGCACGCCAAGTGCAATACCTACAGCGTAGATGCTCATTCCATTTCTTATGTTCGCCTTAGGCTTCATAAACCCTGGGAATGACGCAGAGCCGATTTAGGGTGCCTATCGCCCACGAGAACGATGACTAACCCGTCATCACGCTCAGGGCAAAACGTTGAGTGAGGCACCGCCCCTGTTGTCCTAGACCTGATTGCTTCTTTATACACTTGCCATGCGGCAAGTGTTTTTTTTTGCGCTTCAGCAAGCTAACGGGCAAAAAAAAGCGTGGCACCGAGGCCACGCTTTCTCTGCCGGGCGGGCGGTTATTCGCCGCCGTTCTGTTTCAGCGTCAACATCAGTCCTTCACGCCGCATCTGCGCCGCTTCATCCGAACGATGCAGTTTCTCCAGCGTATCGGCCAGCCAGGCGTAATCGTAGGCGTCCGGACGCTGTTTCAGCGCTTCGCGGAAGGCGTCGGCCGCCTGCTGCCACTCGCCGTGCTTCATCAGCAACTGCCCCAGCGTGCTGTTCAACAGCGGCGTCGCGCCGTGCTGCCTCATCTGCTGACGCAGCGCTTTCTCAAGCTGGTCGGGGTTGCCGGACTTCAGCCGTGGCAGCAACAGCACCAGGCGCTCGTCATATTGGCGTTTCAGGCCGTCGAGCACAATCTCCTGCGCCAGTTCGTGGTCGTTGCATTCGATCAGGTGCTCCACCATCGCGATTTGCAGCGGCACTTCGTGACGCGTCTTGCGGCTCTGATCTTTCCACCAGCGCTTCAGGCCTTCGCTGCCTTCGTCCGCCATCGCCTGATTCATCAGCCCGATGTAAGCCTGTTGCTGCAACGCCTGCAGCTGCTCTTCGCTGTGCAGTTCGATTTTACGCATCGACGGCAGCACTTCCAGCAGCGACGCATAGGCGCCGGTGCGCAGATAGGCTTGTTCCGCCAGGCGCAACACTTCCGGATGGCGCGGCGCCTGGTTCAGCAAGCGATCGACGCCGTGGCGCGCGGCGTGGTTCTCGCCCTGCGCCAGCTGGATGCGAACCCGGGTGATATCCACCGGCAGCTGATCGGTATCGGCGGCTTCTGCGGCCCGCTCCAGATACTGATTGGTGCGGAAGTCATCGCCGCGTTGCTGCGCAGCCTCGGCGGCCAGCAGATAGTTCACCACCGGCTGTTCGGCGTGATCGGCGTTGCGCGTCATCAGCTTTTCAACCTGCTTGTAGTCGCCCTCCGCCAGTTTGATCAGCGCGGCTTTGGTTTGCTGACGCGCGCGGGTGCGCTTGCGGCCGATAAACCAACCGCGCGTGCGGGCGCCGGTACGGAAGATGCGGCGCAGGATCCACTCGATCGCCAGCAGCACCACGAACAGCAGCACCAACATGATCACCAGGCCGGTGACGCTGGTTTCAATATTGTAGTTATCGGTCTGGATCAGCACATAGCCCTGATGCCCGGCCAACATCGGCCCGAGCACCACGCTGGCGATCACCACCAGGAACAGAAATAGCACGCGTAACATGGCTTAACCCTCCTGATGAGCGGCAGGGGACTGGGTCATCAGGTTGCGCACCCGGGTCTGCATCACTTTTTCGAGCAGCGGCTGGCTTTTCAGCTGATCCGGCACGTCCATCGAGATCGACTGTTGGCTCAGGCTGTCCAGCTCTTCAAGGAAGGCCTTGGTCGCCGGATCGGTGGTGTCGAAATAGGCGCGCACCCAGGTGGAGACGGTTTCCAGCGACTGCTTGTAGGTCTCGTTCTGGTGACGCGGAATGGCCTGTGCGGCCACCAGCAGGCGCGAACGGATGTTTTCGCGCAGGTAGATGTCCTGATTCGGGGCCAGCAGCGGTTCGGCGCTGGTATCGCGACGGCGGATGGTGATGAAGTCGGCCATGAAATTGCGCCAGCTCTTGGCCAGGTTCTGCCGCCATTCGCCGATCGAGCCGGAGAGCTCGCTGCTGTTTTGATCCATCGGCGCTTCGTCGGTGTCGTTATCGGCCAGGCGCAGGTTATCCACCTGATTGGACAGCTGATTGACCTTGAGGATGATGCCGTCGTAATCGACCTGGGTCAGCGTAGAAAGCGTGCTGATGTCTTCGGTAATGGCGCGGCGCACGTCCAGCAGGCTCGGATCGTTCATGTCCGCCAGGCTGGCGTCGGCGCTTTTCAGCAGCGCGGCGGCGCTGGTCACGTCCTGATCGCTCCATAGCTTGCGGCCGGCCATTTTCACCAGGAAATCGGCCTGCGCCAGCAGCCAGGTTTTGGCGTCGCTGCCGGAGATGGTCGCCACTTTTTCCTGCAGCTCGCTCAGTTGGCGCGCCAGGTTCGCCTGCTCGCGATCGGCGGCGTCCAGGGTTTTACCCTGCTGTTGCAACAAGCCTTCCAGCGCATTTCTTTCCTGCTGCTGGCTCTGCTTCACGCCGTCAAGCTGCTGCTGCAGCGCCTGATTGGCGGCGATCAGCTGTTGTGCCTGCTTGTGCGTATGATAATAACCGCCCGCGCCGAGGGCGATGACCAGCACGATAGCGATCGCGCCGAGCACCGGGCCGGTGTTCTTGCCTTTGCGGCTGGCAGCGGCTGGCTGCTGGGAGCTCTCAACCGCGGTGGTGGGTTCTTCAACCGGGGCGGCTGGGGTATTTTGTTCCGTCATAGTGGCACATCCCATAGTCAGATTATTGTAGCGCGCGGATCAGCGCGTCATTATCGGCGTTGTCAGCTACCCGAATCGTACGCCAGCCCAATTCCCGGGCGAGGGTAGCCAGGCGTTCGCTCACTACTACCAGGCGGCAACGCAGCAGCCATGAAGAACGATAGTAATCAGGAACTAAAGTATAGAGCTGTTGTAACATTTCACCGCTGGTCACCACCAGCGTATCCACACCGGCGCGCTGCCAGTGGGCGCTTTGCTCGCTGCCGTCGTAGTGCACCGGGCTGCGTTGATAGCATTCATAATAGCTGACGTCGGCGCCGCGCTCGCTCAGCGTCGACCCCAACAGTTCGCGGCCGCCGTTGCCGCGTAAAATCAGCGCGCGTTTGCCCGCCAATTTTTGCAGCGCCGGCAGCAGCAGCAGCGTTTCGCTGATCTCGCGTTCGCGCGGGTATTCCACCGGCAAACTGCTGATGCGGTGCAGCGCCAGCCCGGTGGTGCGGCCGATGGCGTAATAAGCCAGGTGAGCGGGCCAGCTCAGCCCGGCGCGGCCGATAACCGAATCGGCATAACTCACCGAATGTTGCGACAGCACGAACACCAGATCGCCGGCGCTAAGCTGCTGCAACGCCTGCGGCAGCTGCGGCAGATCGCCGCCCGGCGCGAAGTCGATCAGCGGTGCATGATAGGCAACCCGGCCGAGTGCGCGCAGCCGGCTCACTAACAGCTCCCCCGAAGGCGATGGGCGGGTTACCAGGATCGTCATGCCGGCGGATTTCCCTGATAAACCTCGCGCAGGATCTCGCGCGCGCCGCGCGCCAGCAACTCTTCCGCCAGCTCAACGCCCATCCGTTCGGCCTCGGCGGCCGGGCCGCGGCGTTCGCCGCGCACCATCTGGCTGCCGTCCGGCGCGCCGACCAGGGCGCGCAGCCACAGGCTGTCGCCATCCAGTTCGGCATAGCTGCCGATCGGCACCTGGCAGCCGCCTTCCAGGCGGGTGTTCATCGCCCTCTCGGCGCGCACGCGGGTTTCGGTGGCCGCATGGTTCAGCGGCGCCAGCAGCGCGCGGGTGACGCTGTCGTCGAGACGGCATTCAATGCCGACCGCACCCTGGCCGACCGCCGGCAGGCACTCTTCGGCGCTCAGCGGGCTGCGGATGCGTTGCTCCAGGCCTAAACGCTTCAGGCCGGCCACCGCCAGGATAATCGCGTCGTAGTCGCCGTTGTCCAGCTTGGCCAGGCGAGTGCCGACGTTACCGCGCAGGTCACGCACGACAAGATCCGGGCGGCGTTCACGCAGCTGGCACTGACGGCGCAGGCTGGAGGTGCCGACCACGCTGCCCAGCGGCAGCTGATCGAGCGAGGCGAAACGATTGGAAACAAAAGCGTCGCGCGGATCTTCGCGTTCGCAAATGGTGGTCAAACCGAGCCCGGCAGGGAAATCGACCGGCACGTCTTTCATCGAATGCACGGCGATGTCGGCGCGGCCTTCCAGCAGCGCGAGCTCGAGTTCTTTAACAAACAGGCCTTTACCGCCGACTTTCGCCAACGGCGTATCCAGAATAACGTCGCCGCGGGTGACCATCGGCACCAACTCGACCTGCAGGCCGGGATGGCAGGCCATCAGACGTTGCTGCACATAATGTGCTTGCCAAAGTGCAAGCGGGCTTTGTCGGGTGGCAATTCGAATAATTTTGTCTAACATGCTTGTTACCGTTTTTATATTTCGCCATCCATCCTACCACTGAGAGTCAATACTGTCAGTGCAAGAAGCCGGAGGCGGAAAAAGGACAACGGAATCAAAGGGACGTGTGATGTGCTTTGGGGCAGTTAACACTGCGGGTAAATCGTTTAGGGAAGCGCTACAATAATTGTGAAGCGTTACCTCCTTTACGGTCAATCAGCAAGGTGTTAAATTGATCACGTTTCCAGCAATAAGTCGCCAAATATTCTTCTTACACTAACGGCGCTTATGGAATACGGGTTTTTTTCTAAACACCGGGATAATCAGGCGAGACGTCTTGTACCTCTACATCGAGACATTGAAGCAGAGACTGGATGCGATCAATCAGCTACGCGTCGATCGCGCCCTGGCGGCTATGAAGCCCGCGTTTCAACGGGTATACAGTCTGCTGCCCACCTTACTGCACCACCACCACCCGCTGATGCCGGGTTACCTGAACGGTAACGTTCCCCACGGCATTTGCCTCTACACGCCTGATGAAACTCAACAAGATTACCTGAACGATTTAGAAGACAAATGGGGCAGCCCGTTTGACAAACCGGCCAGCGGCGAGCTGCCGATCACCGGCGTCTATTCGATGGGCAGCACCTCGTCTATCGGCCAAAGCTGCAGCTCGGATCTCGACATCTGGGTCTGCCACCAGTCCTGGCTGGACAACGAAGAACGCACCCGCCTGCAGCAAAAATGCAGCCTGCTTGAGAAGTGGGCCGCGTCGATGGGGGTGGAAGTCAGCTTCTTCCTGATCGACGAAAACCGTTTCCGCCATAATGAAAGCGGCAGCCTGGGCGGCGAAGACTGCGGCTCGACGCAGCACATCCTGTTACTGGACGAGTTCTACCGCACCGCGGTGCGCCTGGCCGGTAAACGCATCCTGTGGAACATGGTGCCGGGCGAAGAAGAAGCGCACTACGATGAATACGTGCTGTCGCTGTACGCGCAGGGCGCGCTGACGCCGAACGAGTGGCTGGATCTCGGCGGCCTGAGTTCGCTGTCGGCGGAAGAGTACTTCGGCGCCAGCCTGTGGCAGCTGTACAAGAGCATCGATTCGCCCTACAAGGCGGTGCTGAAAACACTGCTGTTGGAGGCCTATTCCTGGGAATACCCCAATACCCAACTGCTGGCGACGGACATCAAACATCGCCTGCACCAGGGCGAGATCGTCAGCTTCGGGCTCGACGCCTACTGCATGATGCTCGAGCGCGTCACCCGCTACCTCACCGACATCAACGACACCACCCGCCTCGATTTGGCCCGTCGCTGTTTCTACCTGAAAGTGTGTGAAAAGCTGTCGCTGGCCAAGGCCTGCGTCGGCTGGCGGCGCGAGATCCTCAGCCAATTGGTCAGCGAGTGGGGCTGGAGCGAAGAGCGTCTGGCGATGCTGGACAACCGCGCCAACTGGAAGATCGAGCGAGTGCGCGAAGCGCACAACGAACTGCTCGACGCGATGATGCAGAGCTACCGCAACCTGATCCGTTTCGCCCGCCGCAACAACCTCAGCGTCAGCGCCAGCCCGCAGGATATCGGCGTGCTGACCCGCAAACTGTATGCGGCGTTCGAAGCGCTGCCCGGCAAGGTGACGTTGGTGAACCCGCAGATCTCGCCGGATCTGTCGGAAAACGATTTAACCTTTATTCATGTGCCGGTTGGCCGCGCCAACCGCACCGGCTGGTACCTGTACAATCAGGCGCCGGCCATGGATTCGATCGTCAGCCATCAGCCGCTGGAATATAACCGCTACCTGAACAAGCTGGTGGCCTGGGCCTATTTCAACGGCCTGCTGACGCCGCAGACCCGCCTGCACATCAAGAGCGGCAATCTGTGTGACACCGCCAAGCTGCAGGAGCTGGTGGCCGACGTTTCCCATCACTTCCCGCTGCGCCTGCCAGCACCGACGCCGAAAGCGTTGTACAGCCCGTGCGAGATTCGCCATCTGGCGATCATCGTCAATCTGGAAAACGATCCGACCGCCGCCTTCCGCAATCAGGTGGTGCACTTCGATTTCCGCAAGCTGGACGTGTTCAGCTTCGGCCAGCAGCAGCAGTGTTTGGTCGGCAGCATCGATCTGCTGTACCGCAACTCTTGGAACGAAGTGCGTACCCTGCATTTCAGCGGCGAGCAGTCGGTGCTGGAAGCATTGAAAACCATTCTCGGCAAAATGCACCAAGACGCCGCACCACCGGAGTCGGTGGAAGTGTTCTGCTACAGCCAGCACCTGCGCGGCCTGATCCGCACCCGTATTCAGCAACTGGTATCGGAGTGCATCGAGCTGCGCCTGTCCAGTACCCGGCTGGAACCCGGCCGCTTCAAGGCGGTGCGCGTCGCCGGGCAGACCTGGGGGCTGTTCTTCGAGCGCCTGAGCGTGTCGGTGCAGAAGCTGGAGAACGCGGTGGAGTTTTACGGCGCCATCTCCAACAACAAGCTGCACGGCCTGTCTATCAAGGTGGAAACCGATCAGGTGCATCTGCCGCCGGTAGTGGACGGCTTCGCCAGCGAGGGGATCATCCAGTTCTTCTTCGAAGACACCTCAGACGACAAGGGCTTCAACATCTATATTCTGGATGAGTCGAATCGGGTGGAGGTGTATCACCACTGCGAGGGCAGCAAAGAGGAGCTGGTGCGCGACGTCAGCCGCTTCTATTCCTCGTCGCACGACCGCTTTACCTACGGCTCCAGCTTCATCAACTTCAACCTGCCGCAGTTCTATCAAATCGTGCAGCTCGACGGGCGCACGCAGGTGATCCCGTTCCGCAGCAACGTGCTGTCCAGCCTGTGCGTGACGGTGGCCGACGGCGCCGCTCAGCCGCTGAAGCAGCAGTTCCAGCTGCATTGACGCCGCAAGGGCTCGGTTGCCGAGCCCTGCTTAGCCTCAGGAAAAACGCAGTTCCTCGCCGGCCTGCGCGCTGGCCGCTTCGCTGAGCAGTTGGTAAAACGGCTGCCCGCTGCGATCGCATACCCAGACGCCGTCGCGGTAGTTGAAGTGGTAACCGCCGGCCTTAGTGGCGAGCCACACCTGGTGCAGCGGCTCCTGGCGGTTGATGACGATTTTGGTGCCGTTTTCGAAGCTCAGCGTCATCACGCCGCCATTGGTTTCGTAATCGATATCCGCATCGCCGTCAAAATCGTCCAGTGTCTCTTCAATATTCAGCATCAGCTGGTCGGCCAACTGGTGAAACTCACTGTCGTTCATATTCAATTCCTATTGCTTTTCATGATCCACCTGCGATTATAGAGACCTTGGACGCATGAATTACAGGCATTAATGCAAATGAAAAAACAACTACGCTATGCGCTGATGGCCGTTCTGGTTACCGGCCTCGCCGGCTGTGGTCTGAAAGGCCCGCTTTACTTCCCACCTGCCGACTCCGCCGGCCAAAAACCGGCCAAACCGCCGGTGCAAACGGGCGATCAGGTGCAAAAGAACCAGCAGGAGCAGTCTGGCTCTCAGCAAAAACCGTCGATGGTTGCCCAGTAACACCCGGTTTGCGGTGGCGAGCGCCGCCGCAAAATCAAGACGGATAGCGCGTCCAGATAGCGGAGTATGATATGCAGTTCTCCAAAATGCACGGTCTGGGCAACGACTTTATGGTGGTCGATGCCGTTACACAGAATGTCTATTTTTCACCTGAGCTGATCCGCCGGCTGGCCGATCGGCACCTGGGCGTCGGCTTTGACCAGATGCTGGTGGTAGAACCGCCTTACGATCCCGAGCTGGATTTTCACTACCGAATTTTTAACGCCGACGGCAGCGAAGTGGCGCAGTGCGGCAACGGCGCGCGCTGTTTCGCGCGCTTTGTGCGGCTGAAAGGGTTGACCAACAAGCGCGATATCCGCGTCAGCACCCAAACCGGGCGCATGGTGCTCAGCGTCACCGACGACGATCTGGTGTGCGTCAATATGGGCGAGCCGAATTTCGATCCGCAGGCGGTGCCGTTCCGCGCCGCCAAGGCGGAAAAGACCTACATCATGCGCGCGGCGGAACATACCGTGCTGTGCGGCGTGGTGTCGATGGGCAACCCGCATTGTGTTTTGCAGGTGGATGATGTAAAAACCGCCAAGGTGGAGCTGCTTGGACCGGTGCTGGAGGGGCACGAGCGCTTCCCGGAACGGGCCAACATCGGCTTTATGCAAGTGGTTAGCCGCGATCACATCAAGCTGCGCGTTTACGAGCGCGGCGCCGGTGAAACGCAGGCCTGCGGCAGCGGCGCCTGTGCGGCGGTGGCGGTAGGGATCCAACAGGAATTGCTGTCAGAAGAGGTGCATGTAGAACTGCCGGGCGGCAGCCTGCATATTCGCTGGAAAGGGCCGGGCAATCCGCTGTTTATGACCGGTCCGGCAACCCATGTCTATGACGGATTTATTCATCTATGAAAAGCGTAGAAGAACAGAGCGTCGCCGGCCTGGCGCTGGATGACGACGCCGTGATGCAGTACCTGCTGCAGAACCCGGATTTCTTTATTCGCAACGCGCGCCAGGTTGAGCAGATGCGCGTGCCTCACCCGGTGCGCGGCACCGTTTCGCTGGTGGAATGGCATCTGGCTCGTCAGCGCAATCACATCGAACGGCTGGAAGAAGAGATCACGCTGTTGATGGAGCAGGCCAGCGCCAACGAAGGGCTGTTCGCCAGGCTGCTGCACCTGCAGGCCGATCTGGCCACCGCCGACAGCCTGCAGGACATGCTAAACCGGCTGCAGCGCTGGGCGCGCGGCTTCGGTTTGGCCGGCGCCACGGTTCGGCTGTTCGCCGAGCGCTGGAATATCGGCGCGCCTTCCGATTTCACCCACCTGGCGCTGACGCGTTCGGCGTTCGAACCGTTCCGCATTCAGCGGCTGGGCAGCGAACAACACTATCTCGGCAGCCTGAACGGCCCCGAGCTGCTGCTGCTGTTGCCGCAGGCCAAACAGATTGGCCAAATTGGCTCGGTGGCGCTGTCGATGTTGGGCGACGACGGCGAGCTGGGCATGGTGATCTTCAGCAGCCGCGATACGCAACATTATCAGCAGGGCATGGGCACGGTGATGCTCAATCAGCTGGCGCGCATGCTGCCGGCGCTGCTGGAACGCTGGATCGAACGCGCATGACGCCGATTGCGCCCAGCCTGCAGCAGCCGGTGGACGCTTTTCTGCGTTATCTCAAGGTAGAACGGCAACTCAGCCCGCTGACGCAGCTCAGCTATTCACGCCAGCTGACGGCGCTGATGCGCCTGGCGCAGGAGATCGGCGTCACCGACTGGACGACGCTGGACGCCGCCCGGGTGCGCATGCTGGCGGCGCGCAGCAAACGCGCCGGTCTGCAGTCCGCCAGCCTGGCGCTGCGGCTCTCTTCGTTGCGTAGCTTCCTCGATTGGCTGGTCAGCCAGGGCGTGCTGCACGCCAACCCCGCCAAGGGCATCCGCACGCCGCGCAGCGGCCGCCATCTGCCGAAAAACATCGACGTTGATGAAATGAACCAGCTGCTGGAGATCGATCTCAACGATCCGCTGGCGGTGCGCGATCGCGCCATGCTGGAGGTGATGTACGGCGCCGGCCTGCGCCTCTCCGAGCTGGTGGGGCTGGATTGCCGCCATGTCGATATGGCGGTGGGCGAGGTGTGGGTGATGGGGAAAGGCAGCAAAGAGCGCAAACTGCCGATTGGGCGCACCGCCGTCACCTGGCTGGAACACTGGCTGGCGATGCGCGATCTGTTTGGGCCGCAGGACGACGCCATGTTCCTGTCCAATCAGGGGCGACGCATCTCGACGCGCAACGTGCAAAAACGCTTCGCCGAATGGGGCGTGAAGCAGGGCGTCAATAGCCATATCCATCCGCACAAGCTGCGCCACTCCTTCGCCACCCATATGCTGGAGTCCAGCGGCGATCTGCGCGCGGTGCAGGAGCTGCTCGGCCACGCCAACCTGACCACCACGCAAATTTATACCCACCTCGACTTTCAACATCTGGCGAACGTGTACGATGCCGCGCATCCGCGCGCCAAACGGGGGAAATCCTGATGCATTTTTATCGCCCGCTGCGCCCGCTGGCGGCGCTGACTTTCGATCTGGACGACACGCTGTATGACAACCGTCCGGTGATCCGGCAAACCGAGCAGCAGTCGGTGGCCTTCCTGCAGAGCTACCATCCCGGCCTGAACGGCTTCCAGTCGGCGGATTTCCACCGCCTGCGCCAGGAACTGCGCGAGCAGGATCCGGAGATCTACCACGACGTCACCCAGTGGCGCTGGCGCGCCATTCATCTGGCGTTGAGCCGGCAGGGGCTGCGCGACGCCGAAGCGGCGATCGGGGCCGATGCGGCGATGCAGAATTTCGCGCTGTGGCGCAGCCGTATTGAGGTGCCGGAAGCGACCCATGCCACGCTGAAGGCGCTGGCGGCGCGCTACCCGCTGGTGGCGATCACCAACGGCAACGCCGATCCGGCGCAGTGCGGCCTGGACGGCTACTTTCAGTTTGTGCTGCGTTCCGGGCCGGACGGGCGCGCCAAGCCGTATCAGGACATGTATCACCTGGCCGTCGAGCGGCTGGGTGTGGCGCCCGAGCAGATCCTGCACGTGGGCGACGATCTGACCACCGACGTGGCCGGCGCGCTGCGCGCGGGGCTGCAGGCCTGTTGGATCAACGATCGGCAACGCAGCCTGATGCAGGCCGCCGACAGCCGCCTGCTGCCGCATATTGAGATTTCGCAGTTGGCATCGCTGACAGCATTGTTATAATCCCTGCCAGAACTCTGTATAAATTTCCAGTGAAAAACCCGTCGCCGGCGGGTTTTTCCTTAACCATTAGTGGTGCCTATGGACGTCTCCGATCTGCTCGACAGCCTGAATGAAAAACAACGTGAAGCCGTGGCGGCGCCGCGCAGCAACCTGTTGGTTCTGGCCGGAGCGGGCAGCGGCAAGACGCGGGTGCTGGTGCATCGCATCGCCTGGCTGCTGTCGGTGGAGAACTGCTCACCGTATTCGATCATGGCGGTGACCTTCACCAACAAGGCGGCGGCGGAAATGCGCCACCGTATCGAACATTTGATCGGCACCAGCCAGGGCGGCATGTGGATCGGCACTTTCCACGGTCTGGCGCACCGCCTGCTGCGCGCTCATCATCTGGAAGCCAACCTGCCGCAGGATTTCCAGATCCTCGACAGCGACGACCAGTTGCGGTTGCTCAAGCGCATCATCAAGGCGCTGAACGTCGACGAGAAACAGTGGCCGCCGCGTCAGGCGATGTGGTACATCAACGGCAAGAAAGACGAAGGCCTGCGCCCGCAGCACGTCGAGACCTACAACAACCCGGTAGAGGCCACCTGGCTGCGCATCTATCAGGCCTATCAGGAAGCCTGCGATCGCGCGGGGCTGGTGGATTTCGCCGAGCTGCTGCTGCGCGCGCACGAGCTGTGGCTGAACAAGCCGCATATCCTCAACCACTACCGCGAGCGTTTCACCAACGTGCTGGTGGACGAATTCCAGGATACCAACAGCATCCAGTACGCCTGGATCCGCCTGCTGGCGGGCGGCAACAGCAACGTGATGATCGTCGGCGACGATGACCAGTCGATCTACGGCTGGCGCGGCGCGCAGGTGGAAAACATCCAGCGCTTCCTGAAGGATTTCCCCGGCGCGGAAACCATCCGCCTGGAGCAGAACTACCGTTCCACCAGCAACATCCTGAAAGCGGCCAACACCCTGATCGCCAACAACGACGGGCGCATGGGGAAAAACCTGTGGACCGAAGGCGGCGAAGGCGAGCCGATTTCCCTCTACTGCGCCTTCAACGAACTCGACGAAGCGCGCTTCGTGGTCAACCGCATCAAGACCTGGCAAGACAACGGCGGCGCGCTGAACGACTGCGCCATTTTGTACCGTAGCAACGCCCAGTCGCGAGTGCTGGAAGAGGCGCTGCTGCAGACGGCGATGCCGTACCGCATCTACGGCGGCCAGCGGTTCTTCGAACGTCAGGAAATCAAGGATGCGCTGGCTTACCTGCGCCTGATCTCCAACCGCAACGACGACGCGGCCTTCGAGCGCGTGGTCAACACCCCGACGCGCGGCATCGGCGATCGCACCCTCGACGTGGTGCGCCAGGCGGCGCGCGATCGCCAGCTGACGCTGTGGCAGGCGACGCGTGAACTGATGCAGGACAAGGTTCTGGCCGGCCGCGCCGCGTCGGCGCTGCAGCGCTTCATCGAGCTGGTGGAGTCGCTGGCGCATGAAACCGCCGATATGCCGCTGCACGTGCAGACCGATCGGGTGATCCGCGACTCCGGGCTGTTCATCATGTATGAGCAGGAAAAGGGCGAGAAGGGACAGGCGCGCATCGAAAACCTTGAGGAACTGGTGACGGCGACGCGCCAGTTCAGCTATCAGGAAGAAGATCAGGATCTGATGCCGCTGCAGGCGTTCCTGTCGCATGCGGCGCTGGAAGCGGGCGAAGGCCAGGCCGACGCCTATCAGGACGCGGTGCAGCTGATGACCCTGCACTCGGCCAAGGGGCTGGAGTTCCCGCTGGTGTTTATCGTCGGCATGGAAGAAGGCATGTTCCCGAGCCAGATGTCGCTGGACGAAGGTGGCCGTCTGGAGGAGGAGCGCCGTCTGGCCTATGTGGGCGTGACGCGCGCCATGCAGAAACTGACGCTGACCTATGCCGAAACGCGCCGTCTGTACGGCAAAGAGGTTTATCACCGGCCGTCGCGCTTTATCGGCGAATTGCCGGAGGAGTGCGTGGAAGAAGTGCGCCTGCGCGCCAGCGTATCGCGCCCGGTCAATCACCGCCGCATGGGCACGCCGATCAGCGAGAACGACACCGGTTACAAGCTGGGCCAGCGCGTGCGTCATCCCAAGTTTGGCGAAGGCACCATCGTCAATCTGGAGGGCAGTGGCGAGCACAGCCGGCTGCAGATCGCCTTCCCGGGTGAGGGCATCAAATGGCTGGTGGCGGCCTACGCGCGTTTGGAAACGGTATAAAGAGAGAGGCGTTGCAGGGGCCAGCCCCTGCAACCTTTCACGATCAGTGAGGGTACCGGTCGCCGACCTGTGCGGTGGCATACCAGCGCATCACCGCTTCGGTGCCTTCACCGCCTTCCTGCGGCGCCCACTGCATGCAGTCTTCTTCGGTCAGCGCCTGATACGGGCCCTGCTTCACTTCGAACACTACGCCGCCGGCATCGACCGACAGCACCGCATGCCAGGTAAAGGCCGGCATCTCCAGCACTTTAGTTTCTTCGCCGAGCAGGGTGCGCTGTGTTACGACGCCGTCATCGTTGAACTGCAGCACCACAAAGCGGCCGCGCAGCGGCGTCAGCAGCTCCCAGGTTTGCGGGTGGCGGTGCGGGCGGATATAGGTGCCGGGTTCCATGGCGATCGCCAGGCGTTGCACCGGGTCGCTCAGCTCTTCGTGTAAGGTGCGGTGCGCGCGCAGGCGGGCCACGCTGGCGGCCTGTTCGCTCATCGCGGTCAGTTCATGGGCGGTAATCTGTTTCATCGTTTAAATCCGCATGCTTGTCGTACCATTAGGGTGATGTCATCTTAGCAACATTCTTGGTGGCGGTAAGCGATCGCCGCGACTTTTTCAGTACGGTTTAAGCCCCATTTCTGCTATTGATCATCGTGATGATTTGTTGCGCAATTATCCCGCCTAACGTGTTGACAGGCTTTTTCTTCTCGGCGTAACATGCGCGCACTATTATCATTGAGGACAGACGCCTTGGACACACCCAGTAGATACTGGCTCACTGACCTGCGCCGCAGGTATAACTTCTAAGGCTCTCCGTTTTTGCTGATAGCCTTCGTGGTTGTCGGCGACCCCGCAAAGTGTCGCTATGAGTCAGATCTCTTCATGGTCTGAAACAAATCGGTGATACGCATCCCCTCTGTTTCTGTGCTTCAACGCGTTGTCCGCACCCGTTACCTTCACGGAGTTTTGGCACATGCTGAGCGCTTTTAAATTAGATAACCGCCGCTTGTCCCGTCTGGAACTGGACGACTCAGATGATCTCACGTCATCGCTGTGGGTTGATCTGGTCGAGCCGGAAGAGGGCGAGCGTGAGCGCGTGCAGAATGAGCTGGGACAAAGCCTGGCGACGCGTCCTGAACTGGACGACATCGAAGCCTCCGCCCGTTTCTTCGAAGACGAAGACGGTCTGCATATCCACTCCTTTTTCTACTTTGAAGATGCGGAAGATCACGCCGGCAACTCCACGGTGGCGTTCACCATCCGCGACGGGCGTCTGTATACCCTGCGCGAGCGCGAACTGCCGGCGTTCCGCCTGTACCGCATGCGCGCCCGCAACCAGACGATGCTCGAAGGCAACGCTTACGAACTGCTGCTGGATCTGTTCGAGACCAAGATTGAACAGCTGGCGGACGAGATAGAGAATATCTACAGCGATCTGGAACAGCTCAGCCGGGTGATCATGGAAGGGCATCAGGGCGACGAATACGACGCCGCGCTGTCGACGCTGGCGGAGCTGGAAGATATCGGCTGGAAGGTGCGTTTGTGCCTGATGGATACCCAGCGCGCGCTCAACTTCCTGGTGCGCAAGGCGCGTCTGCCGACCGGCCAGCTGGAGCAGGCGCGTGAAGTGCTGCGCGACATCGAATCCCTGCTGCCGCACAACGAATCGCTGTTCCAGAAGGTGAACTTCCTGATGCAGGCGGCGATGGGCTTCATCAACATCGAACAGAACCGTATTATCAAGATCTTCTCGGTAGTGTCGGTGGTGTTCCTGCCGCCTACGCTGGTGGCTTCCAGCTACGGCATGAACTTCGAATTCATGCCGGAACTGAAATGGTCGTTCGGCTACCCGGGCGCGATCACGCTGATGATCCTGGCGGGCCTGGCCCCTTACCTGTACTTCAAGCGCAAGAACTGGCTGTAACCCGGCGGCGCCGGGCTCAGCGCAGCTTGCGCTGGGTATAGAGCGCGTCGAGGGTGAACAGGATCAGCGCCGCCCAGATAAAGCCGAAGGTCACCAGCTTGTCCTGGCCGACGGTCTCGCCGTAGAAGGTGACCGCCAGCAGGAACATCAGCGTCGGGCCGAGATACTGGAAGAAACCGAGCGTCGACAGGCGCAGCCGGGTAGCCGCCGCGGTGAAGCACAGCAGCGGCACGGTGGTGACGATGCCGGCGGCGACCAGCAGCAAGTTCAGCGACCACGGGTTGGCGCTCAGGTGGCTGGTGGGGCTGTCGGCGAACAGGAACAGATAGGCCGCCGCTACCGGCAGCAGCCACAGCGTTTCAATCAGCATGCCGGTCTGCGCGTCGATGGCGATTTTCTTGCGCAGCAGGCCGTAGAAGGCAAAGCTGAACGCCAGCCCCAGACCGATGATCGGCAACGACCCGAACTGCCAGAGCTGCACCAGCACCCCGGTGAACGCCAGCGCCACCGCCACCCACTGCATGCGGCGGAAACGTTCGCCGAGAAACAGCATCCCCAACAGCACGTTAACCAGCGGGTTGATGAAGTAGCCCAGGCTGGCTTCCAGCATATGGTGATTGTTCACCGCCCAGATGAACAGCAGCCAGTTGCCGCCGATCAACAGCGCGGTGACCGCCAGCAACAGCAGCCGTTTGCGATTTTGGCAGGCGGCGCGCACTTTAGGCCAGTTGCGGCCCAGCGTGATCAGCGCCAGCATGAAGAAAAACGACCAGATGATCCGGTGGGTGAGGATCTCATCCGCGGACACTTGCTGGATCAGTTTGAAATAAGCCGGGGCGATGCCCCACATAAAATAGGCGGCCAGGGCAAAGAAAATGCCCTGACGCGTTTGCTTTGCGTCCATGACGTCACTCTGGTGGGGAACTTAAGATGCGGTGAGTGTACTGAAGACGCTCACCGCACACAATCATCAGCCGACCAGGTAGGTGGCGGTGGCGGTCGCGATATGCAGACCGTCGTGGTTATGCAGTTCTACGCGCGCGACGGCGACTTTGTTGCCGCTGCGCAGCACGCTGGCGGAGGCGACGAAGTGCTCGCCGCGGCCGGGGCGCAGGTAGTCGACGCGCAGGTCGATGGTGCCCATGCGCGACAGCCTGGCGGCGATCTCCTCTTCGACCAGCGGCTCCAGGCGCGTCAGCACGCCGCCGGCGCAGGCCAGCCCGGCGGCGACGTCAAGCACGGCGGCGATCACGCCGCCATGCAGAATTTCCTGCGCGGCGTTGCCGACCAGCTTGCGCTGGTTGGTGAAGCTCAGCTCGACGTAGTCATCGTCGAAGCGGCGCAGCTCCAGGCCAAGCTCGCGGTTGAACGGCATGTGGTAGACAAAAATTTCGCCGATCTTGCGGCGGGCGGCTTCCAGGGTCAGTGGTGTTGTCGGCATAGCGGGTTTCCGTTTTTCTTTTGCGTTTTAAGGGAGCTAACTGGTCAGTCCAGGTTAATGGAATGTTGATTTTATGCTTAACCTTTGTTGCTTGCCAGCCCGTTTAGGCAAAAGAGTCACGCGCGCGTTGGTGTCATGCTGAACGATATTGTGTAATCATACCCGGTGGGTGTGTACCGATGAAAAAATGGGGAAGTGTGTGTCAACCGCAGCAGTGATTAACAGAGAGTTGCTGGCCGAGCAGGTATTGCGCGATACCTTCGGCTACCAGCAATTCCGTCCGGGGCAGCAAACGATTATCAATGCCGCGATCGGCGGGCAGGATTGCCTGGTGGTGATGCCGACCGGCGGCGGCAAGTCGTTGTGTTACCAAATCCCTGCGCTGGTGATGGACGGCCTGACGCTGGTCGTTTCTCCGCTGATCTCGCTGATGAAGGATCAGGTCGACCAACTGTTGGCCTACGGCGTTTCCGCCGCCTGCTACAACTCGACGCAAACCCGCGAGGAGCAGCTGGACGTCATGGCCGGCTGCCGCAACGGCACCATCAAGATGCTGTACATCGCGCCGGAGCGGCTGATGATGGAAAGCTTCCTCAACCTGCTCGATCACTGCCCGCCGGCGATGCTGGCGGTGGATGAGGCGCACTGCATCTCCCAATGGGGCCACGACTTCCGGCCGGAATACCGCGCGCTGGGGCAGTTGAAACAGCGCTTCCCGTCGATGCCGGTGATCGCGTTGACCGCCACTGCCGACGAAGCCACGCGCGGCGATATCGTGCGTCTGCTGTCGCTGCAGGATCCGCTGGTGCAGGTCAGCAGCTTCGACCGGCCGAACATCCGTTACACGCTGGTGGAAAAATTCAAACCGCTCGACCAGCTGTGGCGCTTCGTGCAGGATCAGCGCGGCAAGAGCGGCATTATCTATTGCAACAGCCGCGCCAAGGTGGAAGACACCGCCGCGCGCCTGCAAAGCCGCGGGCTGAGCGTCGGCGCTTACCACGCGGGGCTGGACAACGATCGCCGCGCCCAGGTGCAGGAAGCGTTCCAGCGTGACGATCTGCAGGTGGTGGTGGCCACCGTCGCCTTCGGCATGGGCATCAACAAACCCAACGTGCGTTTCGTGGTGCATTTCGACATCCCGCGCAATATCGAATCCTATTATCAGGAGACCGGCCGCGCCGGGCGCGACGGCCTGCCGGCCGAAGCCATCCTGCTGTACGATCCGGCCGACATGGCCTGGCTGCGCCGCTGTCTGGAGGAAAAACCCGCCGGGCAACAGCTGGACATCGAGCGTCACAAGCTGAACGCCATGGGCGCTTTCGCCGAGGCTCAAACCTGCCGTCGCCTGGTGCTGCTCAACTACTTCGGCGAAGGCAAGCACGAAAACTGCGGCAACTGCGATATCTGCCTCGATCCGCCCAAGCGCTACGACGGGCTGGAGGACGCGCGCAAGGCGCTGTCTTGCGTGTACCGCGTCGGCCAGCGCTTTGGCCTCGGGTACATCGTGGAAGTGCTGCGCGGCTCCAACAATCAGCGCATTCGCGAATACGGTCACGACAAGCTGCCGGTGTACGGCATCGGCCGCGATCAAACCACGGAGCACTGGACCAGCGTGCTGCGCCAGCTGATCCACCTGGGCTTTATCACCCAGAACATCGCCATGCACTCGGCGCTGCAATTGACCGAGGCGGCGCGTCCGGTGTTGCGCGGCGAGGTGGCGCTGCAGCTGGCGGTGCCGCGCATTCAGAGCCTGAAGTCGCGCAGCAGCGCCAACCAGAAATCCTACGGCGGCAATTACGATCGCAAGCTGTTCGCCAAGCTGCGCAAACTGCGCAAGTCGATCGCCGACGAAGAAAACATTCCACCCTACGTGGTGTTCAATGACGCCACGCTGCTGGAAATGGCCGAACAGATGCCGATCAAGGCCGGCGATCTGCTGAGCGTCAACGGCGTGGGGCAGCGCAAACTGGAGCGTTTCGGCGCGCCCTTTATGGCGATGATCCGCGACCATCTCGACAATGACGAAGACTGAGGGCGATAAATCATGCTGATGCTGTTTCTCACCGTGGCGCTGGTGCATCTGATTGCGCTGATGAGCCCGGGGCCGGACTTCTTTTTCGTGTCGCAGACCGCCGCCAGCCGCTCGCGCCGCGAGGCGATGATGGGCGTGGTCGGCATTTCGCTCGGCATCGTGGTATGGGCCGGCGTGGCGTTGATGGGGCTGCATCTGATCCTGCAGAAGATGGCCTGGCTGCATCAGATAATCATGGTCGGCGGCGGCATTTACCTGTGCTGGATGGGGTGGCAACTGCTGCGTTCCGCGCGGGCGCAGCAAGCTCCGCCGGCGGCGGAGGCCCAGGTGGCGTTGCCGAAGGCCGGGCGCAGCTTTATTCGCGGCTTCTTGACCAACCTGTCCAACCCGAAAGCGGTGATCTATTTCGGCAGCGTGTTCTCGCTGTTCGTCGGCGACAGCGTCGGCGCCGGGGCGCGCTGGGGGCTGTTCTTGCTGATCGTCGCCGAGACCTTCGTCTGGTTCAGCCTGGTGGCGGTGGTGTTCGCGCTGCCGGCGATGCGCCGCGGTTATCAGCGGTTGGCCAAGTGGATAGACGGGGTGGCGGGCGTGCTGTTTACCGGCTTCGGGTTACACCTGATCTTTACCCGCTAACCGGCAGTTAAATGCCCAAGGCCGAGCAGCGATGCCCGGCCTTTTTTGTCAGGCTTTGCGGGCGGTCGCCAGCAGCCCCGCCACCAAAATGAACAGCGAACCGAACACCCGGTTGAGCAGCTGCATTTGACGCGGGGTCTTCAGCCAGCCGGCGATGCGCGTCGCCAGGGTGGCGTAACCGATCATCACCAGAATATCCACCACCACGGTGGTGACGCCGAGCACCAGATACTGTTCGGCCTGCGGCTGATGGGGCAAGATGAACTGCGGGAACAGCGCGGCGAGGAACACGATGCTTTTCGGGTTGGTCAGGTTGACCAGCACCGCGCGGCGGAACAGGCGGCGGCGCGGCATGCTGCCCGCCAGCGCATGCAGATCCAGCGCGCCGGCGGCGCGCCATTGCTGGATGCCGAGCCACACCAGGTAGGCGGCGCCCAGCCATTTCAGCAGCTCGAACGCCAGCAGCGATTGCGATATCAGCGCGCCGAGGCCGATGCCCACCAGCACGATGTGCGCGCTCAGCCCGACCTGCAGCCCGGCGATTGACGCGGCGGCGCCGCGATAGCCGTGGCTGATGCCGGTGCTCATGGTGTTGATGGCGCCGGATCCGGGGGAGAGGCTAAGGATAAGCGTGGTCAGCAGGTAGGTTAACCACCAGTCCAAGGTCATGGTTCTCGGCTCCCTGAAAGTGTCGTTTTGTGCCACAATGCGCCGAGGCGGCGCCGTTTTTTGTCAGAATTGAATCACAATACGCTAGTATGATTTCTTGTGCCAGCGGTCACATTTTCCGCCGGCTCCACAGGGAAAACGCTCTCGATGACCTCGTTCACTCTCAGCTCCGATGACTGGTTAACGCGTGAAACGCAGTTCGCTGCCTTCGCCACCGGGCCGCTGCTGGATTTCTGGCGGCAGCGCGAAGAAGGCGAGTTCAGCGGCGTGGACGGCGTGCCGATCCGCTTTGTGCGTTTCCGTTCCGCGCGGCATCAGCGGGTGGTGGTGGTCAGCCCCGGCCGCATCGAAAGCTACGTGAAATACCCTGAGGTGGCCTACGACCTGTTCCACTGCGGTTACGACGTGGTGATCGTCGATCATCGCGGCCAGGGGCGCTCCGGGCGTTTACTGGCGGATACGCACCGCGGTCATGTGGTAAACTTTGCCGACTACGTGGACGATTTCGAGCAGCTGTGGCTGCGCGAGGTCGAGTCGCGCGGTTACCGGCAGCGTTTCGCGCTGGCGCATTCGATGGGCGGCGCGATCCTGGCGCAGTTCCTGCAGCGCCGGCCGCAGGCGTTCGACGCGGCGGCGTTTTGCGCGCCGATGTTCGGCATCCAGCTGCCGATGCCGGGCTGGCTGGCCGACCGCATTCTCGACTGGGTGGAGACACGCCCGGCGATCCGTGATTATTACGCGGTGGGCACCGGCCAGTGGCGTCCGCTGCCCTATGTGGTCAACGTGTTGACCCACAGCCGCGAGCGCTACCGGCGCAGCCTGCGTTATTACGCCGACTATCCCGAGCTGCAGGTGGGCGGGCCGACTTACCATTGGGTGCGTGAGAGCATCCGCGCCGGCCGGCAGATCATCGCGCAGGCCGGGAACATCACAACGCCGCTGTTGCTTTTGCAGGCCGGTGAAGAACGGGTGGTCGACAACCGTTCGCACCAGGCTTTTTGTCAGGCTCTGTCAGACGCGGGGCGCCCTTGCGAAGGGGGGCTTCCGTGGGTTATCAACGGCGCACGCCATGAGATCCTGTTCGAGCGGGACGCGATGCGCGCCGAAGCACTGAACGCAATCCTGCGCTTCTTTGCTCAACACTTAGGCGGCGCGCTGCCGCCGACAACTCCATCAGAGGTTAGAACATAACGCTATGTATCACGTCGTCGCTTCCGATTTAGATGGCACGCTGCTGTCTCCCGACCATACCCTGTCGCCGTACGCCAAAGAAACGCTGAAGTTGCTGACCCAGCGAGGCGTGCATTTCGTGTTCGCCACCGGCCGCCACCACATCGACGTGGCGCAGATCCGCGACAGCCTGGAAATCAGCGCCTTTATGATCACCTCCAACGGCGCGCGGGTGCACAACACGGCCGGCGAGCTGATCTTCAGCCATAACCTGGACGGGGATATCGCCCGCGATCTGTACGGCATGCTGCACGACGATCCGCAGATCACCACCAACGTCTACCGCAACGACGATTGGTTTACCAACCGCGAAAGCCCGGAGCAGGAAGAGTTCTTCCAGGAGTCGGTGTTCAAATATCAGCTGTTCGAGCCGGGCCTGCTGGAAACCGACGGCGTCTGCAAGGTTTACTTCACCTGTGAAGACCACGAGCGGTTGCTGCAGGTGGAAGACGCCATCAACGCCCGCTGGGGCGATCGGGTCAACGTCAGCTTCTCGTTCCCAACCTGCCTGGAAGTGATGGCGGGCGGCGTGTCGAAAGGGCATGCGCTGGAAGAAGTGGCCAAGATCATCGGCTATACGCTGCAAGAGTGCATCGCCTTCGGCGACGGCATGAACGATCTGGAGATGCTGTCGATGGCCGGCAAGGGCTGCATCATGCGCGATGCGCATCAGCGCCTGAAGGATATGCTGCCGGAGCTGGAGGTGATCGGTTCCAATGCCGATAACGCGGTGCCGCACTACCTGCGCAAGATGTTCCTCTGAAATAACAAGGGCGCCTTGCGGCGCCCTTGGCATTACTTGTGCTGGCCCTGCTTCTGCAGGAACTGCACGCCCTTGTCCGGGAAGTCGGTGAACACGCCGTCGACGCCGGCCTGGTTGTAAATCACGTCATACAGTTGGTTCACGTCGGTCACGTACTTCGGCAGCGCATCGGCGCGGATGGTGAACGGATGCACCGCCAGCTTGCTGGCGTGCGCTTCTTTCACCATGTCGGTCAGCACGATGTGGCCCGGCTTGGATTGATCCGCCACCACCAGCATGTGGTAGTCCGGCCCGATGCCGTCGGCATACTGAGCGATTTTCTTCATCGCGCCCGGTTTAAACATCCAGTCATAGTCGTATTCCACCCACTTGCCGTCGGCTTTCTGCTCGTAGGTTTCCTGCCAGTCGTTGTAGGCGATCAGCTGAACCAGCTTCAGATCCATGCCCAGCTTCGGCTCCAGCTCGTTCTTGATGCGTTTGAGCTCGTTGGCGTCGAAGCACTGCAGGTAGACGTTGTCGTTCTTGCCGGTGTAACCGTACTGCTTGAGCACCGCCAGCACTTTGCTGGAGATGTCTTTGCCTTCCTGCTTGTGGAACCAAGGCGCTTTGATTTCAGGATAGATGCCGATGTTTTTGCCGGTCGAATGGTTCAGACCCTGTACGAATTCGATCTCTTCCTGGAAGGTGTGGACGCGGAAGTCGGATTTGCCCATCGGGAAGCGGCCAGGGTAGCCCTGTACCTTCTTGCCGTTTTCGATGTCAAAGCCTTCGGTGAACTTCAGCGATTTGATCTCCGCCAGCGTAAAGTCGATGGCGTAATAACGGCCGTCTTTGCGTGCGCGGTTCGGGAAACGTTCGGCGACGTCGGTGACGCGATCGAGGTAATGGTCGTGCAGCACCACCAGCTCGTTGTCCTTGGTCATCACCAGATCTTGCTCGAGGTAATCGGCGCCTTGCGCGTAGGCCATCGCCTTCGCCGGCAGGGTGTGTTCCGGCAGGTAGCCGCTGGCGCCGCGGTGGGCGATCACCACTTTGTCCGCCGCCTGCGCGGCGCTGACCATTGAGGTGGCGAGAATGATCCCTGTCAGCAGGGCTTTGACTTGAGTCCGCATTCCGTTTTCTCCGTGTTGTTGGGGGCAGGGTAGTAAAAAGGCCGCAGGGCGGCCTTTAAATCATGCAAAAGTCGTGTGACGGTTAGCCGCGCTTGCCGGCAGCGATTTCCGCGTGGTGTTTCTTCTCGTTCAGCATGGTCAGCAGCAGCAGGATAACCGCCAGCACGCCGCCGCCGATCATCACCATGAAGCCGCCGTCCCAACCGAAGAAGTCCACGGTGTAACCGACGATGGCGCTGGCCGCAACCGAGCCGCCCAGGTAACCGAACAGGCCGGTGAAGCCCGCGGCGGTGCCGGCGGCTTTCTTCGGCGCCAGCTCCAGCGCGTGCAGGCCGATCAGCATCACCGGACCGTAGATCAGGAAGCCGATGACCAGCATACAGATCATGTCCACGGTCGGGTTACCGGCCGGGTTCATCCAGAACACCACGGTGGCGATGGTCACCAGCGTCATGAAGAACACGCCGGTGGCGCCGCGGTTGCCTTTGAACACTTTGTCCGACATCCAGCCGCACAGCAGGGTGCCCGGGATACCGGCGTATTCATACAGGAAGTAGGCCCAGGAAGACTTGTCCAGCGCGAAGTGCTTCACTTCTTTCAGGTAGGTCGGCGACCAGTCCAGAATGCCGTAACGCAGCAGGTAGACGAACACGTTGGCGACCGCGATGTACCACAGCAGCTTGTTCGGCAGGATGTACTGCATGAAGATCTGCTTGGCGGTCAGCTCTTCTTCGTCTTTTTCGCTGTAGTCGTCCGGGTAGTCGTTTTTGTACTCTTCAATCGGCGGCAGGCCGCAGGATTGCGGGGTGTCGCGCATCAGGCCGAAGGCGATCAGGGCCACCAGGATGGCGCCGAAGGCCGGCATGTACAGCGCCGTGTGCCAGTCGTTGAACCAGGCCATGCCCAGCAGGAACAGCAGCGGCGGCAGGCCGCCGCCCACGTTGTGGGCGCAGTTCCAGATGGAGACGATGCCGCCGCGTTCTTTCTGCGACCACCAGTGCACCATGGTGCGGCCGCACGGCGGCCAACCCATGCCCTGGAACCAGCCGCACAGGAACAGCAGGACGAACATGATGGCGATGCTGGAGGTTGCCCACGGCACGAAGCCCATGAACAACATCACCGCCGCCGCCAGGATCAGGCCGGCAGGCAGGAACACTCGCGGGTTGGAACGGTCGGAGACCGAACCCATGATGAATTTGGAGAAGCCGTAGGCGATGGAGATGCCCGACAGCGCGAAGCCGAGGTCACCGCGGCTGAAGCCTTGTTCGATCAGGTAAGGCATGGCCAGGGTGAAGTTCTTACGCACCAGATAGTAGGCGGCGTAACCGAAGAAGATCCCCAGGAAAATTTGCCAGCGCAGCTTACGGTAGAGCGGGTCTACCTTATCGCTCGGCACACGGGCGATGTGTGCGGCCGGCTTAAAAATACTCAACATGAGCGCCTCCGATGGCTTTATCTGTTATCACATCAATATGACCTTTTACGTTCATTTGATGATTGAGCGGATATCGAATGTGGTGTTTTTGTGTTCCATAACGAGCGCCATTGTCATCAAATACGCCTGGTGTCGCTGTGACGAATGGCGCAATTGTTACACTTTCATGAAACCACGGCGGATTTTGAGCGATTCGTTAACGTTATGAAATAGAAAAACGTCCAAAAATCGTGATTATGATCACATTGATGGTTTTTTGTGGACATTTTTATTTCGTTTCGTGTTCGTTATTGTTCCTTATCAAACAAAGACCCTAATAACCGTGGCTCAATAGGCTCATAACTACCGATCCTGAGGGAGCGACATGAGCAGCTATTTTGACGGCGGCGAAACGGATGTGATCATCATCGGCGGCGGCGCCACCGGCGCAGGCATTGCCCGCGACTGTGCGCGGCGCGGCTTGCGATGCATTTTGCTGGAGCGCCACGACATCGCCACCGGCGCCACCGGCCGCAACCACGGTTTGCTGCACAGCGGTGCGCGCTATGCGGTGACCGACGGCGAGTCGGCGCGCGAATGCATAGAAGAGAACCGCATCCTGAAACGCATCGCGCATCACTGTATCGAGCGCACCGACGGGCTGTTCATCACCTTGCCGCAAGACTCGCTGGACTATCAGCAGCAGTTTATCGCCGCCTGTCGCCAGGCCGACATCGACGCCGAAGCGATCGACCCGCAGCTGGCGCTGCGGCTTGAGTCGGCGGCTAACCCGGCGCTGATCGGCGCGGTGCGGGTGCCGGACGGCACCGTCGATCCCTTCCGGCTGACCGCCGCCAATATGCTGGACGCGCGCGAGCACGGCGCGCAGATCCTGACCTACCATCAGGTGGTGGGGTTGCTGCGCAGCGGCGATCGGGTGACGGGCGTGCGCGTTTACGACCATCAGAATCAGCGGCGCTATGAGCTGCACGCGCCGGTGGTGGTCAACGCCGCCGGTATCTGGGGCCAGCAGATCGCCGAATACGCCGATTTGCGCATCCGTATGTTCCCGGCCAAGGGAGCGCTGCTGATCCTCGGCCATCGCATCAACAACATGGTGATCAACCGCTGCCGCAAACCGGCGGACGCCGACATCCTGGTGCCGGGCGACACCATCTCGCTGATCGGCACTACCTCGACCCATATCGACTACGACCAAATTGACAACATGCTGGTGACCCCGCAGGAGGTGGACATTCTGATCCGCGAAGGGGCGCTGTTGGCGCCCACCCTGGCGCAGACCCGCATTTTGCGCGCCTATGCCGGGGTGCGGCCGCTGGTGGCCAGCGACGACGATCCCAGCGGGCGCAACGTCAGCCGCGGCATCGTGCTGCTCGATCACGCCGCCCGCGACGGGCTGGAAGGGTTTATCACCATTACCGGCGGCAAGCTGATGACCTACCGCCTGATGGCGGAGTGGGCCACCGACAAGGTATGCGAAAAGCTCGGCGTAAATAGTCCGTGCACCACCGCGCAGGACGCGCTGCCCGGATCCCGTCAGTCGGCGGAGGAAACGGTGCGCAGCGTGGTTTCTCTGCCCGCCAGCATTCGCGGCTCGGCAATTTACCGCCACGGCGATCGCGCCAGCCAGGTGCCGGCGGCCGATCGGCTCGACACCAGCCTGGTGTGCGAATGCGAGGCGGTGACCGCCGGGGAAGTGCGCTATGCGGTCAACTCGCTGACCGTCAATAACCTGGTGGATCTGCGCCGCCGCACCCGTGTCGGCATGGGCACCTGCCAGGGCGAACTCTGCGCCTGCCGCGCCGCCGGGCTGTTGACGCGCTTTAACGTCAGCACGCCGCAGCAATCCATCGCGCAGCTGTCGCAGTTCCTCAACGAACGCTGGAAAGGCGTACGGCCGATCGCCTGGGGCGATGCGCTGCGCGAGAGCGAATTTACCAGCTGGGTTTACCAGGGATTATGCGGGCTTGAAGCCCAGGCCGACCAGGAGCAGGAGGCGGATGATGCGATTTGACGTCGTGGTGATTGGCGGTGGTCTGGCGGGCCTGAGCTGCGCCATTGCCGTGGCCGAACAGGGCAAGCGCTGTGCGGTGGTCAGTTCTGGCCAGAGCGCGCTCTACTTCTCCTCCGGCTCGCTCGATCTGCTGGCGAGATTGCCGGACGGCACGCCGGTCGAGATGCCGCTGGCGGCGTTGCCGCAGCTGGCGCAACAGGCGCCGCAGCATCCGTACGCCCTGATCGGGCCCGGCCGGGTGGCGGCGCTGTCCGCCGCCGCGCAGCGGCTGCTGGAACGCTGCGGGTTGAATCTGCAGGGCGAGGGGGTGAACAACCATCTGCGCATCACGCCGCTCGGCACGCGCCGCGCCACCTGGCTCAGCCCGCAAGCGATCCCGACGCTGCCGCTGACCGGCCAACTGCCGTGGCGGCGTATTGCGGTGATCGGCATCGAAGGGTTCCTCGACTTCCAACCGCAGATGGCCGCCGACGCCCTGAGCCGCGAGCTCGGCGTGCAGACGAACGTGGCCTATCTGCACATGCCGGCGCTGGACAGATTGCGCAATAACCCCAGCGAGTTCCGCGCGGTGAACATCGCCCGGGTACTGGATTTGATGGAAAGCCTGCCGCCGATGGCCGAAGAGCTGCGACGGCTGGCGGGCGAGGCCGAGGCGCTCTTCCTGCCGGCCTGTCTGGGCCTGGAGGACGACGCGTCGCTGGCGGTGTTGCAGGATGCGGTCGGCAAGCCGATCCGACTGCTGCCGACGTTGCCGCCTTCGGTGCCCGGCATGCGCTTGCATCAGGCGCTGCGGCGGCGTTTCCAGCAGTTGGGCGGCGTTTTCATGCCCGGCGACAGCGTGCTGCGCGCCGAGAGCGAAGCCGGCCGCGTCACCGGTTTGTACACCCGCAACCACGGCGATATTCCGCTGCGGGCGCAGCAGGTGGTGCTGGCCAGCGGCAGCTTCTTCAGCAATGGGCTGGTGGCCGATTTCGACGGGGTGCGTGAGCCGATCTTCGGGCTGGACGTACACAGCCGGGCGGATCGCGCCGACTGGAGCCGACGCGAGCTGTTCGCGCCGCAGCCTTACTTGCAGTTTGGCGTGCGCACCGACGGCAGACTGCGGGCGATGAAGCAGGGAGTGCCGTTCGACAATCTGTACGCCATCGGCGCGGTCGCCGGCGGCTACGATCCGCTGCAGCAGGGCTGCGGCGCCGGCGTGTCATTGATCGGCGCGTTGCACGTCGCGCAGCAGATCGCCGCGGAGGAGAACGTATGAGCCTGCATCGGGACCACAGCTTTGAAAGCTGCATCAAATGCACCGTCTGCACCACTTACTGCCCGGTCGCCAAAGTGAACCCGCTCTACCCGGGGCCGAAACAGGCGGGGCCGGACGGCGAGCGGCTGCGGCTGAAAGACCCGGCGCTGTACGACGAAGCGCTGAAATACTGCACTAACTGCAAGCGTTGTGAAGTGGCCTGCCCGTCCGACGTCAAAATCGGCGACATCATTCAGCGCGCCCGCGCCGATTTCGCCCAGAGCAAGCCGACGCTGCGCGATGCCATCCTCAGCCATACCGATATCATGGGATCGCTGTCGACGCCGTTTGCGCCGATCGTCAACGCCGCCACCGGGTTGAAACCGGTGCGCAAGCTGCTGGACAAGGCGCTGAAGATCGATCACCGGCGCGAACTGCCGAAATATTCCTTCGGCACCTTCCGCCGCTGGTACCGGCAACAGGCGCAGGCTCAGCAGCGTTACGCCGAGCAGGTGGCATTTTTCCACGGTTGCTTCGTCAACTATAACCACCCGCAGCTGGGCAAGGATTTGGTCCGGGTGTTCAACGCGCTGGATATCGGCGTGCAACTGCTGAAACGCGAGAAATGCTGCGGCGTGCCGCTGATCGCCAACGGGTTTATCGACCAGGCTAAAAAGCAGGCCAGGGTCAATGCCGAATCGCTGCAGGAAACGGTGCTGGAGCGCGGCATTCCGGTGGTGGCGACCTCATCGAGCTGCACCTTCACCCTGCGTGACGAATACCCTCATCTGCTGGACGTAGACACCACTGCGGTGCGCGATCGGGTGGAGCTGGCGACGCGCTATCTCTATCGCCTGATCAATCAGGGGCGCAGCCTGCCGCTCAAGCGCACGCCGCTACGGGTGGCTTATCACACGCCTTGCCATATGGAGAAGATGGGCTGGACCGCCTACACCCTGGAGCTGCTGCGGCAGATACCGGGGCTGGAGCTGGTGGTGCTGGATTCGCAGTGCTGCGGCATCGCCGGCACTTACGGGTTCAAATCGGAGAACTACGCCACGTCGCAAGGCATCGGCGCGCCGCTGTTCCGGCAGATAGAAGAGAGCGGAGTGGATCTGGTGGTGACCGACTGCGAGACCTGCAAATGGCAGATCGAAATGTCCACCAGCAAGCGCTGCGAACATCCGATCACCCTGCTGGCGCAGGCGCTGGCATAAAAACTAAAGGGCCGGCACGCCGGCCCTTTGTGGGATTACTGCTTCAGCTTCAGGGTGGAGATGATGCCTTCGGCTTCGGTCTGCGCCTGCTGCTGGTTGTCCGCCGGCAGCGTCACCTGAATGGTCAGCATGTTGTTGTTCAGCGAACCGATCAGAACGGAGGAATAGGCTTTTTCGCCGCCGCTGGTGATGATGCTGTCCAACTGACGCAGCGGCACACCGTTGACGTCGAGCGCTTTGTTGGTGATCACCTGCAGGTTGGCGTCACGCGCGCGCTGGGTGTTCTCCAGGCGCTTGGCCAGGGTCTCCAGGCTGTCGGCGGTCTTGTCGCCCAAGATGACGATCACTGCGCGCTGACCGGTGCTGTCTGCGTAAACATGCATGTTGTTGGCCTGGTTGCCCAGTTTGCCGCTCTGATCCGCCATGCCGACCGGCAGGGTGAACGCCAGTTTACCGTCCAGCAGGTTGACTTGCTGCCCGGCCGGCGCGCTGGCCGCCGCGCCGTCTGGCGCTGCCTTGGTGTCTTTGGTATTGCCGTCGCAGGCCGCGAGGCCAAGCGCCAGCAGGCTGATACCCATCAATTTCGCTACTTTACGCATCGGGCTTCCTTCTTCCTTTCCGGTAGGGATTCACTGTCGTATCGCAACCTATTCCAGGTTGAAATGCAAGGCAGATGTTGTCACAAGTTTTTTTCCAGTAATAGCCGATAATCAGCCACTTCGCCTTTCTTTTCCAGATGAACAATCTGATAGTGATGGGCGAGCAGCATCGTCAGCATGGCGCGGAACCGGTTACGGGTTTTGACCGTCAGTTGGCGATAGCCTTGCGCCCGCGCCCAGCGCTCTTGTTCGGCCAACAAGGCCTGCGCCACGCCGTGGCGACGGAATGCCGGCAGCACGCCGCCCAGCCAGCTGTAAAACACCGTTTCCTGCCGTTGATAACCGAGTTTGAAACCGGCCGGCTGTCCGTCTATCTCGGCGATCAACAGGCTGGTGGGGGCGGCGCCGATACGTTGCTGCAGATCGGCCAGGCTGTGCAGGCCGCCGAATTCGGGGATGCGTTGGTAAAGGCGGTGGATTTCTTCGAGCGTGGCGGTGCGGATGATTGGGGTCATGAGCGGCCTCCAAAGGATAAGGCCGCCCAGAATAACACGACTCAGCCCGGCTGCAGGCTGCCGCTGCGCGCCGCGATGCGTTTGAGCAGCATGTTCAGCAACACGCCGTACATCGGCAGGAAGAACAGCAGGCAGATCATCACCTTGAAGCTGTAATCCACCAGCGCGATCTCCACCCAGTTGTTGGCCATGAAGGGATCGCTGCTCTTATAGAAGGCGATGAAGAAGAACGCCAGCGTATCGCTGATGTTGCCGAGGAACATCGCCGCCGCCGGCGCCACCCACCAGGCGCTGCGTTGACGCAGGCGGTTGAAGACGTGTACGTCGAGGATCTGGCCGAGCACATAGGCCATAAAGCTGGCCACCGCGATGCGCGCCACGAACAGGTTAAAACTGCTCAGCGCGGCGAAGCCCTGCCATTCTCCCTGATAGGTGACGGTGGAGATCACGTAGGAGATGAACAGCGCCGGCACCATCACCGCCAGGATGATGCGCCGCGCCAGCGGCGCGCCGAAGATGCGCACGGTCAGATCGGTCGCCAGGAAGATAAACGGGAAGGTAAAGGCGCCCCAGGTGGTATGGAAGCCGAAAACGCTGATCGGCAGCTGCACCAGGTAGTTGCTGGAGGTAATGATGGCGATATGAAACAGCGAAAGCCAGACCAACGCCGTGAAGCGCTGCTGTGCGGTAAACGAATACATACTTGTAGCCTTTTTAGCAGTGGGGTGAGGGAACCCAGTGTGTCTTGTCAAAACAGCAAAAAACGCTGCGCGGCGGCATGATACGCGTTTGCGCAACCAATGCAATGGTTAAATTTAACGCAAACGTTAACGCATCTTGCGCAGAAAAACTACCGGCGTAAACTAGGCGCTAATGAGATGCGGCGAGCGTTCGCCGATCGTTTTTGAACGAGAAAAATTGCATGACTGACTTATTTGCCCAGGCAGACCAGACGCTCGACGCGCTGGGGCTGCGTTGCCCGGAACCGGTGATGATGGTGCGCAAAACCGTGCGCCATATGGACAACGGCGAAACGCTGCTGATTATCGCCGACGATCCGGCCACTACCCGCGATATCCCGGGGTTCTGCCGCTTTATGGAGCACACGCTGGTGGCGCAGGAGACCGAGCAGGCGCCATACCGTTATCTGTTACGTAAAGGCGTCTAACGGCGGCGCGGCCGAGTTAAAAGTTCCCTCCCCCAAATGACAACGGGCGCGGTATGCCGCGCCCGTGTTTGTTTCAGAGCTTAGCTGCGCTTTCTCAACAGCCGCAGCGCGTTGGCGGTGACCAGCGCGGTGGCGCCGGAGTCCGCCAGTACTGCCAGCCACAGCCCGGTTAACCCCAGCAGGCTGGTGATCAGAAAGACCCCTTTCAATCCCAGCGCGATGGTGATGTTTTGCCGGATATTGGCGTGGGTGGCGCGCGAGATGCGGATCATTTCCGCGACGCCCACCAGCCGGTTGTGGGTCAGGGCGGCGTCGGCGGTCTCCAGCGCCACGTCGGTGCCGCTGCCCATGGCGATGCCGATGTTTGAGGCTTTCATCGCCGGGGCGTCGTTGATGCCGTCGCCGATCATCGCCGTCGGGCGCAGTTCGTTCAGCTCGGTAACCGTAGCGACCTTATCTTCCGGCAACAGACCGGCGCGATAGTCGAGGCCCAGCTCGCCGGCGATCGCCGCGGCGGCGCGCGGGTTGTCCCCGGTCAGCATCACGCCGCGAATACCCAGCGCGTTCAGTTCGGCTATCGCCTGTTTGGCGTCGCTGCGCAGCGTATCGCGCAGCGCCAGCAAGCCGATGGGCGCGCCGTCTGCCAGCACCACCACCGCCGTTTTACCGGCGTTTTCCAGCTTGTCTACCTGGCTCTGCCATTGGGTGGCGAGCAGGCCCGGCGCCAGCTTGCCCGGCGCGCTGATCAGCACGGTCTTGCCGTCCACGATCCCTTCCACACCGACGCCGGCCAGCGCGCGGCGCGCCTGCGCCAGCGGCAGCTCGGCCCCGCTGGCGGCGGCGCGGTTAATGATCGCTTGCGCCAGCGGGTGATGTGAACCGGCCTCTACCGCGGCGGCAAGCTGCAACAGCCGTTGTTCGGTCAGTGCGCCGATGGGCAGCACGTCGGTGACCGTCGGCTTGCCTTCGGTCAGGGTGCCGGTTTTATCGAAGGCGATGGTTTGAATCTGGCCCAGTTGCTCCAGCGCCGCACCGCCTTTAATCAGTGCGCCGCGCCGCGTGGCGGCCGCCAGCCCGGATGTGATGGCCGCCGGCGTCGAGATCACCAGCGCGCATGGACAGCCGATCAGCAGCAGCGTCAGGCCGCGATAGATCCAGGTCTCCCACGGCTGCGAGAACAGCAGCGGCGGCACCAGGATCACCGCGACGGCCAGCAGCATAATGGCCGGGGTGTAGTAGCGGCTGAAGCGATCGAGGAAGCGTTCGATCGGCGCGCGGCGCTCTTCGGCCTCTTCAATCAATTGCAGAATGCGGTCGATGGCGTTTTTGCCGGGCTCTGAGATCACCTTCATCTGTGCCGCCTGATCGACGGACAGGCTGCCCGCGGCCACTTTTTCCCCCCGTTGACGCTCGACCGGCACCGATTCGCCGGTCAGGGCGCTTTCGTCGAAGCTGGCGAACGGATTGAGCAGCTCGGCGTCGGCCGGCAGACGCCCGCCGGGCGCGATTTCAATCACGTCGCCGGGGCGCAGGCTGGCGACCGGCACGCGTTTGCGTTCCGTGCCTTGCAGCAGCAGCGCATCTTCCGGCACCAGCTCCATCAGCGCCTTCACCCCGCGCCGCGCACGGTTGGCGGCGTAGGATTCCAGCAGCTCGCCAACCATAAACAGCAGTAGCACCATCGCCGCCTCGGCGGTGGCGCCAATGAACAGCGCGCCGATGGCCGCCACGCTCATCAGCGTTTCGATGGCGAACGGCGTGCCGGAGCGAATCAGACGCAGCGCCTTGGCGGCGACCGGCGCCAACCCGACCAGCGTGGTGGCGATAAAGGCGATGCGACCCAGCTCCGGGTTAATCCGATCCAGCACCCAGCTGACCACCATCAGGGTGGTTAACAACAGCAGCGGCGCAAATTCGCCGAAGCGCGAGGCTTTTGGCGCGGCATCTTTGGCGGTCTGAGCGCCGAGCAGGGTAAAACCGGCCTGGGCGACCGCGTCCTGGATCCGCAGGCTGATATCGGACTGTGCGTCGACAACCAGTTTTTCGGTGGCGAACAATACGCGTGCGCTGTCAACGCCGGGGAGCGCGGTGACGGCATTTTCGATTTTCTTGGCGCAGCTGGGGCAGTCCATACCGGTGACTTTCCAGCTGAAACGTTGGCTGCCGGAAGGGGGAGCGGCGGCCAGCCTGTCGCTTTCCTCGTCCGGATCGTCGGGGGCGGCGGCGGCGCAGCCGCTCTCGCCATGATCGTGATGGTGATGGGCGTGTTCGGTCTGCGCAGCGGCGTTTTTCGGCTCGCTGCTGCAGCCATGCTGGGTTTTGCTGTGGCTGTGGTTGCAGCCGCATCCGCCTTCAGCGTGGTGATGTTCCTGATGATTATGATTTTGCTGATTGTGCATAACGTCCCCCTTCGGGCAGTTAACCGGGTTTGCTCAGCTGACTCTACACCCTGGAGTGCACTCCAGAGTCAAGCGCCGGATGAGAATTATTGCTAACGGCGTTCAGGCGTTATGGGGGGATTCATTCAATAATGAATAATGCGAATTTTAATCTATTGCTTTTTCTTATTACCTATTTCGAGAAAAAGTCTCGCCGCCGTTAGTTTAAATAAGAAAATAATATTCCTATAGAAACTAAAAAGTCGCCCGGTCTAATAATAAAGAGTTATTTATCTATAACGCGTTAGCAAAATTTATCTTTTGGCGCCTAATTAGCCAGCATGATTCGCTTGTGTCTGCAAGCCGCATTGCTATTGAAGTTTGGTGCCAACTTCTCCTCTCTAAGTTTCATTTGTTTTGTAAATAAGCGCAAAAAGTAGCATAACAAACTTTCGTTGCGATAATAAATGGTTGATTATTTTATGTGCAGTTTTGCGGTCCTGCCTATAATTGGAATCGATTACCATTTTTAATGGTGATCTTATTTGCTGATATATATGCATTAATTCTACCAAACACACTGCCGGTAACGGCGCATAAGCCCCTTCCAGCAAGCTTAAGGTTCATTAACCGTGGCTTACGGGGAGGTTATGTCTATCTGTCTGATTGATATCAATCAGGTAATGAGTGGAATCGAACCAATGCAATCTACTAAAAAGGCAATTGAAATTACTGAATCCAACTTCGCGGCCGCCACAACCGGCTACGATGCTGTAGACGACCTGCTGCATTATCATGAGCGGGGCAACGGGATTCAGATTAATGGCAAGGATTCATTTTCTAACGAGCAAGCTGGGCTGTTTATTACCCGTGAGAACCAAACCTGGAACGGTTACAAGGTATTTGGCCAGCCGGTCAAATTAACCTTCTCCTTCCCGGACTATAAGTTCTCTTCCACCAACGTCGCCGGCGACACCGGGCTGAGCAAGTTCAGCGCGGAACAGCAGCAGCAGGCTAAGCTGTCGCTGCAGTCCTGGGCCGACGTCGCCAATATCACCTTTACCGAAGTGGCGGCCGGACAAAAGGCCAACATCACCTTCGGTAACTACAGCCAGGATCGTCCCGGCCACTATGATTACGGCACCCAGGCCTACGCCTTCCTGCCGAACACCATTTGGCAGGGGCAGGATCTGGGAGGCCAGACCTGGTACAACGTCAACCAGTCCAACGTGAAGCATCCGGCGACCGAAGACTACGGCCGCCAGACGTTCACCCATGAGATTGGCCATGCGCTGGGTCTGAGCCACCCGGGCGATTACAACGCCGGTGAAGGCAACCCGACCTATCGCGACGTCACTTATGCGGAAGACACCCGCCAGTTCAGCCTGATGAGCTACTGGAGCGAAACCAACACCGGTGGCGATAACGGCGGTCATTACGCCGCAGCTCCGCTGCTGGATGACATTGCCGCCATTCAACATCTGTATGGCGCCAACCTGTCGACCCGCACCGGCGACACCGTGTACGGTTTTAACTCCAGCACCGGTCGTGACTTCCTCAGCACCACCAGCAACGCGCAAAAACTGATCTTTGCGGTGTGGGATGCGGGCGGCAACGATACCTTCGACTTCTCCGGTTATACCGCTAACCAGCGCATCAACCTGAACGAGAAGTCGTTCTCCGACGTGGGCGGCCTGAAAGGCAACGTCTCGATCGCCGCCGGTGTGACCATCGAGAACGCCATTGGCGGTTCCGGCAACGACGTGATCGTCGGCAACGCGGCCAATAACGTGCTGAAAGGCGGCGCGGGTAACGACGTGCTGTTCGGCGGCGGCGGGGCGGATGAGCTGTGGGGCGGTGCCGGTAAAGACATCTTCGTGTTCTCTGCTGCCAGCGATTCCGCGCCGGGCGCTTCAGACTGGATCCGCGACTTCCAGAAAGGGATCGACAAGATTGATCTGTCGTTCTTCAACAAAGAGGCGCAGAGCAGCGATTTCATTCACTTCGTCGATCACTTCAGCGGCGCGGCGGGTGAAGCGCTGCTGAGCTACAACGCGTCCAACAACGTGACCGATTTGTCGGTGAACATCGGTGGTCATCAGGCGCCGGACTTCCTGGTGAAAATCGTCGGTCAGGTAGACGTCGCCACTGACTTTATCGTGTAACGCAGCAACGGAGCGCCCGGCGCAGTCTCGGCCGGGCGTGATGTGGGAGCCGGTATGAAAGGTACTTTAACGCGCGCCGCCCTGGCGGCGGGAGGCATGATGGTGACGAGTGCGGTGATGGCCGGCAGTCTGGCGCTGCCGACCGCGCAGTCGCTGGCGGGGCAATGGCAGGTAGCCGACAGCGAACGGCAATGCCAAATCGAGTTTCTGGCCAATGAGCAAAGCGAGACCAACGGCTACCAGCTGGTGGATCGGCAGCGTTGTCTGCAAAGCGTATTTGCGGCCGAGGTGGTGGGCTGGCGCCCGGCGCCGGACGGCATCGCCCTGCTGCAGGCGGATGGCAGCACGCTGGCGTTCTTCTCGCGCGACGGCGATCTGTACCGCAATCAGCTGGGTGCGGGTGATGCCCTGACGTTGAAAGCGCTGGCTTGATGAAGAAACGGGTTCGGCGCGCCGAACCCGCGGCAGGTCTCTACAGGTAGAGCGAACGCACGATCAGGAAGTGGCCGGAGAAGTAACAGAAAGCCACGATGGCGTCCGCCGCGCGGAAGGTGAAGCGGTAGCGGTTGAGCAGCCAAACCACGTTGGCCAGCAGCAGCAGCGAGGTGCCGGTCAGCAGCGAGAAGCCGAAATCGGTGCTGCGCAGGAAATATTGCTCGCCCGCCAGCCAGACCATCAGCAGCGTCATCGCCACATAGGTGACGATCGGCCAACGCATCTCTTCCAACCGGGTCCAAAGGGCGGCCAGCAGCAATGCGCCGATCGCCAGCAGCGCCAGCGGCAGCGGCCAGAACAGACTGAACGTCATCTGGCTGGCGAAACTCAGGGTGTACAGCAAGTGGGACAGGAAAAAGGCGCCGATGGCGTACAGCACCCGCTCGCGCGGCAACAGAAGCAGCGCATCGCCGATCAGTGTCGCCAGCAGGCCGAGTACGATCAGATAGCCCGCGGCGCTGAGCACCGGCGCCTGCCAGGCCAACAGCAACAGCAGCAGCAGCGTGACGGGTTTGAACACCCAACGCTGCCAGCGCGGCCCACGGTAAGAGGCGTCGACGAACAGCCAACCGGAAAAGAATACGGCAAGGAACGGCCAACTCATTTATGTCTTCCTTATGTAGGAGGGAGCCGCAACCACCGGCTCCAAACTGTCACCCATGTCACTTCTTCATTTCAGTGTAGGTAGCCTGCCGACGATCGACAATGCTTTCTTGAGAATGCTATGTTTACGCCGATTTGACCGTGAAGGAAATGGGAAACCGATGAGTAAGCCACCGTTATTTTTTGTCGCCGTCATTGCGTTGATCGCCGTGCTGGCCACGCAACGTTACTTCAAACAGCGCCAGCAGGAGGCGGAAAACGATCGCGCGCCGATGCGCAGTCTGCAGGTGACGGTGAGTGACAAGCGGAGCTTCCCGGTCGCCAAGACCCGTGCGCCGCAGCGCGAGCCGTTGGTCAACGAGCCGATGTATTACGAGGTGGTGTTCAGCCCGAACCAGGGCGGTGAAGACATTACGCTGCGGCTGAAGCAATGGCAGTACAACCCGATAGAAAAAGGCGCGCAGGGCACGTTAAACATGCAGGGCACGCGCTTCGTCTCGTTCACCGTTCAGCCGTAGCGGTCACTTTTTCTTGATGGGCGGCTGTTTCTTTTGCCAGGCCAGCAGCTCGAACACGCCAAAGATAAAGATCTTGGCCTCTTGCCAGTAGCTGATCGGCTGATCCTTCGGCTGGGTGGATTTCAACAGCACCAGCTGCAGGCCGTGCATCACCACCATAAAGAACAGCGCCACGTCGATGAAATACTTCAGCGGCTTGGGAAACGGATGGAACAGGTTAGAGAGCAGGAAGCCCCATACGCACAGCATCAGCAGGCGGCCCAGATTAATCAGCATGGTCGGTTTTCTCTTGCGAACGAAGATAAAGGCGATAAGCCACCTGGCCGGCGACCTTCTCCCGGTGCAACTGCCAGCTGGCAGGCACGTCCGCCGCGGCGCTTTCCGCCTCGGCTTCTACATAGATCCAGGCCTCGTCGGCCAGCCAGCCCCGCTGCTCCAGCAACAAGACGGTCTCCGCCAGCAGGCCTTTGCGAAACGGCGGATCGAGGAACACCACGTCGAACGGTTGACCGTCGCCCGCCAGCCAGCTCAGCGCGTTGGTGTTGATAACCACCCCTTTGCCCTGCAGCAGCGCCAGATTTTTTTCCAGCTGCTGCGCCACCGGCCGCTCGAATTCCAACAGCGTGGCGCTGCCGGCATAGCGCGACAGCGCTTCCAGCCCTAATGCGCCGCTGCCGGCGAAGCAGTCCAGGCAGCGCGCGCCCTGAATCACCGGCGCCAGCCAGTTGAACAGGGTTTCGCGTACCCGATCGGTCGTGGGGCGCAGCCCCGGGCTGTTCGGCACCGGGAGCTTACGGCCGCGCCATTGGCCGCCGATGATGCGGATCTGTCCGGCTGCGGCCTGGGGCGGTTTTTTGGCCGCCGCCCGTGGCGAGAGTCTTGTCATAAGCGTTGTTTGATTTCTTTTGCGGCGCGGGGCCGCAGAGGTTAACGAAAAGTTGTCCCTATTCTACCGGTGACGGGCGTCGGGGGGAACGGTAAAACTTTGTTGTCTGATTTCACACCGGAAAGCATGCCGGATGCGTGTTGCTGCGCGAGGGAAAGTGATAGACTCGGCGGATTATTGTCAGCATATATCCTTCAGGTATGTAGGGTAAGCGAGCCTTCGGTACGGAGTAGAGTCATAACATGGCAAAAGATAAGAAACGTGGGTTTTTCTCCTGGCTGGGCTTTGGCCAGAAGGAAAAGGAAGAAGAGCAACAGCAACCTGAGCAGCCGGTAGAGCAGGCGGAAGCTCAGGCCGCGGAGACGCCGGCTGCACCGGCCGCCGCCAAGCTGGACGACAAGCTCCCCGCCCAGGAATCTGAACCTGCCGCCTCCGTCGACACCCCGGGAGAGTGGGATAACGGTCAGGCCGGCGAGCAAATCGCGGAAAATTTGCCGGCGGCGGCTGAACAGCCGGCGGCGCAAGCGCTGGCCGAAGAGATCGTCAGCGTCACCGAACAGGTGGCGGCGCAACAGCAACCGGTCGTTGAACCTGAGCCGGTCGTCGAGCCTGAGCCGGTCGTCGAGCCTGAGCCGGTGGTTGAACCTGAGCCGGTCGTTGAGCCTGAGCCGGTCGTTGAGCCTGAGTCGGTCGTTGAGACTGAGCCGGTCGTTGAACCCGAGCCGGTCGTCGAGCCTGTGTCGGTTGTTGAGCCGGTGCCGGTCGTCGAGCCTGAGCCGGTCGTCGAGCCTGAGCCGGTCGTTGAACCCGAGCCGGTCGTCGAACCCGAGCCGGTCGTCGAACCTGAGCCGGTCGTTGAACCTGAATCCGTGCCGGAAGTGGAAGAAGAACCGCTTGAGCCGGTGGTGCCGGCCGCGGCGCAAGAACAGGAAAGGCCGACCAAAGAAGGCTTCTTCGCCCGCCTGAAGCGCAGCCTGCTGAAGACCAAACAAAACCTCGGCTCCGGCTTTATGGGGCTGTTCCGCGGTAAAAAGATCGACGACGATCTGTTCGACGAGCTGGAAGAACAGCTGCTGATCGCTGACGTCGGCGTGGATACCACGCGCAAAATCATCACCTCCCTGACCCAGCACGCCAGCCGCAAACAGCTGAAAGACGCCGAAGCGCTGTACGGCAAGCTGAAGGAGGAAATGTCCGAAATTCTGGCCAAGGTCGATCAGCCGCTGGATGTCAGCGGGAAAACCCCGTATGTCATCCTGATGGTCGGGGTGAACGGCGTGGGTAAAACCACCACCATCGGCAAGCTGGCGCGTCAATTCCAGGCGGAAGGCAAGTCGGTGATGCTGGCGGCGGGGGATACCTTCCGCGCCGCCGCGGTGGAGCAGCTGCAGGTATGGGGTGAACGTAACCGCATTCCGGTGGTGGCGCAGCATACCGGCGCGGATTCCGCTTCGGTGATCTTCGATGCGGTGCAGGCCGCCAAGGCGCGCGGCATCGATGTGTTGATCGCCGATACCGCCGGCCGTCTGCAGAACAAATCGCACCTGATGGAAGAGCTGAAGAAGATCGTCCGCGTCATGAAAAAACTGGACGACCAGGCCCCCCATGAGGTTATGCTGACGCTCGATGCCAGCACCGGCCAGAATGCGGTCAGTCAGGCGAAATTATTTAATGAGGCCGTGGGCTTAACCGGCATCACGCTGACTAAACTGGACGGTACCGCCAAGGGCGGGGTGATCTTCGCCATCGCCGATCAGTTCGGTATCCCGATCCGCTATATCGGCGTCGGGGAAGGCATCGAAGATTTGCGGCCGTTTAAGGCTGACGATTTTATTGAGGCACTTTTTGCCCGAGAGGATTAATACGGATGATTCGCTTTGAACAGGTCAGTAAAGCTTATCTGGGCGGACGGCAAGCGCTGCAGGGGGTTGATTTCCATCTGCGCCCGGCGGAGATGGCGTTTCTGACCGGCCATTCCGGCGCGGGGAAAAGTACCCTGCTGAAACTGATTTGCGGTATCGAACGGCCCAGCGCCGGCCACATCTGGTTTGGCGGTCACGACATCAGTCGCTTGAAAAACCGCGAGGTGCCGTTCCTGCGTCGGCAGATCGGCATGATCTTCCAGGATCACCACCTGCTGCTGGATCGCACGGTGTATGACAACGTGGCGATGCCGCTGATCATCGCCGGCGCCAGCACCGAAGATATCCGCCGCCGCGTTTCCGCCGCGCTGGACAAGGTCGGTTTGCTGGATAAAGCGAAAAACTTCCCGATTCAGCTGTCCGGCGGTGAGCAGCAGCGCGTGGGCATCGCCCGTGCGGTGGTGAACAAGCCGGCGGTGCTGTTGGCGGATGAACCGACCGGTAACCTGGATGACGCGCTGTCGGAAGGCATTCTGCGCCTGTTTGAAGAATTCAACCGCGTCGGCGTGACCGTACTGATGGCGACGCACGACACCGGGCTTATCGCCCGCCGCAATTACCGCATCCTGACGCTGAGCCAGGGCCGCATGCAAGGGGGCGCTCACCATGGCCAATAACGCAAAAACCGCCAAGAGCAAGGCGCTGCGCGGCGGCTGGCGCGAACAGTGGCGTTACGCCTGGATGAACGCCATCAAAGACATGCTGCGTCAGCCGTTGGCGACGCTGCTGACGGTGATGGTGATCGCCATTTCCCTGACGCTGCCGAGCGTGTGCTACATCGTGTGGAAAAACGTCAGCACCGCGGCCAGCCAGTGGTATCCAACGCCGCAGCTGACCGTTTATCTGGATAAATCGCTCGATGACGACGCCGCGCTGAAAGTGCTCGACGCCATCAAGGCGGAAGCCGGCGTGGAGAAGGTCAATTACCTGTCGCGTGAAGAAGCGCGCGGCGAGTTCCGCAACTGGTCGGGCTTTGGCGGCGCGCTGGACATGCTGGAAGAGAACCCGCTGCCGGCGGTGGCGATCGTCACGCCGAAGATGAGCTTCCAGAGTTCGGATACCCTCAACACCCTGCGCGATCGCGTAGCGGCGGTGCAGGGCGTGGAAGAAGTGCGTATGGATGACAGCTGGTTTGCCCGCCTGGCGGCGCTGACCGGGCTGGCGGGTCAGATCGCGGCGATCATCGGCGTGCTGATGATCGTGGCGGTGTTCCTGGTGATCGGCAACAGCGTGCGTCTGAGCATCTTCAGCCGCCGCGACACCATCAACGTGATGAAGCTGATCGGTGCCACCGACGGCTTTATTCTGCGGCCGTTCCTCAACGGCGGGGCGATGCTGGGCTTTGCCGGCGCGCTGCTGTCGCTGGTGTTGTCCGGCGCGCTGGTGTGGCAGCTGGAGTCGGTGGTCGCCGGGGTGGCCAAGGTATTCGGCACCACCTTCACCTTGCACGGGCTGGGCTGGGATGAGGCGCTGCTGCTGCTGATCATCTCCGCGATGATCGGCTGGATCGCCGCCTGGCTGGCGACGGTGCAACATTTACGCCGATTTACACCACAGTAAGATTTTTTTGGTATACTCTTCTCCTGCTGCTTTTGATCGCGTTGCGGGAGAAGAGTGACCTCAAGCGAAGTCAGCACCATCCCTCTCTTCTTAGCGCACAAATTCCCTATCGGCCTGCACCCTCGTCACGTATTGTCAGCAACAATGCTTGCAAAAAAGGGTGAACTTTTAGGGCGGAGTACGGTCAAAAATTGCAGCAAATGTTAAGGTGCCCGGCGTGTGGAACCGCTTTTGCTTCAGCAACTGCCGTAGAATCAATCATTTCCCCGCTGTAATAATCACCTGCATGATTTTGTATTCTCATAGAGAGGGTTTGAATGACCAAAGAAATGCAAACTTTAGCCTTAGTACCCCAAGGTAGCTTGGAAGCCTATATCCGGGCAGCCAACGCCTATCCGATGCTGACGGCAGAGGAAGAGCGGGAGCTGGCTGAACGGCTGCATTATCAGGGCGATCTGGATGCCGCTAAGCAGCTCATCCTGTCTCACCTGCGCTTTGTCGCTCATATTGCCCGCAACTATTCAGGCTATGGTCTGCCGCAGGCGGATCTGATTCAGGAAGGCAACATCGGCCTGATGAAAGCCGTTCGCCGCTTCAACCCGGAAGTCGGCGTGCGTCTGGTTTCCTTTGCGGTGCATTGGATTAAGGCGGAAATCCACGAGTACGTATTGCGCAACTGGCGCATTGTGAAAGTGGCGACCACCAAAGCGCAGCGCAAGCTGTTCTTTAACCTGCGCAAAACCAAACAGCGTTTGGGCTGGTTCAACCAGGACGAAGTGGAACTGGTGGCCCGTGAGCTGGGCGTCACCAGCAAAGACGTGCGCGAGATGGAATCGCGCATGGCGGCGCAGGACATGACGTTCGATCCGACTCCGGACGACGAGGCCCGCGATGGCCAGTCGATGGCGCCGGTGCTGTACCTGCAGGACAAGAGCTCGGACTTCGCTGAAGGCATCGAGGAAGATAACTGGGAAAGCAACGCCGCAGACAAACTGGCCTATGCGCTGGAAGGTCTGGACGAGCGCAGCCAGCATATCATCCGCGCCCGTTGGCTGGATGACGACAATAAGTCGACGCTGCAGGAGCTGGCCGATCAGTACGGCGTTTCCGCCGAACGCGTGCGCCAGCTGGAAAAGAACGCCATGAAGAAACTCAAAATGGCGATCGAAGCCTGAGTCGATGCGAGATTCGATAAAATTCGATAAAAAAAGCCCGGCAAGCCGGGCTTTTTAGTGCCTGAAATTCGGCGTTATGGCGCCACGGCGGCGAAGTCCGGCGCCGGGCAGTCGTAGCCGAATTTCGCCGCCCACGGATAACGGGTGCCGGTGTTGATATAGCGCTGATAAAGCGCCCGGCCGGTTTTGGCATCGCGTTTGATAACCCAGCTGGCGGCGTTACACAGCACGGCGGCATAGGCCTGGCTCTTAGGCGGCAGCAGATCGGCCGCCTGTTGCGCCAGTCCCACCGCCTGCCAGCGATAGTGCAGGAAACGGTTGTCTTCCTCCGGTAGCGCCGCCTTGGCGCGCGCCGCTTCGGCGCTGTCGATCCAGCTTTTATGCTTCAGCTCGCGGGTATCGAACGCATCTCCCAGATAGGAATAGCCGGCGCCATAGATGGCGTAATCCGGCGTCATCTCATAGCCGGTAAACTCCAGCCCCTGGGCGCGCAGCAGGTTGGCGGCGCGATAGTAAGCCTGCGCGCGCGCCAGCGGCGCAGCGGATTTGTCCTTGGCGGCCTTCAGCTCGTCGGCGAACTGCTGCGCCGCTTGCCGGTAGTTGGGGATATCGAAATAGGCCAGCGCTTCCGGCGCTCGTCCGGCGCGCATCAGCCGCCGCGCCAGCAGTTCGCGTAGCTGCACTTCCGGCGTGATCTGCTGGCCGCCGTAGTCGTCCGGATTAACCGGCTTGAGCGGCGTCGTCGGCGCCGGGGCGTGCTTATCGACAAAGCCTTTCAACTCATCGACGGTCAGCACCCGTTCCGCCACGTCGGCCACGTCGGCCCAGTAGAGCGCTTTGCCGCGATACAGCAGGTCCATCGCCTGCAGATAGTCGCCTCGGTTCAGCGCCAGGATGGCCTGTTCGCCGGCCACCCGGCACTCGGGCACGATGGTTTCCGCGACGAAGTCGGCGTTGCGCTGTTCACCCCAGCTTTCGTCGGCGGGGAACGCGCTTGCCGCCTTGGCGTAGGCGGCGGTGGCGGCTTTCACGTCGCCGTCGCGCAGCGCCATTTTGGCGCGCAGCCACCACGCCAGGCCGCTGTCGCCGGCGTTTTTCAGCAGGCTGGCCGCCATCGGGTACTGCCCCGAACGGTAAGCCAGCGCCGCCAGCCGATCGCTGCCGGCGAAGCCGCTTTTCACTGAGCCGTCCAGCAGCGTCAGGATCTGGTTGATGATTTGCGCGGAGCGGCCGTTGCCGTCGGTATCCGCCATTTGCAGGTTGCCGCTGCGGGCGAACAGCTCAATGGTCACCAGCTGCTGGATCAACGGATCGCCGATAATCCGTTTCAGCGTGTCCAAATGGTCGGGGTTGACCAGGAAGCTGGAGACGTACTGCAGCGACTGCCCGCCGCTCGGATCGCCCTGCGCCGCCTGTTGCGCGTACAGATGGGCGGCGGGGGCGACGTCACCCAGCCACAGGTGGATGCGCGCCTGCTGCCCAAGGCTGCTCAGCGCCAACTGATCGGGATCGGCGGCGCCGCTTTTCACCCGGTCGATCACCTGCTGGAATGCCGTCAGCGCCTGTTCAAGCGCGGCTTTTGGCGGGTGCTCGGCGGCGGGGGCCGCTTCACCGGATTCGTTTACCGGCGTCCCGTGGTCAGCCATCAGTACGCGGCCAAGCGAATACTGCGCCCGCAGTCCCCAGTCGCCCTGCTCGGCGGCCGGTAGCTTCAGCACCTGTTGGAAATAGTCTGCGGCGCGCGGATCGTGGCTGGCGAAAGCCACGGCGCCCAGTTGATAGAGACGCGCGGCGTTGGACAACCCCTGCGTATTGACGGCGTCAGCCTCTTCCACCGTTTTGGCGGCGCGCATTTTGCCTATCGCTATCGTTTCCGGCGATTGCGGCATCGGTTTCGGCGGCATCGGCGGCGGCGGGGCTTGCCAGTGCGGCAACTGTTTATCCATCGGCACCAGCCGGCCGGCTTCGAAGGCGAAATTGCCCTCCGGCATATACAGCAGGGTGCCGTTGCGATCGATCAGCAGCCGGTTAGGAAAATCCGGGCCGCAGGCATAGCCGCCCAGCGGCAGTGCGGCGCCGATCAGCATGGCCAGCGGAAGAAGGCGGCGGGTGTTCCGTGCCGCGCGCGAATCAAGGTGTGACAAGGGTGCCTCCTGGCGTCAGTTGTTGGCAGCGCAGCCAGCCCAGCGGCCGGGATTGCCCGGCGCGCAGCTGGTCGCTGCTGATGCGAATAAAGCGTTGCCGTTGCGGTGCGGATTCCAGCCGGTAGTTGCCGACCGCGTCCGCCGCCAGGCAGTCGTCGGCGCGGATGACCACCTCTTGCGGCAGCGGGGCGTCCACCGGCCCGTTGTTATGAATTATCAGATCATACAGCCCGTTTTGCTGCGGCTGAGGCCTAAATTTTACCTGCCAGTCGACATTCAGCGGCCGCCGTTCGATCACCGCTCGTAGCGTGGCGAGCGACCAGGCGCGCCGATCGTCCGCCAGCGGCAGTCGGAACCAAATCACGCCGCGCAGCCGGGGCGGCGTTTGCTGCGCCAGCGTTTGCAGAAAATCGGCGATCTGCTGCGGCGCGACCGTCAGTTCGCGGCCGTTGCCGGCCACGCGCAGCGAGGATTCGCTCTCCACCTGCGCGCCTTGCGCATCAAACCCCAGCAGCGCCATGCCATAGGCCGGCAGCGCGACGCGAAACGGTTTCGGTGTGACGGCGGCGTACTGCCGCACCCAGCGCAGCGCCAAGGGGCCGTCAAACAGCCCCTGCTGCGGTGAGAGCACCGCATGCACTTGCAGAACGGAACTGTCGGCCTGTTGCAGTACGCCGGGCAAGTTGGGCGAGCCGATCCAGGCCGGCAGGGCGGTGATGCCGAGTTGCAAAGCGGCGGGCAGCCGTTGGCGCAGCCGCTGTAGAAAGCGTTGGTAGTCCGGCAGGCGAGCCGTGGCGGCGTCATGATCGATCTCGACGCCGGTGACGGGCAGCCCGGCCGCCTGCCAGCGCTGGGCGATCGCCAGCAGACGCTGGATAATGGCTTCTTGGTCCAGCTGCGGCAGCTGGCCGTCGAGGCGCGCTACCAGCCAGAGCGGGCGGCCGTCCTGCTTCAGCAGGCTGAGATCGGCCGGGATTTCCCGCCAGCCCTCGCGTGGATGCACCTGCAGCGCCAACACCCGCAGCGCGCCGAACAGATCGCGGCTGTGCGCCAGCGCATCGGCGTGTTGCGGCGTCCAAACCCGCTGCCAAACGTAAACCTGCTGATCCCAGCCTGAGGCCTGGCGCAGCGCCTGCTGACGCCCGGCGAACCAGGCCGCCAACCCCAGCGCAATCAAGACCAGCGCCGCCAGCCGGCGTTTCATTTTTGCCAGAGATCGCCCTGCGGCGCGAAGCCGCAGGCGCGCATGAAGTTATCGACTTCCCCACGTTCGCGCGGCGCCAGACCGGCGGTCGACAGCTGCCAATGGGCGACCTGCGGCAGCTGACGCTGTGCATCTTGCACCAGGTAAAGACCGACGCCGCGGCGGCGCGTCACTTCGCGTACCAGCAGATCCAGCAGTTCGGCGCGGTCGTCCTGCAGCGCAATTTTCACCGCGCCCAGCAGACGCTCGTTGAAGCGGGCGGCGAACAGCGCCTTGCCGCCGCTCAGCCAGCTCTGCCACTGTTCCGGCTGCTGGTGCGGCCAAATTTTACCGAGGTCGATAAGGTCTTGCGGGGACAGCGCGGTCAGGCGCTCGATGGTCAGTTTCATGCAGAATTTCCGCGCAGCTAAATGATGCCGACAGTGTAATAGATCTTGTGCAGAGCGTTGTGTAAGTTTTTCTGTACGATTACTGTGCAATATGTTTTTTGCACGGGGCATTTTCCGAGTAAATAGTTAGTAAACGGATTGTTAACCAGCACAACGCGCTACGCCTCAAGGTAAACAGCGCAGATTTAATTCGAATTTTATCCTGTTTACACCGCTTGTTTCTGTTGGGTGAAGTTGATTTGCAGCAGAAAATTCCTGTTTAATGGTATGAAAAATAAAGTCTTATTAGAAAATAATGCCAACAAAACGCCTAAATCATTATTACTTATAACAAAAGCGGTCAATAACGATCGGGCGCAGGCAAACACAACAGGTACGTTCACAACGACAGATGGGGATTTGCGGATGAAATTAACAACAGGTAAGGCACTGCTGGCGGGTTGTATTGCGATGGCCATGAGCCAGGCGGCCATGGCGAAAGACATCAAGGTGGCGATCGTCGGGGCAATGTCCGGCCCGGTCGCGCAGTATGGCGACATGGAATTTACCGGCGCGCGCCAGGCGATTGCCGACATTAATGCCAAGGGCGGCATTAAGGGCGACAAGCTGGTCGGCGTGGAATACGACGACGCCTGCGACCCGAAACAGGCGGTTGCGGTCGCCAACAAGGTGATCAACGACGGCATTCGCTACGTGATCGGCCACCTGTGCTCCTCTTCCACCCAGCCGGCGTCCGATATCTATGAAGACGAAGGCGTGATCATGATTACCCCGGCGGCCACCAACGCCGATCTGACCACCCGCGGCTACAAGATGATCCTGCGCACCACCGGTCTGGATTCGGATCAGGGCCCGACCGCCGCCAAATACATTCTCAGCGACATCAAGCCGAAGCGCATCGCCGTGGTGCACGACAAGCAGCAATACGGCGAAGGCCTGGCGCGCTCGGTGCGCGACAGCCTGAAAAAACAGGGCACCGAAGTGGCGATGTTCGAAGGCATCACCGCCGGCGACAAAGACTTCTCCACCCTGGTGGCGCGCCTGAAGAAAGAGAATATCGACTTCGTGTACTTCGGCGGTTACTACCCGGAAATGGGCCAGATCCTGCGTCAGGCCAAGCAGGCCGGGTTGACCACCCGCTTCATGGGGCCGGAAGGCGTGGGCAACTCCTCACTGTCCAACATCGCCGGCGCCGCTTCGGAAGGCATGCTGGTGACGCTGCCGAAACGCTACGATCAGGTGCCTGCCAACCAGCCGATCGTCGATGCGTTGAAAGCCAAGAAGCTGGATCCGACCGGCCCGTTCGTCTGGACCACCTATGCCGCGCTGCAGTCGCTGACCACCGGCATGGAGCGCAGCGGCAGTCAGGAACCGGCGGACATCGTCAAGGATCTGAAAACCGGCAAGCCGGTGGAGACCGTGATGGGGCCGCTGACCTGGGATGACAAGGGCGACCTGAAAGGCTTCGAGTTCGGCGTGTTCGAGTGGCATGCCAACGGCACGTCCACACCGATCAAATAAGCCATAATGATTAGGGTGGGGCGCAGCCCGCTGCGCCCGGCGGGTCGGCTTGTCGGCCCCGTCTCCCTTTACCCGCCGGTTCTCCGCCGGCGGGTTTCGCAGCCAAGGGTTCAGAGTATGTCAGAGCAGCTCCTCTATTTTCTGCAGCAGATGTTCAACGGCTTAACGTTGGGCAGCACCTATGCATTGATCGCCATCGGTTACACCATGGTTTACGGCATCATCGGCATGATCAACTTCGCCCACGGCGAGGTGTACATGATCGGCAGCTATGTCTCCTTTATCGTTATCGCCGCCCTGATGATGCTCGGCATCGACGTCGGCTGGCTGCTGATCGGCGCCGCGTTCCTGGTCTCGATCGTCATCGCCAGCGCCTACGGCTGGAGCATCGAGCGGGTGGCCTACAAGCCGGTGCGCAACTCCAAGCGCCTGATTGCGCTGATCTCGGCCATCGGCATGTCGATATTCCTGCAAAACTACGTCAGCCTGACGCAGGGCTCACGCGATCTGGCGCTGCCCAGCCTGGTGACCGGCCAGTGGGTGCTGGGGGAAAGCAACGGCTTCGCCGCCACCATCAGCACCATGCAGCTGACCATCTGGCTCGTGACCTTCCTGGCGATGCTGGCGCTGACGCTGTTTATCCGCTATTCGCGCATGGGCCGTGCCTGCCGCGCCTGTGCGGAAGATCTGAAGATGGCCAGCCTGCTGGGCATCAACACCGACCGGGTGATCTCGCTGACCTTCGTCATCGGTGCGGTGATGGCGGCGGTGGCCGGGGTGTTGCTCGGCCAGTTCTACGGCGTCATTAACCCTTACATCGGCTTTATGGCCGGTATGAAAGCCTTCACCGCCGCGGTTCTGGGCGGCATCGGCAGCATTCCGGGCGCGATGATCGGCGGCCTGGTGCTGGGCGTGGCGGAAGCGCTGACCTCCGCCTACCTGAGCACCGAATACAAAGACGTGGTGTCGTTCGCGCTGCTGATCGTGGTGCTGCTGATCATGCCGACCGGCATCCTCGGGCGTCCGGAGGTTGAGAAAGTATGAAACTCAATCTGCTCAATGCGCTGATCGCCACGGCGGTGCTGTTCGTGATGGCGTCGTTCCTGATGGGCATGCAGCTCAGCCTGGACGGCACCAAACTGGTGGTGCACGGCGCGGCGGAAGTGCGCTGGATGTGGATCGGCATCGGCTGCGTCATCGTCTTTTTCTTCCAGCTGTTGCGCCCGCTGCTGCAGCAGGGCCTGAAAAAGGTCTCCGGCCCGGCGTTCGTGCTGCCTAGCTTCGACGGCACCACGCCGCGGCAAAAGCTGCTGGCGGCTCTGCTGCTCGTCGCGGCGGTCGCCTGGCCGTTCCTGGTGTCGCGCGGCACGGTGGATATCGCCACCCTGACGCTGATCTACGTGATGCTGGGCCTCGGCCTCAACGTGGTGGTGGGCCTGTCCGGTCTGCTGGTGCTCGGCTACGGCGGTTTCTACGCCATCGGCGCCTACACCTATGCGCTGCTGAATCATTATTACGGCCTCGGCTTTTGGGAGAGCCTGCCGCTGGCGGGTATCGTCACCGCCGCCTTCGGCTTCCTGCTCGGTTTCCCGGTGCTGCGGCTGCGCGGCGACTATCTGGCGATCGTGACGCTCGGCTTCGGTGAGATCGTGCGCATCCTGCTGCTGAACAATACCGAGATCACCGGCGGGCCGAACGGCATCAGCCAGATCCCGAAACCGACCTTCTTCGGCCTGGAGTTTAACCGCAGCGTGCGCGACGGCGGCTGGGATACCTTCCATAACGTCTTCGGCCTGAAATACGATCCGAGCGATCGCATCGTATTTCTGTACCTGGTGGCGCTGCTGCTGGTGGTGCTGACGCTGTTCGTCATCAACCGCCTGCTGCGCATGCCGCTCGGGCGCGCCTGGGAAGCGCTGCGCGAAGACGAGATCGCCTGCCGCTCGCTGGGCCTCAGCCCGACGCGCATCAAGCTGACCGCCTTTACCATCAGCGCCGCTTTCGCCGGGTTTGCCGGCACGCTGTTTGCCGCGCGCCAGGGGTTCGTCAGCCCGGAATCCTTCACCTTCGTCGAGTCGGCCTTCGTGTTGGCGATCGTCGTACTGGGGGGCATGGGCTCGCAGTTCGCGGTCATTCTGGCGGCGATCCTGCTGGTGGTGTCGCGCGAGCTGATGCGCGATCTGAATGAATACAGCATGCTGCTGCTGGGGGCGCTGATGGTGCTGATGATGATTTGGCGGCCGCAGGGGCTGTTGCCGATGAAGCGGCCGCAGCTGAAGCTGCAGGCGGCGGACATTCACGCGGGCAAGGGGGAACAGGCATGAGCGTTCAACCTTTACTGCAGGTGGAAGGCCTGTCGATGCGTTTTGGCGGGCTGCTGGCGGTCAACAATGTCGCGTTGACGCTCAATGAAGGCGAAATTGTCTCGCTGATCGGCCCCAACGGCGCCGGTAAAACCACGGTGTTTAACTGCCTGACCGGTTTCTACCGCCCGAGCGGCGGCACCATCAAATTGCGCGATCGCCATCTGGAAGGGCTGGCGGGGCAGGCCATCGCCCGTATGGGCGTAGTGCGCACCTTCCAGCATGTGCGGCTGTTCCGTGAAATGACGGTGATTGAAAACCTGTTGGTGGCGCAGCATCAGCACCTGAAAAGCGGCGTGTTCGCCGGGCTGCTGAAAACCCCGGCCTTCCGCCGCGCCGAAGCCGAGGCACTGGCGCGCGCGGCGGAGTGGCTGGAGCGCGTAGGCCTGCTATCGATGGCCAACCGTTCGGCGGGCAACCTGGCCTACGGGCAGCAGCGTCGGCTGGAGATCGCCCGCTGCATGGTGACCCGGCCGGAGCTGCTGATGCTGGACGAACCGGCCGCCGGTCTGAACCCGAAAGAGACCGACGAGCTGGATCATCTGATCGTCGAGCTGCGCGATCGGCATAAGGTCTCGGTGTTGCTGATCGAGCACGACATGAAGCTGGTGATGGGCATCTCCGATCGCATTTACGTGGTGAATCAGGGCACGCCGCTGGCGCAGGGCACACCGACGGAGATCCGCAACAACCCGGACGTGATCCGGGCTTATTTGGGCGAATAATAATATGTTGTCATTCAATCAGGTATCCGCCCATTACGGCAAAATTCAGGCGCTGCATCAGGTCAGTCTCACGATTAGTCAGGGCGAAATCGTGACGTTAATCGGCGCCAACGGCGCCGGTAAAACCACGCTGCTCGGCACCCTGTGCGGCGAACCGCGCGCCAGCGAAGGCAGCATCGTCTTCCAGGGGCAGGACATCACCCAGTGGCAAACCTCGCGTATCATGCGCGAAGCGGTGGCGATCGTTCCTGAAGGGCGGCGAGTCTTCTCGCGCATGACGGTGGAAGAAAACCTGGCAATGGGCGGCTTCTTCGCCGATCGCCAGCAGTATCAACAGCGCATTGAACGGGTGTTCACGCTGTTCCCGCGCCTGCTGGAGCGCCGAAGCCAGCGTGCCGGCACCATGTCCGGCGGCGAACAGCAGATGTTGGCCATCGGCCGCGCGCTGATGAGCCAGCCGAAGCTGCTGCTGCTCGACGAACCTTCGCTTGGGCTGGCGCCCATCATCATTCAGCAGATCTTCGACATCATTCAGCAGCTGCGGGAAGAGGGCATGACCATCTTCCTGGTTGAGCAAAACGCCAATCAGGCGCTGAAATTGGCGGACCGCGGTTATGTGCTGGAAAACGGCCGCGTGGTGTTGGAAGATACGGGGGCTGCATTGTTAGCCAACGAAGCAGTGAGGTCGGCGTATCTGGGCGGTTAATCCGCCCCCCTACGAATTAAAATAATCAGGTACGAGAAGAAGAAATGAAGACAGAAGGGTTACTCGCGCAGCGCATCGTTAACGTAAAAAGTTCGGCCATCCGTGAATTGCTTAAGCACAGCAAGATGGAACACGTCATTTCGCTGGCGGGCGGCATCCCCTCTGATGCGCTGTTCGATTTCGAAGGATTGAGCACCGCCACCCAGCAGGCGATCACCGAACAGCCGAAAAGCGCATTCCAGTACGGCCTGACCGAGGGCAGCCCGCTGCTGCGTGAGCGCATTTGCGCGCTGTGCGCCGAGCGCGGCGTCACCGCGCGCGCAGAAGAGGTGATGGTCACCGCCGGCTCTCAGCAGGCCCTGGATTTGGTGATGCGCGCCATCGTCAACCCGGGCGACGTGTTCGTGGTGGAGCGCCCGACCTACCTGGCGGCGCTGCAAACGCTGGAACTGGCGGAGGCCAACATCATGTCGGTCTCGTCCGACAGCGACGGCATGGTGGTGGAAGAGCTGGCCGAGCTGCTGAAAACCCAGCGCATCAAGGGCGTGTACGTGGTGCCGAACTTCGGCAACCCCAGCGGCATCACCCTCAGCGCCGCGCGCCGCGAACTGCTGGTGAAGCTGGCCGCCGAACATAACTTCCTGATCATCGAAGACGATCCGTACGGCGAGCTGCGTTTCACCGAAGAGCGCCACCCGACGCTGCATCAGGTGTCGCAGCAGGTGCTGGGCAACACCGACCACATCATCTATACCTCGACCTTTTCCAAGATCCTGGCGCCGGGCCTGCGTTTGGGCTGGGCGATCCTGCCGCCGTTCCTGCTGCATAAAGTGGCGATCATCAAACAGGCGGCGGATCTGCACGCCAGCGCCCTGTCGCAGAGCATCGTCGAATGCTACCTTGGCCTGGATCGCCTGCCGGCGCAGATCGACAAGATCCGCGCCGCCTATAAACACAAGGGCGAGATCCTGGCCGGTTTGGTGGAGCAGGAGCTGGGCGACTACATCACCTTCGATAAACCGAAGGGCGGCATGTTCCTGTGGGCGCGTTTCCGCCAGCCGTTCAACGCCACCGAATGGCTGAACACCACGCTGCAGCAGGGCGTGGTGTTCGTGCCGGGGGAATACTTCTTCTCCGACAACCCGGATCGTTCGACCTTCCGCCTGTCGTTCGCCACCGCCACCGAGCAGCAGATGCAAGAAGCGGTGGCGCGCCTGCGTCGTTCGCTGTAATCCTCGCGGCGGCGGAGCCCATGCCCGCCGCCGACATCAAACCGCCATCTTCACTTCACCTTGCCGTCATGTGGCTGTCATCTAACGGTTATTTTTCTGTCATCCGCGCATGGCATGTTAGCTTCCGAACAAAAAACTGATTCTTTTCGCTCACGCGCTTTTACACCAGCTTTTCAGGAGTTAGGCATGCTCACCTACGCTATTCGCAAAACCACGCTGTGCGTCGCGTTGACCCTGGCGGTCAGCACTCAGGCGCTGGCGGCGACCGAGATCCCGTTCTGGCATTCGATGGAAGGCGAACTGGGTAAGGAAGTGGATTCCCTGGCGGATCGCTTCAACCAGTCGCACAGCGACGTCAAGATTGTGCCGGTTTATAAAGGCAACTACGAACAGAGCCTGGCGGCGGGCATCGCCGCTTACCGCTCCGGCAAGGCGCCGGCGATCCTGCAGGTTTACGAGGTGGGCACCGCCACCATGATGGCAAGCAAAGCCATCAAGCCGGTCTATGAAGTGTTTAAAGAGGCCGGCATCAACTTCGACGAGTCGGTGTTCGTGCCGACGGTAGCCGGCTATTACACCGACAACAAGAGCGGCCATCTGCTGTCGCAGCCGTTCAACAGCTCCACGCCGGTGCTGTACTACAACAAAGACGCCTTCAAGAAGGCCGGCCTGAACCCAGACCAGCCGCCGAAAACCTGGCAGGAACTGGCGGCGGATACCGCCAAACTGCGCGAAGCCGGCATGAAGTGCGGTTACGCCAGCGGCTGGCAGGGCTGGATCCAACTGGAGAACTTCAGCGCCTGGCACGGCGTGCCGTTCGCCAGTGAAAACAACGGCTTTGGCGGCACCAGCGCCAAGCTGGAGTTCAACCAACCGCTGCAGGTCAAACATATTGCGCTGCTCGAAGCGATGAACAAGAAGGGCGACTTCACCTATTTCGGCCGCAAAGACGAATCCACCGAGAAGTTTTATAACGGCGACTGCGCCATCACCACCGCCTCATCCGGTTCGTTGGCGGACATCAAGCACTACGCCAAATTCAACTACGGCGTCGGCATGATGCCGTACGACGCCGACGCGAAAAATGCGCCGCAAAACGCCATCATCGGCGGGGCCAGTCTGTGGGTGATGAACGGCAAAGACGCCGCCACCTACAAGGGCGTGGCCGAGTTCCTGCAGTACCTGGCGCAGCCGGAAATCGCCGCCGAATGGCACCAGAAGACCGGCTATCTGCCGATCACCACCGCGGCTTACGATCTGACCAAGCAGCAGGGCTTCTACGACAAGAACCCGGGTGCCGACGTCGCCACTCGTCAGATGCTGAACAAGCCGCCGTTGCCGTTCACCAAGGGCCTGCGCCTGGGCAACATGCCGCAGATCCGCAGCGTGGTGGATGAGGAACTGGAAGGCGTGTGGACCGGCAAGAAAACGCCTCAGCAGGCGTTGGACGCCGCCGTGCAGCGCGGTGACGTGCTGCTGCGCCGCTTCGAAGCATCGACCAAGTAACCCTGCGTCGCGAGCCCGACAGACCGGGCTCGCATCTTCACGCCGATCCTTCCTTACCCGATCAATGGTTTAACTGCTATGTCATCTTCCCGTCCCGGTTTCGGCTGCAGCTGGTTGCCCTATGCGTTGGTGCTGCCGCAGCTGCTGATTACCGCCGTCTTCTTTTTATGGCCCGCCGGCGAGGCGCTGTGGTATTCGGTGCAGAGCCTCGATCCGTTCGGCCTGTCCAGCCAGTTTGTCGGGCTGGATAACTTTAAGCAGCTGTTTCAGGATCCTTACTATCTCGATTCGTTCTACACCACGCTGATCTTCAGCTTCCTGGTGGCGGGCATCGGGCTGGCGGTGTCGCTGTTCTTTGCCGCGCTGGTGGACTACGTGCTGCGCGGCAGCCGCCTCTATCGCACGCTGATGATCCTGCCCTACGCGGTGGCGCCGGCGGTGGCGGCGGTGCTGTGGATCTTTCTGTTCAACCCCGGCCTGGGGTTGATCACCCATTTCCTCAACGAGCTGGGCTATAACTGGAACCATGCGCAAAACAGCGGCCAGGCGATGTTCCTGGTGGTGCTGGCCTCGGTATGGCAGCAGATAAGCTATAACTTCCTGTTTTTCCTCGCGGCGCTGCAGTCGATCCCGCGCTCGCTGGTGGAGGCGGCGGCCATCGACGGCGCCGGCCCGGTGCGGCGTTTCTTCCATCTGGTGCTGCCGCTGATCGCGCCGGTGAGTTTCTTCCTGCTGGTGGTCAATCTGGTGTACGCCTTCTTCGATACTTTCCCGGTGATCGACGCCGCCACCGGCGGCGGGCCGGTGCAGTCCACCACCTCGTTGATCTACAAGATCTACCGCGAGGGCTTCGCCGGATTGGATCTCTCCAGCTCTGCCGCGCAGTCGGTGATTCTGATGCTGCTGGTGATCGGCCTGACGGTGATCCAGTTCCGCTTTGTCGAACGTAAGGTGCGCTACCAATGATTGAGAATCGACGCGGGCTGGACATCTTCAGCCATGTGATGCTGATTATCGGCGTGCTGGTGGTGCTGTTCCCGCTGTACGTGGCCTTTGTCGCCGCCACGCTGGACGACAAACAGGTGTTTCAGGTGCCGATGACGCTGGTGCCCGGCGGTCACCTGTGGGAGAACATCCGCAATATCTGGCAGGGCGGCGTGGGCAACCTCAAGGTGCCGTTCTCGCTGCTGCTGCTCAACAGCGTGATCATGGCGCTGGCGATCACCTGCGGCAAGATCGCGGTGTCGGTGCTGTCGGCTTACGCCATCGTGTATTTCCGTTTCCCGCTGCGCAGCCTGTTTTTCTGGCTGATTTTCCTCACCCTGATGCTGCCGGTGGAGGTGCGCATTTTCCCGACGGTGGAGGTGATCTCCAACCTCAACCTGCTGGACAGCTATACCGGCCTGACGCTGCCGCTGATGGCCTCGGCCACCGCCACCTTCCTGCTGCGCCAGTTCTTCATGACGCTGCCGGATGAGCTGCTGGAGGCGGCGCGCATCGACGGCGCGGGGCCGATGCGTTTCTTCTGGGACATCGTGTTGCCGCTGTCGAAAACCAATCTGGCGGCGCTGTTCGTCATCACTTTTATCTACGGCTGGAACCAATATCTGTGGCCGATCCTGATCACCAGCGACGCTTCGATGGGCACCGCGGTGGCGGGCATCAAGAGCATGATCTCCACCTCCGGCGCGCCGACCCAGTGGAACCAGGTGATGGCGGCGATGATTCTGACTTTATTGCCACCGCTGGCGGTGGTGCTTCTGATGCAGCGCTGGTTTGTGCGCGGTCTGGTTGATAGCGAGAAATAACGACGATGGCAGGATTAAAACTACAGGCGGTCACCAAGTCTTACGACGGTAAAACGCCGGTGATCAAACAGATCGACCTCGATGTGGCGGACGGCGAATTCATCGTGATGGTCGGCCCGTCCGGCTGCGGCAAATCCACGCTGCTGCGGATGGTGGCCGGGCTGGAGCGCACCACCAGCGGCGATATCTATATCGATACCCGGCGCGTGACCGATCTGGAGCCCAAGGATCGCGGCATCGCGATGGTGTTCCAGAACTACGCGCTCTATCCGCACATGAGCGTGTACGACAACATGGCTTACGGCCTCAAGATCCGCGGTTTCGGCAAGGAGCATATCCGCCAGCGGGTGGAGGAAGCGGCGCGCATCCTGGAGCTGGAACCGCTGCTCAAGCGCAAACCGCGCGAACTTTCCGGCGGCCAGCGCCAGCGCGTGGCGATGGGGCGCGCCATCGTGCGCGAACCGGCGGTATTCCTGTTCGATGAACCGCTGTCCAACCTGGACGCCAAGCTGCGGGTGCAGATGCGTCTGGAGCTGCAACAGCTGCACCGCCGTCTGAAAACCACCAGCCTGTACGTGACCCACGATCAGGTGGAGGCGATGACGCTGGCGCAGCGGGTCATCGTAATGAACAAGGGCGTGGCGGAGCAGATCGGCACCCCGAGCGAAGTGTATCAGCGGCCGGCTTCGCTGTTCGTCGCCGGCTTTATCGGCTCGCCGGCGATGAACCTGTTGCCCGGCACCCTCAGCGCCGACGGCGGCCAGCTGCTGCTGGCGGAAGGCATGGCGCTGCCGTTACCGGCGGCCAAACCGCAGTGGGCGGGGCGGCAGTTGACGCTGGGCATTCGGCCGGAGCATATTCAGCTGGTGGCGCAAGGCCAGGGCGTGCCGCTGCAGCTGCAGACGCTGGAACTGCTGGGGGCCGACAATCTGGCGCACGGCCAGTGGGGCGGTCACGGGGTGATCGCGCGGTTGTCGCATGAAACCTTGCCGACGGCGGGCAGTACGCTATATTTGCAGCTGCCTGCTCAGGCGCTGCACTTCTTTGACACCCACAGCGGATTACGGATGGATTGATGACGAGACCCTGGCCTTACCCTCATATTGTCGCCCACCGCGGCGGCGGTTCTCTGGCGCCGGAAAACACCCTGGCGGCGATCGACGTCGGCGCGCGCCACGGCCACAAGATGATCGAGTTCGACGCCAAGCTGGCGCAGGACGGGCAAATTTTCCTGCTGCACGACGACACGCTGGATCGCACCAGCAACGGTTGGGGCGTGGCGGGCGAGCTGCCGTGGGACAAACTGGTGCAGCTGGACGCCGGCAACTGGTACAGTTCGGCCTTCAAGGGCGAGCGGCTGCCGCTGCTGTCGGAGGTGGCGGAACGCTGCCGGGAACACGGCCTGATGGCCAATATCGAGATCAAACCGACCACCGGCAGCGACGATGAAACCGGGCGGGTGGTGGCGCTGGCGGCGCGGTTGCTGTGGCAAGGGCAGACCGACCCGCTGCTCTCCTCCTTCTCGGTGGAAGCGTTGGCGGCGGCGCAACGCACCGTGCCGGACTTGCCGCGCGGCCTGCTGCTGGAGGCCTGGGACGACAACTGGCGCGAGCTGACCGAACGCCTGGACTGCGTCTCGCTGCATATCGATCACAAAGCGCTGACCGCCGAGCGGGTAAAAGCGTTGAAAGACGCCGGGCTGCGCATTCTGGTGTACACCGTCAACCAACCGGATCGCGCGCGCCTGCTGCTCGACTGGGGCGTTGACTGCATTTGCACCGACCGGATAGATTTGATCGGCCCGGATTTTTAATCCGGCACCGATGAATCCCGCGACGACAAGCCTTGCCGCCGCACCACCGGAAGGAATGCGATGCCTGGCTTTATCCTGTCACTGTGGCACCAGATCGTGCTGTCTTTACCGCTGTTTGTTCTGATTGCGTTGGGTTATGGGCTGATTCGCTGGGGGAAATGGCCTGCCAGCATCACCGATGGCCTGACGCGCTTCGTGTTTTCCCTCGCCTTGCCCGCCATGCTGTTTCGCATGATGTGCGACTTCTCGCAGCGCCCGGCGGTCGACGCCCGGCTGCTGATCGCGTTCTTCGGCAGTTGCCTGATGGTGTTCGTGCTCGGCCGCCTCGTCGCCCGGCATCTCTTCCGGCTGGATGGCGTCGCCGGATCGGTGTTTGCGCTGGGCGGTATTTTCTCCAATAACGTGATGCTCGGCTTGCCGATCGCCAACGTGATGCTGGGGGAGGCGGCGATCCCGTCGGTGGCGCTGGTGCTGGTGTTCAACGGCCTGATCCTGTGGACGCTGGTGACGGTGTCGATCGAATGGGCGCGCAACGGTTCGCCGACGCTGAGCGGTTTCGTTAAAACCGCGCGTAGCGTGCTGACCAATCCGCTGATCGTCGGCATCTTATCCGGCACCCTGTTCAGCCTGACCGGCCTGCCGCTGCCGGCCTTCGTCGATCGGCCGGTCAGCATGCTCGGCCAGGTGGCGGCGCCGCTGTCGCTGGTGGTGCTCGGCATGGGCCTGGCGGAGTATCGCATCAGCGAAGGCTGGCAGCTGAGCAGCGCTATCTGCGTGCTGAAGTTGCTGGTGCAGCCGTTGGTAATTTGGCTGCTGGCCTGGATGATGGATCTGCCGCCGATGGAGACCCGCGTGGTGGTGCTGTTGGGCTCAATGGCGGTGGGGGTGAACGTCTACCTGATGTCGCGCCAGTTCAATACGCTCACCGGCCCGGCCGCCACCAGTCTGGTGATGTCCACCGTGCTGGCGGCGATCACCACGCCGCTGATCCTCACCGTTATGGGCGTGCGGGCGTAGCCGGCATCGGCGCCTGCGGCACCGCCGGCGCGGTGCGATTGAACGGATCGCGCGGCTGGTTGCCGTTGGGCAGCAGTTGCCCGCCGTTCGGCGCGGTTTGCAACAGCTGTTGCCGTTGATTGTCGAACTGTCGCTGCTGCTGCAGGCGGCGTTGATCCATCTGCCGGTTGTTCAACAAGCGCTGTTGTTGCGCCTGCTGGCTGTTTTGGTTGAGTAACTGCTGCTGCGAGCGCAGGTCGGTTACGCCGTTGGCCGCCGCCGCCAACCCAGGCAGCAACAGCAGAGCGAACAGAATGTGAGAAGTTTTCATGATGGTTACCTCGCCTTTTTATTAAGCCTAACCCAGCGGTGAAATTTTGCCGGTAGTTTATCTTTTGTTCGGATGTAAACCGCCTTTTCACCAACGCGGTGCGCATCTTCCGTTACAATCGCCCTTTCGGTCTTTTTAGGGTGAACCCATCGTGCTGCTTTTGGTTATAACCACCATTCTGTGGGCATTTTCTTTCAGCCTGATTGGCGAGTACCTGGCGGGCCACGTCGACAGCGGATTCTCGGCGCTGGTGCGCATCGGGCTGGCGGCGCTGGTGTTTCTGCCGTTTCTGCGTTGGCGCAACATCAAACTCAAGGTGATCCTGCTGTATATGCTGGTGGGCGCCTTCCAGCTGGGCATCATGTATCTGTTCAGCTTCCGCGCCTATCTGTACCTGACGGTGCCGGAATTCCTGCTGTTCACCGTGCTGACGCCGCTGTACATCACGCTGATTTACGACTTGCTGAGCGGCCGACGCCTGCGTTGGGGCTATGTCTTCAGCGCGTTGCTGGCGGTGCTGGGCGCGGCGATTATCCGCTATCACCAGCTGAGTGAGCATTTCTGGTGGGGGCTGTTGCTGGTGCAGGCGGCGAACATCAGCTTCGCCATCGGCATGGTCGGCTATAAGCGCCTGATGGAAGTGCACCCCTTGCCGCAGCACACCGCCTTTTCCTGGTTCTACCTGGGGGCGGCGGCGGTGGCGGTGGTGGCCTGGTTCCTGTGGGGCAATCCGCAGCAGCTGCCAACCACCAATCTGCAGTGGGGCGTGCTGATCTGGCTGGGCGTGGTGGCGTCGGGGCTGGGTTACTTCATGTGGAACTACGGCGCGACGCAGGTCGATGCCGGCACGCTCGGCATCATGAACAACATGCATGTGCCGGCCGGCTTGTTGGTCAACCTGGCCATTTGGCAGCAGCAGCCGCACTGGCCGAGCTTTATCCTCGGCGGGGCGGTGATCGTCGCTTCGCTGTGGGTGCACCGCCGCTGGGTGGCGCCGAAACAGCTCGGCTAAACGAGGGCCGGCAGTTTACACGCCGGCCGCCAACGCTTTGGCGCCGGTCGCGCCGGGGCGTGCCGCGTCGCGCACGAACGGCAGATGATCGCAGGCGTGCTGGCGGGCCGAGCGGATAAAGGCTTCGGTCACCGCCTGGCGCTGTTCGCCGTCGCGCACGGCGGCGTACAGGCGGCTCCACAGGCCGTCACCCAGGGTTTTGGTCACCACCAGCCCCTGCCGTTCGAAACTTTCCACCACCCAATGCGGCAGCGCCGCAATCCCCATCCGCGCCGAGACCATCTGGATCAGCAGCAGCGTGTTATCGACGTTCTTCAACGCCGGGTTGACGCCCGCCGGCTGCAGGAAATGCCGCCAGATATCCAGCCGCTGGCGTTGCACCGGGTAAATCAACAGCGTTTCATCGCTCAAGTCTTCCGGCTCGATGTGCGGCTTGTCGGCGAGCGGATGATCCGGCGCCAGCACCAGACGCACCTCAAAATCGAACATCGGCGAATAGTGCAGGCCGCTGCGCGGCAGGATATCCGACGTCATCACCAGATCCAGCTCGCCCTGTTGCAGGGCTGGCTGCGGATCGAAAGTGACGCCGGAGGTAAAGTCCATCACCACCTGCGGGAAACGCTGGCGGAAGTTGTCCAGCGCCGGCGTCAGCCACTGAATGCAGCTGTGGCATTCGATGGCGATGCGCAGCGTGGTTTGATGCGGCTCGTGGCAGGCCTGCAGCGCCTGCTGGATCTGCGGCAGCACCTGTTCCGCCAGCTGCAGCAGGATCTCGCCCTGGGCGGTGAAGCGTAGGGGCTGGCTCTTGCGCACGAACAGCTTGAAGCCCAGACGTTGCTCAAGATCGCTGAACTGGTGCGACAGGGCAGACTGCGTCTGATGAAGTTGGGCCGCCGCCCCCGCCAACGAACCGCTGTTGCGCAGAGCCTGCAGCGTCCGTAAATGTTTCAGTTCGATCATGAGAGTCCTTCACATTGACAGTGAATAAATTGCGCTTGTGGTTAATACAGTACCTGCTGATTATGGATGTGTAAACATCTGGACGGCTAAATGGGGAATATGACGATGGCAATCTTGAATCACACACTGGGTTTTCCTCGCGTTGGGCTACGACGTGAACTGAAAAAAGCTCAGGAAAGCTACTGGGCCGGCAACTCAACGCAGGAAGAGCTGTTGGCGGTTGGCCGCGAGCTGCGCGCTCGTCATTGGCAGCAGCAACGGCAGGCCGGGGTGGATTTGGTGCCGGTCGGCGATTTCGCCTGGTACGATCATGTGTTGACCACCAGCCTGCTGCTGGGCAACGTGCCGGCGCGCCATCAGAATGCGGATGGCTCTATTGATCTGGACACGCTGTTCCGCATCGGCCGTGGCCGCGCACCGACCGGCGAGCCGGCGGCCGCGGCGGAAATGACCAAATGGTTTAACACCAACTATCACTACATGGTGCCCGAATTCCAGCAAGGCCAGCAGTTCAAGCTGGGCTGGACCCAACTGCTGGACGAAGTGGACGAAGCGCTGGCGCTGGGGCATCACATCAAGCCGGTGCTGCTTGGCCCGGTGACCTATCTGTGGTTGGGTAAAGTGAAGGGCGAGCCGTTCGACCGCCTGTCGCTGCTGAAAGAGATCCTGCCGGTTTACCAGCAGGTGCTGGCGGAGCTGGCGAAGCGCGGCGTCGAGTGGGTGCAAATCGACGAACCTGCGCTGGTGCTGGAGCTGCCGCAAGCCTGGCTGGACGCCTTCAAACCGGCGTATGACGCGTTGCAGGGGCAGGTTAAGTTGCTGTTGACCACGTATTTCGACAGCGTCGGCCACAACCTCGACACCATTCGCACGCTGCCGGTGCAGGGGCTGCACGTCGATCTGGTCGCCGGCCATGACGATATCGCCGCGCTGAGCGCCGCATTGCCGCAAGACTGGCTGCTGTCGCTGGGCGTGATCAACGGCCGCAACGTTTGGCGCGCCGATCTGAGCCGCTGGTTCGAACGTCTGCAGCCGCTGGTGGGACAGCGCCCGCTATGGATCGGCACCTCCTGTTCACTGCTGCACAGCCCGATCGATCTGAGCGTGGAAAGCCGTCTGGACGAAGAAGTGAAAAGCTGGTTCGCCTTCGCCCTGCAAAAATGCGCCGAGCTGGCGCTGTTGAGCTCGGCGCTGAACGCGCCTGACGCGACGAAACAGGCCGAGCTGGACGCCTACAGCGCGCCGATCCGCGCCCGTCGCCAGTCGAACCGCGTGCATAACCCACAGGTTGAGCGCCGTCTGGCCGCGATCACCGCGCAGGACTGCGAACGTCGCAGCGTGTACGTCGAGCGCGCCAGGGCGCAGCGCGAGCGTTTCAAGCTGCCGGCCTGGCCGACGACGACCATCGGCTCGTTCCCACAGACCACCGAAATCCGCGGCCTGCGTCTGGACTTCAAACAGGGCCGTTTGGACGGCAGCAACTACCGCACCAGCATCGGTGAGCACATCAAACAGGCGATCGTCGAGCAGGAGCGCCTCGGGCTGGACGTACTGGTGCACGGTGAAGCCGAGCGCAACGACATGGTGGAGTATTTCGGTGAGAACCTCGACGGCTTCGTGTTTACCCAGAATGGTTGGGTGCAGAGCTACGGTTCCCGCTGCGTGAAGCCGCCGGTGATCATCGGTGACGTCAGCCGTCCGGAAGCCATTACCGTCGAATGGGCCAAATTCGCCCAGTCGTTGACCGACAAGCCGGTGAAAGGCATGTTGACCGGGCCGGTGACCATCCTGTGCTGGTCGTTCCCGCGTGAAGACGTGACCCGCGAAGTGATCGCCAAGCAGATTGCGCTGGCGCTGCGCGACGAGGTGGAGGATTTGGAAAAAGCCGGTATCGGCATCATTCAGGTCGACGAACCTGCGCTGCGCGAAGGGCTGCCGCTGCGACAATCCGACTGGGCCGCCTACCTGAACTGGGCGGTGGACGCCTTCAAATTGAACGCCGCCGTGGCGCAGGATGACACCCAGATCCACACCCACATGTGTTACTGCGAGTTCAACGACATCATGGACTCCATCGCCGCGCTGGACGCCGACGTGATCACCATCGAGACCTCGCGTTCCGATATGGATCTGCTGGAAGCCTTCAAAGAGTTCGAATACCCGAACGAAATCGGGCCGGGCGTCTACGATATCCACTCGCCGAACGTGCCGAGCGTGGAATGGATCGAAGCGCTGCTGCGTAAAGCGGCGCAGAACATCCCGGCGGAACGCCTGTGGGTCAACCCCGATTGCGGCCTGAAAACTCGCGGTTGGCCGGAAACCCGGCAGTCGCTGGCCAACATGGTATTGGCGGCGCAGCGCCTGCGCGAGCACGCGTGATGCCGTGCGGCGGGTAAACCGCCGCAGATAGATTTACTGGTGTGATGATTGGGCGCTTCGGCGCCCTTTTTTATGCGAGGAGGATTACTTGACGCCGTGCTGGGCGAACCACGCCAGCATGCGCTGCCAGCCGTCTTCCGCCGCTTCGGCGTTGTAGCTGGGGCGATAGTCGGCGTTGAATGCGTGCCCGACGCCAGGATACACCACGATTTCGGCATCGGCGTTGGCGGCGCGGATCGCCTGACGCATGTTTTCCACCGTATCCAGCGGAATGCCGCTGTCCTGCCCGCCATACAGCCCCAGCACCGGCGTTGACAAGTGCGTGGCGACATCGACCGGATGCTTCGGCGAATTCAGCGTTTTTTCACCCACCAGTTTGCCGTACCAGGCGACGGCCGCTTTTAACTGCGGGTTGTGCGCCGCGTACAGCCAGGTAATGCGGCCGCCCCAGCAAAAACCGGTGATCGCCAGCTTGCCGGCGTCGCCGCCGTGGCGGATAGCCCAGTGCGCGGCGTGATCCAGATCCGACAGCACCTGACGATCCGGCACCTTGGTCACCAGCTGCTGGAACAGCTCGCCGATATCGGTGTAGTCGTTGGCGTCGCCCTGGCGGAAATAGAGCTCGGGGGCAATCGCCAGATAGCCCTGTTTGGCCAGACGACGGCACAGATCCTGAATATGTTCATGGACGCCGAAGATTTCCTGCACCACCAGCACGATGGGGAAGGGACCGTTGTGGTCAGCGGGTTTGGCGACGTAGGCCGGCAGCGCGTCTCCCTGGGAAGGAATAGTCGTTTGCCCGGCGTGAATGCCCTGTTCATCGGTGATAATCGCGGAGGCGGCTACCGGCGCGGCGGCCGGGGCGAATCCTCCCTGAGCCTGTTCTAATGTCATCACATGTTCGGTTTTCATTGCGGTCTCCGTGCAATAGAAAAAAGCGCTGAGATTAACTATAGGAAAGATTACCCATTATTGGCGCTGCGTGGCGCACTTTCGGACAAGTCGATAAAAAACGGCTAATTATCTGGCTTTACGGCATTTTTAAGCGCTTTTTATCATGTTATTACGCGTTTTGGCCCGCGTAAGTGCCATAAGGTGCGTTAGAGGGCTTTTTTGTCCCTAAGCAACCGATAAGATGGGGGTATTTCGAATTGATGAGCTAAATAGTTTCAGCCGGCAATCAACGGGCAGGGAGCGGCAAGGTTTGTCGGCTAGACTGAGGTTTAGCGGTGCGTTCTGGATGCCTTATAGTGCTTTTTTTGTGATAAATATCACAAAAAATATGTAGTATGTAATTTGTTTCTCTTTTCATAGTGACTATCGTCACGAAATTAAGCGGCGATTTTCAGTAGAGTGCTTTTTTGTTCCTCCCAATAAACATGATCCATGAGGAGTCTCGTATGTCTCAGTCTGATGTTTTTCATCTCGGCCTCACCAAGAACGATTTACAAGGGGCCCAGCTTGCCATCGTGCCGGGCGATCCGCAGCGCGTAGAGAAAATTGCCAAGCTGATGGAAAATCCGGTGCATCTGGCCTCCCATCGTGAATTCACCACCTGGCGCGCAGAGCTGGATGGCAAGGCGGTGATCGTCTGCTCCACCGGCATCGGCGGCCCGTCTACCTCTATCGCGGTGGAAGAGCTGGCGCAGCTGGGCATCCGCACCTTCCTGCGTATCGGCACCACCGGCGCCATTCAGGCGAACATCAACGTCGGCGACGTACTGGTGACTACGGCAGCGGTACGCCTCGACGGCGCCAGCCTGCACTTTGCGCCGATGGAGTTCCCGGCGGTCGCGGACTTCGCCTGCACCACCGCGCTGGTGGAAGCGGCCAAAGCCAGCGGCGCCACCACCCACATTGGCGTGACGGCTTCTTCCGATACCTTCTATCCGGGCCAGGAACGTTACGATACCTACTCTGGCCGCGTGGTCAGCCGTTTCAAAGGCTCGATGGAAGAATGGCAGGCGATGGGCGTGATGAACTATGAAATGGAATCCGCCACGCTGCTGACCATGTGCGCCAGCCAGGGCCTGCGCGCCGGCATGGTGGCCGGGGTGATCGTTAACCGCACCCAGCAAGAGATCCCGAACGCCGAGACCATGAAAAACACCGAAAGCAAAGCGGTGCAGATCGTGGTGGACGCCGCCCGCCGTCTGCTGTAATCGCCTTCCCTCAACGGGCCGCCGACGCGGTCCGTTGAGATTGATGACAAACCTCATGCCATTGCCCGGTTTGTAGAAAGCAGCGGATAACAAACAGGGAAAATCAATTCATTGATTTTCGGCTGATGACCACAAAGGAGGAAAAACCGCGTTTTTTCCTCCTTTGTCAACGGACTGAACGGGCCGCCGACGCGGTCCGTTTTTCCATTCGCGGCTAATCTGTTACGGTGATACTCCTCAGCGCTGCGCCGATGGCTGCCGCGCGTTGTCATAACAAAAACAACGAGGACGTTTATGACCGCCCAGATCCTGCTTCATCCTTCGCTTGCGCCGCTCGACGGCGGCATTAACTTCCGTGACTTCGGCGGCAACGGCGTGGCCGACGGGCGCCGCATCAAACGCGGTCTGCTGTTCCGCTCCGGTTCTCTCGAGCGGCTGACGGAAAACGACTGCACTTTCCTCGCTGGGGTGCCGGTGCGTTCGGTGCTCGACTACCGCGATGCCGACGAAGTGCAGGCCAAACCGGATATTCTGTGGAATGGCGCCGACTATCACCACGTGCCGGCCAACCCGCTGAGCAGCGAAGTCAACGCCAACCTGGAAAAGCTCACCAACGAAACGCTGGCCGCTTTCGACGCCCGGGCGTTCATGCTGGAGCTGTATCGCCGCCTGCCGTTCGGCAATGCGGCCTATCAGCGGTTGGCGCAGCTGTTGAGCAACCCCGGCGGCGGCGCAATCGTGCAACACTGCGCGGTCGGCAAGGATCGCACCGGGGTCGGTTCGGCGCTGGTGCTGTTCGCGCTGGGGGCCGACGAAGCGACGGTGCTGGAAGACTATCTGCTGACCGAAACCACGCTGGCCGCTTTCCGCGAGCAGATGCTGGATCAGCTGTCTATCAAGTTGAATGCGGCGGCGCTGGAGCAATTCGCCTACGTGCTCAGCGCGCGCGAGGAGTTCCTGATGACGGCGCTGGGCTGCATCCGCCAACAATACGGCTCCACCGACCGCTGGCTGGAAGCGGAATACGGCCTGGGCGCGGCCCAGCGCGAAGCGCTGCGGGCGTTCTACCTCGAGTAAATTGCCGCGTGTTTAGCCGGGGTTTAACTCGCCCCGGCTTATCCTAGGCGGCGAACCATCGCGTATCAGGAGCCCCGCATTGAGCCTCAATGACGTTATTAACTGGGTCAGCGACGTCGTGCGTCAGCACGAAGGCTGGGCCATTCCCATCATCTTCTTCCTGGCGTTCGGCGAGTCGCTGGCGTTTTTGTCGCTGCTGCTGCCGGCCACGGTGATCCTGCTGGCGCTGGGCGCGCTGATCGGCGAAAGCGGCATCGCCTTTTGGCCGATTTGGGCCGCCGCCGCCGCCGGGGCGTTTTTCGGCGACTGGCTCTCGTACTGGATCGGCTACCACTATCAGGATCGGGTGGCCCATATGTGGCCGCTGTCGCGCAATCCGCAGCTGCTGGCGCGCGGCCACGCCTTCTTTGAGCGCTGGGGCGTGCTGGGCATTTTCATTGGCCGCTTCTTCGGCCCGCTGCGCGCCGTGGTGCCGCTGGTGGGGGGCATTTGCGGCATGCCGCAGCGCTACTTCCAGTTGGCCAACGTCACGTCGGCGATGATCTGGGCGTTCGGCATTCTGGCGCCGGGGGCGTTCGGCATCAAGTGGCTCAGCCAGTGGCTGGGCTGATTTCTCGCTAAATTGCGCAGCGCCGCGCAATATTGTGCGCGGCGGGCAAAATCAGGCTGGACATCCATACAGCCTCCCCTTAACGTGACGGGCAATGGGCGTGCGAAACGCCGGAACGGCAAGGTGCAACAGGAGGCAGGGTGGATACCAGTCTGATTTATGGGATTGGCGGCGTCGCGATCGGCATGCTGTTAGGGTGGCTGATCGCCAGTCTGCGAGTGCAGCAGACGAACGCGCAACATGAAACCGAACTGCGGTTGCTGGAGCAAGCGTTGCAGCAGGCGCAGCAGGAGACGGCCGTGCGGCAGGAGGCCCTGCTGCGCCACGAACAGCAGTCGCGCCAGAACGAGCTGGAGCTGCGTAACCTGCACAGCCAGCTGGCGGCCGGGCATGAAAAACTGCAACAGCTCAACCATTGGCGCAACGAATGCGAGCTGCTCAACCAAGAGCTGCGCGCCCAGCGCGAGGTGAACAGCGCGCAGGAGGCCGAGCTGCGCGAAGTCACCATCCGTCTTGAAGAGACGCGCATGGCGGCGGAGGAGAAGCAGCGTCTGCTGATCAACAGCGAACAGCGCCTCACTACCCAGTTTGAAAACCTCGCCAACCGCATTTTTGAACACAGCGGCCGCAAGGTGGACGAGCAAAATAAGCAAAGTTTGGATCGGTTACTGTTGCCGCTGCGCGAACAGCTGGACGGTTTCCGCCGACAGGTGCAGGACAGCTTTGGCCAGGAGGCGCGTGAGCGCCACACGCTGACGCACGAGATACGCAATCTGCAGCAGTTGAATGCGCAAATGGCGCGCGAGGCCATCAACCTCACCAAGGCGCTGAAAGGCGACAACAAGACCCAGGGCAACTGGGGCGAAGTGGTGCTGAGCCGGGTGCTGGAGGCCTCCGGCCTGCGCGAAGGGCACGAGTATGAAACGCAGGTCAACGTGCGGGTAGATCATCAGAGTCGCATGCAGCCCGATGTGATCGTGCGCCTGCCGCAGGGCAAGGATGTCGTGATCGACGCCAAGATGTCGCTGATCGCCTACGAGCGCTATTTCAACGGTGAAGACGAGGCGGAGCGCGAAGCGGCGCTGAGCGAACATATCGCTTCGCTGCGCGGCCACATTCGCATGCTGGGCCGCAAGGACTACCAGCAGCTGCCGGGGCTGCGTTCGCTGGACTATGTGCTGATGTTCATTCCGGTCGAGCCGGCCTTCCTGCTGGCTATCGATCGCGAGCCGGAGCTGATCAGCGAAGCGCTCAAGCACAACATCATGCTGGTCAGCCCGACCACGTTGCTGGTGGCGCTGCGTACCATCACCAACCTGTGGCGCTATGAGCATCAGAGCCAGAATGCCCAGCGCATCGCCGAGCGCGCGGCGAAACTGTATGACAAGATGCGGCTGTTCGTGGACGATATGTCTGCGCTGGGACAGAGCCTGGACAAGGCGCAGGGCAGTTATCGTCAGGCGATGAACAAACTGAGCGAAGGCCGTGGTAATCTTATCGGCCAAATTGAAGGTTTCCGCGCGCTGGGGGTAGAGGTCAAGCGGCCGATAAACCCGCTGCTGGCGCAGCAAGCCGGCGCGCAACACGATGAAGCGGAAGAGGCGAACGACGACGAGGTCGCCGCGCTGCCGCAGACGAACGACGATGATGATACCACCGGGGAACCGGGCTTCGTTTCGCACGGCTGAGGCCGTGGCGAGGTGGGGTATTCCTCGGGCTTCTGGTACACTCATCCACACAAAATTGACTGAATAGCAGGCAGGACAATGGCAGATCAATCGCAGGAAACCACCGATTTCGGTTTTCGCACCGTCGCTAGAGACGAAAAACAGGCCATGGTGGCGGACGTTTTTCATTCGGTAGCGGCAAAGTATGACGTGATGAACGACCTGATGTCGTTCGGCATCCACCGTATCTGGAAGCGTTTCACCATTGACTGCAGCGGCGTGCGCCGCGGGCAGCGCGTGCTGGATCTGGCCGGTGGCACCGGCGACCTGGCCGCCAAGTTCTCCCGCATGGTTGGCGAGCAGGGGCAGGTGGTGCTGGCGGACATCAACGATTCGATGCTGAAGATGGGGCGCGAGAAGCTGCGCGATCGCGGCATCGTCGGCAACATCAATTACGTGCAGGCCAACGCCGAGGCGCTGCCGTTCCCGGATAACTACTTCGATTGCATCACCATCTCCTTTGGCCTGCGCAACGTCACCGACAAAGACAAAGCGCTGCGTTCGATGTTCCGCGTGCTGAAGCCGGGCGGCCGCCTGTTGGTGCTGGAGTTCTCCAAACCGCTGCTGGCGCCGCTGAGCAAAGCTTACGACGCATACTCTTTCCACGTGCTGCCGAAGATCGGCGAGCTGGTAGTGAAAGATCCGGACAGCTATCGCTATCTGGCGGAATCGATCCGTATGCACCCCGATCAGGAAACCCTGAAGGGCATGATGGGCAACGCCGGTTTTGAAAACGTCACCTATTTCAACCTGACCGGTGGGATTGTCGCCCTGCATCGCGGCTTCAAGTTCTGAGAGGGAGATGCCGATGCTGTTTACCCCTCTGCTGACCGGTGCGCTGGAAACCTCGCTGAATAACCTGCTGTTTCGCGATCGCAGCATGAAAGCCGCTCGCCAACGCCTGGCGGGCAAGGTGCTGCGCATCGAACTGGAAGAGTTGGCTTCACCGCTGGTGCTGGTGTTCAGCGAACTGCGCGTGGATGTGCTGGGGCAGTCTGAAGACAGCGCCGATTGCACGGTGCGCAGCCGCATTCCCTCCTTACTGAAGCTGCGCGATCGCCAGCAGTTGCCGGTGCTGATGCGCAGCGGCGAATTGACGGTGGAAGGGGATATTCAGGTGGTGCAACAGCTGGTTGGCCTGCTCGATCTGGCGGAGTGGGATCCGGCGGAATGGCTGGCGCCCTATATCGGCGATATCGCCGCTCAAGGCATTACGCAGGCGCTGGGCAAAGGTGCTTCGTTACTCAAGGCCGGATTGATGCGTCGGCAGCAAGACATGGCTGAGGCGCTGACGGAAGAGTGGCGTCTGGCGCCGGGGCCGCTGGAAGTGGTGTGGTTCAATGAAGAAGTGGATGCGCTCGCCCGCAGCGCGGAAGCGCTGATTGCCCGCATGGATAAGTTGGAGGGCAAGCGATGACCCCAGGCGAACTGCGTCGTTTGTATTTTATCGTCCGCGTTTTTCTCAGCTATGGGCTGGACGAGCTGATCCCGACAATGCGTTTGACGCTGCCGCTGCGCTTCGGCCGCCGGCTGCTGTTCTGGATGCCTAATCGGCATAAGGACAAACCGCTGGGCGAACGTCTGCGGCTGGCGCTGCAGGAATTAGGGCCGGTCTGGATCAAGTTCGGCCAGATGATGTCGACCCGCCGCGATCTGTTCCCGCCGCACATTGCCGATCAGCTGACGCTGCTGCAGGATCGGGTGGCGCCTTTCGACGGTGCGCTGGCGCGCAAGCATATCGAGCTGGCGATGGGCGGCCCGCTGGAAACCTGGTTCGACGACTTCGAGCAGCAGCCGCTGGCGTCCGCCTCGATCGCGCAGGTGCATACCGCGCGGCTGAAAACTACCGGCCAGGAAGTGGTGCTGAAGGTGATCCGGCCGGATATCGGGCCGATTATCAAAGCCGACGTGCGCTTGATGTACCGGCTGGCAGGCTGGGTGCCGAAGCTGTTGCCGGACGGCCGCCGCCTGCGTCCGCGCGAAGTGGTGCGCGAGTACGAAAAAACCCTGCTGGACGAATTGAACCTGCTGCGCGAAGCGGCCAACGCCATTCAGCTGCGTCGCAATTTCGACGGCAGCCCGATGCTGTACGTGCCGGAAGTTTACTCCGACTACTGCCGCGAAAGCGTGTTGGTGATGGAGCGTATCTACGGCATTCCGGTCTCGGACATCGCCACGCTGGAGCAGCAGGGCACCAACATGAAGCTGTTGGCGGAACGCGGCGTTCAGGTGTTCTTTACCCAGGTATTCCGCGACAGCTTCTTCCATGCGGACATGCATCCCGGTAATATTTTCGTCAGCTACGAACATCCGGAAGATCCTTGCTACATCGGCATCGACTGCGGCATCGTCGGTTCGTTGAACAAGGATGACAAACGCTATCTGGCGGAAAACTTCATCGCCTTCTTCAACCGCGATTACCGCAAGGTGGCGGAACTGCACGTCGACTCCGGCTGGGTGCCGCGCGACACCAACGTGGAAGACTTCGAATTCGCCATCCGTACCGTGTGCGAACCGATTTTCGAGAAGCCGTTGGCGGAGATCTCCTTCGGCAACGTGCTGCTGAACCTGTTCAACACCGCGCGCCGCTTCAATATGGAAGTGCAGCCGCAGCTGGTGTTATTGCAGAAGACCTTGCTGTATGTTGAAGGGCTGGGGCGTCAGCTTTACCCGCAGTTGGATCTGTGGACCACCGCCAAGCCGTTCCTCGAGAGTTGGCTGCGCGATCAGGTCGGCATTCCCGCCGTAGTGCGCGCGCTGAAAGAGAAAGCGCCGTTCTGGGCGGAGAAACTGCCCGAGCTGCCCGAGCTGTTTTACGACAGCCTGCAGCAGCATAAACTGTTGCAACAAAGCGTTGATAAGCTCACCAACCAGATGCAGGCTCAGCGGGTTCGTCAGGGGCAGTCACGTTATTTGTTCGGCGTTGGCGCTACACTGTTGGTAAGCGGCACGCTGTTGCTGCTGGGGCAAATCGAGGTGTTCCCCGCCTGGATGATGGCCGCCGGCATCGTATGCTGGGTGATTGGCTGGAAGCGAACCACCTGATTTAATTCGTTACTCTGGTAAAGTCGGCTCTATAATGCGGGCTGGCTTTAAAAGACCCCTTAAAATTAGAGGTAATTAAAATGGGCGGTATTAGTATTACGCAATTGTTGATCATCGCAGTGATCGTGGTGCTGCTGTTCGGTACCAAAAAACTGCGCACGCTGGGTTCCGATCTCGGCGCCTCGATCAAGGGCTTCAAAAAAGCGATCGGCGACGATACGCCGTCGACCCCCAACACGGCTGAAAAAAGCAGCCTGGATGACGCTGATTTCTCGGCCAAACCTATTACCGATAAGCAGCCGGAAGTGAAACCGGAAGAGTCGAAGAACAAAGAGCAGGTATAAACCGTGTTTGACATTGGGTTTAGTGAGCTGCTGCTGGTGCTGGTGATCGGCCTGGTTGTTCTGGGGCCGGAACGCTTGCCGGTTGCGGTCAGAACGGTATCGGGCTGGATCCGCGCGCTGCGCTCGCTGGCGGCCTCGGTGCAGCACGAACTGTCTCAGGAGCTGAAGCTGCAGGAGCTGCAGGACAGCCTGAAGAAAGCCGAACAGGCCGGCCTGCAGAACCTGACGCCGGAGTTGAAGGCGTCGATGGATGAGCTGAAAGACGCGGCGGAATCCTTGAAACGCACCTACCGGGGCGAGAAAGAAGAGCTGGCGAACACCATCCATAACCCGCAGGCCATCGATCCGGAAGCCTTGCACGACGGCGTGACGCCGGCGGAAGCGGCAACCAGCGCCAGCGCGCCCGCCGCCGTGCCAAAACCGGCAGTGGAACCTGAAGCCGTCGTGGCTGCGCCAGTGGCGGCGCAACCCGCTAAAGCGCCGGTGGAAACCGCGCCTGCTCCTGTCGAACCTGTTGCGGATAAAACCCCAGCGTCTCACCAACCTAGTGGCGATCGTTAATACATGGCTGTTGAAGATACCCAACCCCTTATCAGTCATCTGATAGAACTGCGCAAGCGGCTGTTGAACTCGATTATTTGCGTACTGGCGGTGTTCGTGGTGCTGGTGTTTTTCGCCAACGACATCTACCAGCTGGTTTCTGCGCCGCTGCTCAAGCAGTTGCCGGCCGGCGCGAGCATGATCGCCACCGACGTGGCGTCACCGTTTTTCACCCCGATCAAGCTGACCATGATCGTTTCGGTGTTCGTCTCCGCGCCGATGATCCTGTATCAGGTATGGGCGTTTATCGCGCCTGCGCTGTACAAGCATGAACGCCGCCTGATGATGCCGTTGCTGGTGTCCAGCAGCCTGTTGTTTTACCTCGGCATGGCTTTCGCCTACTTCATCGTGTTCCCGCTGGCCTTCGGCTTCTTCGCCAAGACCGCGCCGATGGGGGTGACCATTGCGACCGACATTAAAAACTACCTCGATTTCGTCATGGCGCTGTTTATGGCGTTTGGCGTCGCCTTCGAAGTGCCGGTCGCCATCATTCTGCTGTGCTGGAGCGGCGTCACTTCGCCGGAAGACCTGAAGAAGAAACGGCCGTATGTGTTGGTCGGCGCGTTTGTGGTCGGCATGTTGTTGACGCCGCCGGACGTGTTCTCGCAAACCCTGCTGGCGATACCGATGTATCTGCTGTTTGAAGTGGGGGTATTCTTCGCTCGCTTCTATACCGGCAAACGCCGTCCGCAGGCGGAAGACGACGACGAGGGTGACGAACCCCCAGCGCCCTGATCCACATTGATTGCGAAGCCGCCCATAGGGCGGCTTTTGCTTTGGAAAAAACCATGTTTGATATCGGCGTTAACCTCACCAGCAGCCAATTCGCCAAAGACCGCGAGACCGTGGTGGAGCGCGCCCGCGCGGCGGGCGTTACCGGGATGTTGATTACCGGCACCGATCTGCCTGAGAGCCGCGAGGCCGCCAAACTGGCGCAGCAGCATGCGGGCTATTGCTGGTCCACCGCCGGTGTGCATCCGCATAACGCCGGCAGCTGGGATGAACGCAGCGCTGAGCAGATTTATGCCCTGGCCGCCGGCCCAGAAGTGGTGGCGATCGGTGAATGCGGTCTGGATTTCAACCGCAACTTCTCGACGCCGGAGCAGCAGGAAGCGGCGTTCAGCGCGCAACTGGCGCTGGCGGCGGAGTTGGCGCTGCCGGTGTTTCTTCACTGTCGCGACGCACACGCACGTTTTGCCGAGCTACTGACGCCGTGGTTGGATAAACTGCCCGCGGCCGTGGTGCACTGCTTCACCGGCACTGCCGAAGAATTAGCAAGCTGCCTGTCGCTGGGCCTGTCGATCGGGATTACCGGTTGGGTATGCGACGAGCGGCGCGGTCTGGAATTGCGCGCCCTGCTGCCGCAGATCCCGGCCGAGCGTCTGCTGCTGGAAACTGACGCCCCTTATCTGTTGCCCCGGGATTTACAGCCTAAACCCGCATCTCGCCGCAACGAACCCTGTTTCCTGCCCCACCTCGTGCATCAGGTCGCCGTCTGGCGGCAGGAAGAGCCGCAATGGCTGGGGCAAAAAACCGATGAGAACGCCCGCCGGCTATTCCGGCTGGTTTGAGCTAGGAGAAAACTATGAGCTATGCATTTCCGGGCACCTTTCCTGGTCGCCGTATGCGCCGCGTGCGCCGTCATGACTTCAGCCGCCGTCTGGTCGCCGAAAACCAACTGACGGTCAATGACCTGATTTATCCGGTGTTCGTCATGGAAGGCAGCAACCGTCAGGAAGAAGTGGCCTCGATGCCGGGCGTATCGCGCATGACGATCGATCTGCTGGTCAAGGAAGCGGAAACCATCGCCAAACTCGGCGTGCCGGTGATCTCCCTGTTCCCGGTGATTGAACCGGGCTTGAAATCGCTGCATGCGGAAGAAGCCTATAACCCGGAAGGGCTGGTGCAGCGTACGGTGCGCGCGCTGAAAGACGCGGTGCCTGAGTTGGGCATTCTGACCGACGTAGCGCTCGATCCCTACACCACCCACGGTCAGGACGGGGTGATCGATGAGCAGGGCTACGTGATTAACGACGTGACCAAAGACATTCTGGTGCGTCAGGCGCTGTCTCATGCCGAAGCGGGCGCGGAAATCGTGGCGCCGAGCGACATGATGGACGGCCGTATCGGGGCGATCCGCGATCGTCTGGAACTGCAGGGCCTGGTGAACACCCAGATCATGGCCTACTCCGCCAAGTACGCTTCCTGCTATTACGGTCCGTTCCGCGATGCGCTGGGTTCCAGCGGCAACCTGAAAGGCGGCAACAAAAAGACCTATCAGATGGATCCGGCCAACAGCGATGAAGCGCTGCAAGAGATTGCGCAGGATCTGCAGGAAGGCGCGGACATGGTGATGGTGAAACCGGGCATGCCTTACCTGGATGTGGTGCGCCGGGTGAAGGATACCTTCGGCGTGCCGACTTTCGCTTATCAGGTGTCCGGCGAGTACGCCATGCACATGGCGGCGATTCAGAACGGCTGGCTGCAGGAGCAGCCTGCTGTGATGGAGTCGTTGATGTGCTTTAAACGCGCCGGCGCTGACGGCGTGCTGACCTACTTCGCCAAGCGTGTCGCCCAATGGCTGCATGAAGAAGCGCTGCGCCGCTAAGCGCGATACCGTAAAAAAGGCGCCTGAGGGCGCCTTTTTGCATTACATTTTCTGGAATTGCCGATTGTCGATGCTTTGACTGACCTGTTTGTTGATCAGGTTGAGCAACAGCATCGAGCGGGCCTCGCCGTCCGGCTCGGTGTAGATCGCCTGCAGCCCTTCGAATACGCCGTCGACGATCAGAACGGTATCGCCCGGCTGCGGGGTTTCCGGATCGACGTAGGTCTCGCTGGTGTGCGTGCGCAGCTCATCGATCACCTTGCTCGGGATGACGCTCGGTAGCGCGCCGAAACGCACGAAGTGGCTGACGCCGCGGGTGGCGCTGATGGTGGTGGTGTGAATGCGCTCCGGGTCGAATTCCACAAACAGATAATTGGGAAACAGGGGTTCGCTGACCGCGATGCGCTTGCCACGCACGATTTTTTCCAGCGTGATGATCGGGCTGAGGCAGTTTACCTGCTGCCGCTCCAGATGTTCCTGCGCTCGCAACAGCTGACCGCGTTTGCAATAAAGTAGATACCAGGATTCCATAATTTCACATGCCTTTCTGCCAGCCGGTAAGCATATCAAAAGCTATTCCGGATACATAGTGATGCAAGTTTCAGCATGTAACATCGCCTATCTTTCTGAATCTACGGCTATTAGCGAGGGGTCACACACTTATCGATACGGCGCTGGTATAACAGAGGGCTAAAAATTTGTTACCGTCACAGTATGGCAAGGCGTTGCGCCGCCGGCTGTGACGCTATTCATCGTTTTTGACCGAGGGGAGAAAAATGGAGCTGTTTCTGTTGAGCAACGGCAAGCTGTCTGGCGAAGCCGAGCTGCTGGGGTACGCCAAAAGCCAACTGCTGGCGATGATTGCGCGCCGCGGCATCAAATCCGCCGTCTTTATCCCTTACGCGCTGATCCGTTACGACTACGATCGGCGCGCGCAGGAGCTGGCGCAAACATTGGGCATTGAAGTCACCAGCATTCACCACGCCGCTTCACCGGCGGCGGCGATCGCGCAGGCCGAATGCATTTTGGTCAGCGGCGGCAACACCTGGTTGCTGAACCAGATGTTGCACGAACAAAGCCTGATCGTGCCTATCCAGCGCGCGGTGCGCGAGCGTGAAGTGCCCTACGTCGGCTGGAGCGCAGGTTGCAACGTGGCGACGCCGAGCATTCGCACCACCAATGACATGCCGGTGCGCTGCAGCGTGGTATTGCCGGCGCTGGGGCTGTTCCCGGTGCAGATTAACCCGCATTACATCGATGCGCACATCAGCGGCCACATGGGCGAAACCCGTGACGAGCGTCTCGCGGAGTTCTGCGCGATCAACCCGAGCGAATCGGTAGTGGCGTTGCGTGAAGGTAGTCTGTTGCACGTTGAAGGCAATGCGCTGCGTTATTTCAGCGCCAACGGGCAGGGCTTTAAGGTGTTCCGCCACGGCGAAGAGACGCGCGAATATCAGGATACGCGCGCACTGGCTGCGCTGGTGCCGTTCAACTGCGGCTGAGAGCCACCCGGCAGCGGGCGGCGTTAACAAAATTGCAGCAACAACCTTGAAGAGGGCTTATAATGCCCTCCCCACTGGCCGCTATAATGATCAGCATGAAATACCGTGACTTACGCGATTTCCTCTCGTTGCTGGAGAAGAGAGGGGAACTAAAACGCATCAGCCAGCCGATCGATCCTTACCTGGAAATGACGGAAATTGCCGATCGCACCCTGCGGGCGGGCGGCCCGGCACTGCTGTTTGAAAACCCGAAAGGGTACGACATGCCGGTGCTGTGCAACCTGTTCGGCACCGCCAATCGCGTGGCGATGGGCATGGGGCAGGAAGACATCAGCGCGCTGCGCGAAGTCGGCAAACTGCTGGCTTTCCTCAAAGAGCCGGAGCCGCCGAAAGGTTTCCGCGATCTGTTCGACAAAATACCGAAGTTCAAGCAGGTGCTGAACATGCCGACCAAGGTGCTGGGATCCGCGCCTTGTCAGGAGCAGGTATGGCAGGGTGACGATGTCGATCTGGGCCGTATTCCGGTGATGCACTGCTGGCCGGAAGACGCCGCGCCGCTGATCACCTGGGGGCTGACGGTGACCCGCGGCCCGCATAAGGAACGGCAAAACCTCGGTATCTATCGTCAGCAGGTGCTGGGCAAGAATAAAGTGATAATGCGTTGGCTGTCGCACCGCGGCGGCGCGCTGGATTACCAGGAGTGGTGCCAGGCGCACCCCGGCGAGCGTTTCCCGGTTGCGGTGGCGCTGGGCGCCGATCCCGCCACTATCCTCGGCGCGGTGACGCCGGTGCCGGATACCCTGTCTGAATATGCCTTTGCCGGGCTGCTGCGCGGCAATAAAACCGAAGTGGTCAAGTGCCTTTCCAACGATCTGGAAGTGCCCGCCAGTGCCGAAATCGTGCTGGAAGGCTATATCGAGCCGGGTGAAATGGCGCCGGAAGGCCCCTACGGTGACCACACCGGTTACTACAATGAAATCGACCAGTTCCCGGTATTCACCGTCACGCACATCACCCAGCGTCGCAACGCGATCTACCACTCGACCTACACCGGCCGCCCGCCGGATGAGCCGGCGATCCTGGGCGTGGCGCTGAATGAAGTGTTCGTGCCGATCCTGCAAAAACAGTTCCCGGAAATCGTTGATTTTTATCTGCCGCCGGAAGGGTGCTCGTATCGCCTGGCGGTGGTGACCATGAAAAAACAGTACGCCGGCCACGCGAAACGCGTGATGATGGGCGTCTGGTCGTTCCTGCGGCAGTTTATGTACACCAAATTTGTTATCGTCTGTGACGATGACGTCAATGCGCGCGACTGGAATGACGTGATTTGGGCGATCACCACACGAATGGATCCGGCAAGGGATACGGTTCTGGTGGAGAATACGCCGATCGACTATCTGGACTTCGCCTCGCCGGTTTCCGGACTGGGTTCGAAGATGGGGCTGGACGCCACCAACAAATGGCCGGGTGAAACCGATCGCGAATGGGGCCGTCCGATTCAGATGGATGAAAAGGTACGTGCGCGCGTCGACGAAATCTGGGATGAGCTCGCAATTTTCAGTGACAGGGAACCGACGTTATAGCGTCAGGCCCTGTTCTCAGCTTTGCATTGATGACCCGACAGAGGGAACGCATGACAATATTGAGCTGTAAAGTGACCTCGGTAGAGGCCATTACCGATACGGTTTATCGGGTACGTCTGGTGCCCGAGCAGCCGTTTTCTTTCAAGGCAGGGCAATATCTGATGGTGGTGATGGACGAGCGCGACAAACGTCCGTTCTCGCTGGCATCAACCCCGACGCAGCAAGATTACATCGAGCTGCATATCGGTGCTTCGGAGCTGAATCTGTACGCCATGGCGGTGATGGATCGCATTCTGAAAGAGCAGGCGATCACCGTCGATATGCCGCACGGCGACGCCTGGCTGCGGGAAGAGGGCAGCCGTCCGCTGGTGCTGATCGCCGGCGGCACCGGCTTCTCCTATGCGCGTTCAATCCTGTTGACCGCGTTGGAGCAGCAGCCCGATCGCGATATTTCCATCTACTGGGGCGGGCGTGAGCTGAAGCACCTGTACGATCTGAGCGAGCTGGAAGCGCTGTCGGTGCAACACCCGAACCTGAAGGTGATCCCGGTGGTCGAGCAGCCGGAGGCGGAATGGCGTGGCCGCAGCGGCACCGTGCTCAGCGCGGTGTTGCAGGATTTCGGCACGTTGGCGGAGCATGACATCTACATCGCCGGGCGTTTCGAGATGGCGAAAATCGCCCGCGAGCGTTTCTGCGCCGAGCGCGGCGCGCAGGAAGCGCATATGTTTGGCGACGCGTTTTCGTTTATCTGACAGAGGCGATGCGCAGTGAACGGGGTGGCCGAGGGGCGCCCCGTTTTTATTTGGGCGTCGGCAAATTTCAGGCATAAAAAACCCGCCCCTGACAGGCGGGAAGAACGGCAACTAAACTTGGCGGGATGCCGCGATTTGAAGTGGTGACGCGGTCATCCCAAGATAGACACAGCTAAACGCGTTCAAACACGGTGGCGATACCCTGGCCCAGGCCGATGCACATGGTTGCCAGGCCGAACTGCGCGTCGTGACGTTCCATGTTGTTCAACAAGGTGGTCGAGATGCGGGAGCCGGAACAGCCCAGCGGGTGGCCGAGCGCGATGGCGCCGCCGTTCAGGTTAATCTTGTCGTCGATGCTGTCCATCAGCCCCAGATCCTTGATGCACGGCAGCGACTGGGCGGCGAACGCTTCGTTCAGCTCGAACAGATCGATGTCCTGCACGCTCAGACCGGCGCGTTTCAGCGCCAGCTTGCTGGCCGGCACCGGGCCGTAGCCCATGATGGAAGGATCGCAGCCGACGACCGCCATCGAGCGGATGCGGGCGCGGGCTTTCAAACCGAGCGCTTTGGCGCGTGATTCGCTCATCAGCAGCATGGCGGAAGCGCCGTCCGACAGGGCGGAAGAACTGCCGGCGGTGACGGTGCCGTTGACCGGATCGAACGCCGGACGCAGGGCCGACAGGCTTTCGACGGTGGTTTCCGGGCGGATGACTTCATCAAAATCGTAACGAGTCAGCACGCCGTCGGCGTCATGGCCGTTGGTCGGAATGATCTCGTTTTTGAAGTAACCCGCCAGCGTCGCCGCATGTGCGCGTTGGTGGGAGCGCGCGGCGAACTCATCCTGCATCTGGCGGCTGATGTTGTGCATCTTGGCCAGCATTTCAGCGGTCAGCCCCATCATCCCGGCGGCCTTGGCTACGCTGCGGCTCAGGCCCGGATGGAAATCCACGCCGTGGTTCATCGGCACATGGCCCATGTGTTCCACGCCGCCGATCAGGCTGATGTGCGCGTCGCCAACCATGATGGCGCGCGCCGCGTCGTGCAGCGCCTGCATCGAAGAGCCGCACAGGCGGTTGACGGTCACCGCCGGCACACGGTGCGGGATCTCGGCCAGCAACGCGGCGTTGCGGGCGATGTTGAAGCCTTGTTCCAGCGTCTGCTGCACGCAGCCCCAGTAAATGTCATCGATCTCGTCGGCGTTCAGCGCCGGGTTGCGGCTCAGCACTTCACGCATCAGATGAGCGGAGAGATCTTCGGCGCGCACCTGGCGGAAGGCGCCGCCCTTGGAGCGGCCCATCGGCGTGCGTACGGCATCAACAATAACTACGTTTTCCATCTTTATGACCTCATGCCGGTTGGCGGGTTGCGACGTCGGACAGCGGTGTCGCCACCGGGTAGTAGCTTTCATTGCGTTCGGCCTTGGCGCGCAGACCGGCCGGCACCTGATACAGGGCGCCGAGGTGTGCGTAACGCTGGGCCAGCTCAACGTAGTTGGCGGTGCCGAGCGTATCCAGGTAGCGGAACGCGCCGCCGTGGAACGGAGGGAAACCGATGCCGTAGACCAACGCCATATCGGCTTCGGCCGGGCTGGCGACGATCTTCTCTTCCAGGCAACGCACCACTTCGTTGATCATCGGGATCATCATGCGCGCAACGATCTCTTCGTCGCTGATGGTCTGGCGCGGTTGGCTCACTTCTGCCAGCAGCGCATCGGTCTGCTCGTCGTTGTCCTTGCGCGGCTTACCTTTGTTGTCCTGGCTGTAGCGGTAGAAGCCCAGCTGGTTTTTCTGACCGAAGCGCTGGTTGTCGAACATCACGTCAATGGCGTCGCGATAGTCTTTGCTCATGCGCTCCGGGAAGCCGGCCGCCATTACCGCTTGCGCGTGGTGTGCGGTGTCGATGCCCACCACGTCGAGCAGGTAGGCCGGGCCCATCGGCCAACCGAACTGTTTTTCCATCACTTTATCGATCTGACGGAAGTCGGCGCCGTCGCGCAGCAGCAGGCTGAAGCCGGCGAAGTATGGGAACAGCACGCGGTTGACGAAGAAGCCCGGGCAGTCGTTCACCACGATCGGCGTTTTGCCCATGCGGCTGGCGTAGGCCACCACTTTGGCAATGGTCTCATCGCTGGTTTGTTCGCCGCGGATGATTTCGACCAGCGGCATACGGTGTACCGGGTTAAAGAAGTGCATGCCGCAGAAGTTTTGCGGACGCTTCAACGATTTTGCCAGATGATTAATCGGAATGGTCGAGGTGTTCGACGCCAGAACGGTGTCTTCGCCGATCAGGTTTTCCACTTCCGACAGCACGGCGGCTTTGACCTTCGGGTTCTCCACGACCGCTTCGACGATCACCTGCGCGCGCTCGATGCCGGCGTAGTCCAGCGTCGGCTGAATGGTCGACAGCACCTGCGCCATTTTCAGGCCATCCAGCTTGCCGCGTTCCAACTGCTTATTGAGCAGCTTGGCCGCTTCGTTCATGCCCAACGTCAGCGATTTGTCGCTGATGTCCTTCATGATCACCGGCACGCCTTTCAACGCCGATTGGTAAGCAATGCCGCCGCCCATGATGCCGGCGCCCAACACCGCCGCCTGTTTCGGCGCGTCCACATTCTTGGCCAGCTTTTTCGCCTGACCCTTCACGAACTGATCGTTAAGGAAGATGCCGACCAGCGCACGCGCTTCGTTGGAGCGCGCCAACGGCACGAAGCTGGCGGTTTCCAGTTTCAGCGCTTCATCGCGGCCCAGCTTGGCGGCGGCTTCAATGGTTTTCACCGCCGTCATCGGCGCCGGGTAATGTTTGCCGGCGGTCTGCAGCACCATGCCTTTGGCGGTGGTGAAGCTCATTGCCGCCTCGATCGGGCTGAGCTTCAGCGGCTCCAGCTTCGGTTGACGCGCGGCGCGCCAGTTCAGCTTGCCGTCGATCGCCTGTTGCAGCATGTTGAGCGCGGCTTCGGCCAGTTTTTCCGGCGCCACTACCGCATCGACCAGGCCGACTTTCAACGCGTCTTTGGCGCTGACGTCTTTGCCGGCGGCGATGATTTCCAGCGCGCTGTCGTTACCCAGCAGGCGCGGCAGGCGGACGGAGCCGCCGAAGCCCGGCATGATGCCCAATTTGGTTTCAGGCAGGCCGATGCGCGCGTCCGGTGAGGCGACGCGGAAATCGGTCGCCAAAATGCATTCGCAACCGCCGCCGAGCGCATAGCCGTTAATGGCCGAAATGGTCGGCACCGGCAAATCTTCCAGCCGGTTAAAGACGTTGTTGGCGAATACCAGCCACTCCTGCAGCTTTTCAGCCGGCGCGGCGAACAGAGAAAGGAATTCGGTGATATCGGCGCCGACGATAAATGCGGCTTTGGTGGAGCGCAGCAGCAGCCCCTTGAGCTCTGGCTGGTTTTCCAGCACGGTGAGCGCTTCGCCCAGGCTGGCGACGGTGCGGGTGTCCAGCTTGTTGACCGAGCCCGGTGCGTTGAACACCAGCTCGGCGATGCCGTTATCGAGCCAGTGCAGTTGTAATGTTTCGCCTTGGTAGAGCATGTCTATCTCCTGAATCAGCGTATGATCTGGTATGACCAGATGAAGAGGAGTGTGGTTTTTATGTTAACAATATGCAAATGAGAGATTGCATTTTTGCTGGTCTGATCACATGTCGCCAAGTTAGTTTTTTGATTTGAAACGAAGTTATATTTTATGTGCTATCGGCATTTGCCGGAGCTTGTCGGCCCTCATACACTTGCTCGCAGCGAATGAACATTCAGACGAGGTTACGCATGACTAAGGCGGCTTGTGTTAAACGCAGCGGCTTATGGAGCATTCCCGCCAGAACCATGACGCTGGCGTGTCTGTTGGTGTTTATGGCGCAAATGGCGACGACCGTGTACTTGCCTTCGCTGCCGACGGTGATGCGGGAGCTGGCGATGAGCCGGCGCGCTACCGAGTTGTCCATTTCAATCTTCGTCATCGGCGCCGCCTTGCCGGTGCTGTTCTGGGGCGCGGCCGCCGATCGCTTTGGCCGCCGCGCGCCCCTGACGCTGTCTTTATTTCTTTTCATTGGCTGCAGCGGGCTGTTGGCGCTGTGCAGCAACGGCGCCCAATTGCTGACGCTGCGTGCGCTGCAGGGCGTGGGTGCCGGCGGTGCGGCGATCATCGCGCGCATCATCGTGCGGGATAACTGGAGCGGGGACGAACTGGCGCGGCGTCTGTCGGTGCTCTCCATCGCCTTTATCACCGCGCTGGGCGGCGGTCAGTTTATCGGTGGCCTGCTGAGCCAATATGCGCACTGGCAGATGGGCTTCGTCCTGATGGGCGCCACCGGTTTGATCATTCTGGCGCTGATGGCGACGCTGCCGCTGGAGGCGGGACGGGCTGGGGGCGTGCGCCCGGCGATGGCGGCAACCTACTTTGCCATCCTGCGGCGGCCTGGGTTCTTTTGGCCGGCCTGCGTCGGCGGGCTGGGGTTTGCCACCACGGTGACACTGCAGGAAGTGAGTCCGTTCGTCATGCAGCAGGAGTTTGGTCTCAACGTCACGGCGTTCGGCGCCCTGGGGCTGGTGATCGGCGTCGCCTACTTCAGCGGGGCGCTGACGGTGAACCGTACGGTGGCGCGTCTCGGCGGGAAAAAACTGATGCAGGCCGGCAGCGGCATCGTGGCGCTGGCGACGGCGGCGATCCTGCTGCTGTGGTGGAGCGGCGTCCTGGCCGGCCTTTCCGGCATGGCGCTGTTCATCGCGCTGTATTGCCTGACCATTTTTGGCCAGGCGGTGCTGTTTCCCAACAGCATGGCGATGGCGGTCAGCGATGCCAAAGAGTACGGCGCTTATGCGATGGCGCTGTGTGGCTTTCTGCAGCAGTGTCTGGCGGGCGTCGCCGCGGCCGGCGCGGTGTTGTTGGAACACCATGGCCTGTGGGCGCTGGCGATAGCGCTGCTCGGTTTGGGCGGCTGGTTAATGGTTAAGCTGCGGATGTAACGGCATTTGCAGGGAATTGCGAGCTGCTCCGCATGCCCAACGCGATGAGGTTGGTGCGTCGGAGCGCTGTGTTAAGATGGCTTCTTTCGTGCTAAGGCATAAGGGTACTGTGATGGAAACGCTGGCTTCTTTGTATAACGACCACCTGGCAGAACTGCAAAAACGCGCGCGTGAAGTGCTGGAGCGCAACAAGTTGGATGCGCTGCTGATTCACTCCGGGGAACTGCAAAAGGTATTTTTGGACGACCATAGCTACCCGTTCAAAGTGAACGCGCATTTCAAAGCCTGGGTGCCGGTGACGTCGGTGCCGAACTGCTGGTTGTGGATAGATGGCGTCAACAAGCCGAAGCTGTGGTTCTACTCCCCGGTTGACTACTGGCACAGCGTAGAGCCGCTGCCGAACAGTTTCTGGACCAAGTCCCTCGAATTGATGCCGCTGGCCAACGCCGATGCGATCGCGCAGCAGCTGCCGCCGCAGCGTGAGCGCGTCGGCTATATCGGTTATGCCCAACAGCGCGCCCGCGATCTCGGCATCCCTTCGGAAAACATCAACCCGAAAGCGGTGCTGAACTACCTGGATTTCCACCGTTCGATTAAAACCGGCTATGAGCTGGCCTGCATGCGCGAAGCGCAGAAGACGGCGGTAACCGGCCATCGTGCCGCGCATGAGGCCTTCCTCTCCGGCATGAGCGAGTTCGACATCAATCTGGCCTACCTGACGGCTACCGGCCATCGCGATACCGATGTGCCTTACGACAACATCGTGGCGTTGAACGAGCACGCTTCGGTGCTGCACTACACCAAGCTGGATCATCAGCCGCCGGCCGAGTCCCTGAGTTTTCTGATCGACGCCGGGGCGGAATATAACGGCTACGCCGCCGATCTGACGCGTACCTATGCGGCGCAAAGCGGCAGCGAGTTCGCTCATCTGGTGAAAGATCTCAATAGTGAACAGCTGGCGCTGATCGACACCATTAAAACCGGCGTGCGTTACACCGACTATCATGTGCAGATGCATCAGCGCATCGCCAAGCTGCTCAAGAATCACAAACTGGTGAATGGCCTCAGCGAAGAGGCGATGGTCGAAACGGGTATCACCACGCCGTTCCTGCCGCACGGGTTGGGCCATCCGTTGGGCCTGCAGGTGCACGACGCCGCCGGTTTTATGCAGGATGAGCAAGGCACCCATCTGGCGGCGCCGTCCAAGTACCCGTTCCTGCGTTGTACCCGCGTGTTGCAGCCGGGCATGGTGTTGACCATCGAACCGGGTCTGTACTTCATCGAGTCTCTGTTGGCGCCGTGGCGCAGCGGTGAGTTCAAGCAGCACTTCGCCTGGGATCGCATCGATGCGCTGAAACCGTATGGCGGTATTCGCATCGAAGACAACATCGTGATCCATGAAAAGCGCATCGAGAACATGACGCGCGATCTGAACCTGGCTTGATGCGGCCGTACCCGATACCGGCGGAAGCAACCTGCTTTACCGAAGAGATAAAGAAGAGCCGTTTCATCACCCTGCTGGCGCCGACCGGCGGGGTGGAGGCGGCAAAGGCGTTTATTCAGCAGGTGCGGGATGAGCACCCGGCGGCGCGGCACCACTGTTGGGCTTTCGTCGCCGGTAGCCCCGATGATTCGCAGCAGCTGGGGTTCTCCGACGATGGAGAACCGTCGGGCACCGCCGGCAAACCTATCCTCGCGCAGCTGATGGGCAGCGGTATCGGTGAAGTGACCGCCGTAGTCGTTCGGTACTACGGCGGTGTCAAGCTGGGCACCGGCGGGCTGGTGAAAGCTTATGGCAACGGTGTTCAACAGGCATTGAAGCAGCTGGCGCTGGCGCAAAAGGTGCCCGAAGCCGAATATATCTTGCAGTGCGACTATGCGCAGTTGGCGCTGGTGGAGAACTTGTTGCAGCAAATCGCAGGTCGGATCCTGCAGGGTGAATACGGCGCCGCCGTTGTGCTGCATTTGGCGCTGCCGGCGACTGAGGTCGAGCTGTTTGGGAATAAATTGCGTGATCTCAGTCGCGGTAATTTGCAATTAACCCCCATTTCGCAATAATCCTCCCAATTGAATTGCTAAGGATCGTGCTGAAATGCATTTTCGCGCCATAACCCGTATCGTTGGTCTGCTGGTCATCCTGTTCTCCGGGACAATGTTTATTCCCGGCCTGGTGGCATTGATTTATCGCGATGGGGCGGGGCGAGCGTTCAGCCAAACGTTCTTCGTGGCGTTGACCATCGGGCTGATGCTGTGGTGGCCGAACCGTAAGCAGAAACACGAGCTGAAGCCGCGTGAAGGTTTCCTGATCGTTGTGCTGTTCTGGACCGTGCTGGGCAGCGTGGGGGCATTGCCGTTCCTGTTTTCGGAACGTCCTAATTTGTCGCTGACCGACGCCTTCTTTGAATCCTTCTCGGGATTGACGACTACCGGCGCAACGACGCTGGTGGGGCTGGACTCGTTGCCTAAGGCCATCCTGTTCTATCGCCAAATGCTGCAATGGATGGGCGGGATGGGGATCATCGTGTTGGCGGTGGCGATACTGCCGATACTCGGCGTCGGGGGCATGCAGCTGTATCGGGCGGAAATGCCCGGGCCGCTGAAAGATAACAAGATGCGTCCGCGTATTGCCGAAACCGCCAAAACCCTATGGCTAATCTATGTGTTGCTGACCGTCGCCTGTGCGCTGGCGCTCTGGGGGGCCGGGATGTCGGTGTTCGACGCCATCGGCCACAGTTTCTCGACCATCGCCATTGGCGGGTTTTCTACCCACGATGCCAGTATCGGTTATTACGCCAGCCCGACCATCAACACCATCATTGCCGTGTTCCTGCTGATTTCCGGCTGTAACTACGGTCTGCACTTCGCTTTGCTAAGCGGCCGCAGTCTGAAGGTCTATGGGCGCGATCCTGAATTCCGCATGTTTATCTTCGTTCAACTGACGCTGGTGGTGGTGTGCACGTTGGTGCTCTGGGGACATGGCGTCTATAAGAGCGGTATGGAAACGCTCAATCAGGCGTTCTTCCAGGTGGTATCGATGGCGACCACGGCCGGTTTTACGACCGACAGCATCGCCAAGTGGCCGCTGTTCCTGCCGATGCTGTTGCTGTGTTCGGCATTCATCGGCGGTTGCGCCGGTTCGACCGGCGGCGGCCTGAAGGTGATCCGTATTCTGCTGTTGTACCTGCAAGGCTCGCGCGAATTGAAAAGGCTGGTGCACCCTAACGCGGTCTATACCATCAAATTGGGCAATCGCGCACTGCCGGAACGTATTCTGGAAGCAGTGTGGGGATTCTTCTCCGCCTATGCGCTGGTGTTTATCGTCAGCATGCTGGCGATCATTGCGACCGGCGTTGATGATTTCTCCGCGTTTGCCGCAGTGACGGCAACGCTGAATAACCTTGGTCCTGGTCTGGGCGTGGTGGCGGACAACTTCACCACGATGCCAGCGGCGGCCAAGTGGATCCTGGTGGTGACGATGCTGTTCGGGCGCCTGGAAGTGTTTACATTGCTGGTGCTGTTCACGCCAACCTTCTGGCGTGAGTGAGCCTGTTATAAGGAGTACGCCATGAAGGCATTGATACTTTATTCGAGCCGTGACGGGCAAACACGTGCTATCGCTTCTTATATAGCAAGCAAATTGCAGGATACGCTGCGCTGTGAGGTTATCGATCTGTTGCAGGCGGAACAGATCGACCTTAGCCAGTATCAGCAGGTGATGATCGGCGCTTCTATTCGCTACGGGCACTTTAACCCGGTGCTGGATAAATTCGTTAAACGTCATGCCGAGCAGTTGAATCGGATGCCGAGCGCATTCTTTGCCGTCAATCTGACCGCGCGCAAACCGGAAAAGCGTTCGCCGCAAACCAACGCCTATACCCGCAAGTTCCTGTTGGCGTCGCCGTGGCAGCCAAAACAGTGCGCGGTGTTTGCCGGGGCATTGCGTTATCCACGTTATCGCTGGTTCGATCGCATCATGATTCAATTTATTATGCGTATGACCGGTGGAGAAACGGATACCAGTAAGGAAGTTGAGTACACAGATTGGCAGCAAGTCGATCGTTTCGCCCAGGAATTTAGCCAGATTCAGTACGAAAAGTGACAAAAATGCGGGTTTGGCCAGCGTTTTGCCGAAAAAATCCGCGCTTGAAAAGTTTTTTGCATTTAGGGGTTGCGGCCTGCCGAGAACTCCCTATAATGCGCCTCCACTGACCGGGAACAACGACTGACAAGCCGCCGGGTCAGCGAGAAGAAAGCGAAATAAACGCTTGACTCTCCGGGTGAAAAGCGTAATATACGCAGCCCGCGCCGATGAGTTTCTCGGCACTGCTCTTTAACAATTTATCAGACAATCTGTGTGGGCACTCCACAAGACGATATCCAGCATCTTCGGATGCAAAAAAATATCAAGTCTTGAAGAGTGACTAACTGAAGTAAAATTCA